>NZ_BAAARN010000003.1:0-300000 GCF_039532215.1 Pedococcus aerophilus | reverse complement strand
CTGACGCGGGTCCACCGGTCGGTGGACGCCGAATCAACCGGCTGACGCTGCCACGACCGGTGCCCCGCGCGGGAGGGTGGTCCCATGGACGCACCGATCTCCGTCACCGGACTGCGCAAGACCTACGGGAACCGTGAGGCCGTCGACGGCCTCGACCTGACGATCGAGGCGGGCGAGGTGTTCGCCCTGCTCGGTCCCAACGGCGCCGGCAAGACCACCACGGTCGAGATCCTCGAGGGATTCCGGCGCCGTGACGGCGGCGAGGTCACGGTCCTCGGCGCCGACCCCGAGACCGCGGGCCTCGACTGGCGCAACCGCGTGGGCATCGTGCTCCAGACCTCGACGGGCCTGGAGCTGCTCACGCCGCGAGAGGTCATCTCCAGCAACGCCAAGGTCTACCGCACGCCGCGCGACGTCGACGAGGTCATCGCAGCGGTGGGCCTGGAGGACAAGGCCGACGACCGGATCGGCAAGCTCAGCGGAGGTCAGCGCCGCCGTCTCGACGTGGCGCTGGGCATCGTCGGGCGACCGGAGCTGCTCTTCCTCGACGAACCCACGACAGGCTTCGACCCCCAGGCGCGCCGCGACTTCTGGGAGCTCATCCGCTCCCTCGCGGACGGCGGCACGACGATCCTGCTGACGACCCACTACCTCGACGAGGCGGAGCAGCTCGCCGACCGGGTCGGCGTCATCGCCGCCGGTCGCATGCTCGCCCTCGACACCCCGGCGAACCTCGGCGGACGCGCCTCCTCGGAGGCCACGGTGTCGTGGGAGGAGGACGGGAGCCGCCGCAGCGAGCGGACCAGCATGCCGACGCAGTACGTCGCAGGGCTGGCGGCCCGGCTGGGCGGCGAGGTCCCACGGCTGACCGTCAGTCGGCCCTCCCTCGAGGACACCTACCTGGGACTCATCGCCCCGCACCTCGACGAAGCCGGCGTCGCCGGCGTGACCGGTGCGGCCGACGCCGTGGCGGTGTCGGCATGAACACCGCAGCGATCGGGTGGGACCGGACCATCCTCGAGCTCAAGATGTACTTCCGCGAGAAGGAGGCCGTCTTCTTCTCCTTCGTCTTCCCGATCCTCATGCTCTCGATGTTCGCCACGATCTTCGGCGACCAGTTCGGCAACGAGGAGCAGTCCGGCGTCAACGCGGCGCGGTTCTTCCTGCCCGGCATGGTCGCGGCCGGTGTGATGCTGACGAGCTTCCAGTCGATGGCGCTGAGCGTGGCGGTCGAACGCGACGACGGCACCCTCAAGCGGTTGCGGTCGACACCGATGCCGCCCGTCGCCTACTTCCTGGGCAAGGTCGGGCTCGTCGCCGTCACCTCACTGGCGCAGTTCGTCCTGCTCATCCTCATCGCCAAGGTGGGGTTCGGGGTGCAGCTCCCCACGAGCGCCGGCAACTGGGTGACGTTCCTCTGGGTCTTCCTGCTCGGCGTGGCGACCGGCACGGTGCTCGGGATCGCCTACTCCTCCATGGCCTCCTCGTCGCGCTCGGTCGGGGCGATCGTCATCGCCCCGACACTGGTCCTGCAGTTCATCTCGGGCGTCTACTTCGCCTTCACCGACCTGCCCGACTGGCTCAAGCAGGTGGCGAGCGTCTTCCCGCTGAAGTGGATCGCGCAGGGGATGCGCTCGGTGTTCTTCCCCGACGACTGGCAGACCCAGGAGATGGCCGGGGTCTGGGAGCACGGCCGCACCGCGCTCGTCCTCGCTGTCTGGCTCGTCGCCGGACTCCTCCTGTGCGCCAGGACCTTCCGCTGGACCAAGCGCGGCACGACATGATGGGGCGATGAGCGCCGACCAGCCCTCGGACTGCCGCCCCGAGCCCGGGACGTCGTCCGGCGAGCTCGACGAGATGTGGCGCCGGCAGCTCGTCTGGTGGCACCTGTTCTTCGGGGTCCTCGTCGCGACGACGGCTGCGGTCCTGCTGGCCGAGGACGGTGACCACGTCGGGTGGTCGCTCGTGGGCCTCGCGGTGATCGCGGCGGCCTACGCCGTCTGGGGCCGTCGCGGCATCGGCGAGCAGGCTCCCCGGGCCGCCAACCTCTACCTGACGGTCGCCTGGGTCGGACTGGTCGCCCTCATGGCCCTCGACGGGTCGGGCACGGCGTGGATCCTGACGTTCGGCCTGTTCCCGCAGACGTGGGCGATGCTGCCGCGCAACCGGGCCGCCGCCGTCGTGGTCGCCGCGGTCGTGGCCATCGGGGCGGTGCGGCTGTGGCAGGCCCCCCGCACCGGCGACGACGCCGTCGGCATCGCCATCAGCACCGTCATCACGTTGTCGATCTCGTTGGCCCTGGGCCTGTTCATCCACAAGATCATCAACGAGGCCGACAGCCGGGCGTTCACCATCGACGAGCTGCGGCGGACCCAGGCCCAGCTGGCCGCCGCCGAACGCGCCCAGGGCGTTGCAGGAGAACGCGAACGCATGTCCCGCGAGATCCACGACACCCTCGCCCAGGGCTTCACCTCGCTCGTCACGCTGGCCCGCGCGACCGAGGCGGCGCTCGACCGCGGCGACCTGGACGTGGTGCGCGAGCGGGTGCGCCTCATCGAGCAGACCGCTGCCGACAACCTCTCCGAGGCGCGCCTCATCGTCGCCGAGACGACCCCCGGACACCTCCAGTCCCGCACGCTGTCCGAGGCCCTCGGCCGGCTCGTCGACGCGGTGGCCGCCGAGTCCGGCATGCGCGGGAGCCTCGTGGTCCAGGGCGAGCCGACCGTGCTTCCCGCCAACTCCGAGGTGGTCCTGCTCCGCACGGCCCAGGAGGGCTTGGCCAACGTCCGACGGCACGCCCACGCGGGCAGCTTCGAGGTGCGCCTCACGTATGCCGCCGACTCCCCGGTGTCCCTCGAGGTCGCCGACGACGGGGTCGGGTTCGCTCCCGACACCCCCGACCGTGGCTACGGGCTCGACGGCGCCACGGCGCGCGCCGACGAGGTCGGCGGTCGGTTCGAGGTGCACAGCGCCCCGGGGTCGGGGACCCGTCTGCGGATGGAGGTGCCGCGATGACCGCCGAGCCGTCGACATCCCTGCGGCTGCTCGTCGTCGACGACCACCCCGTCGTGCGGATGGGACTCGTGGCGATGCTGTCGGAGCACGCCGACTTCGAGGTGGTCGGCGAGGCCGCCGACGGAGCCGAGGCGGTCCTGCTGGCCGAGCGCCTCTCGCCGGACGTGGTCCTGATGGACCTGCGGATGCCCGTGCTCGACGGTGCAGCGGCGACCGCGCGGCTCCGGGGCTCGGCCGGTGCGCCGGCGGTGCTCGTCCTCACGACCTACGACACCGACGCCGACATCGTGCGGGCCGTGGAGGCCGGGGCCAACGGCTACCTGCTCAAGGACTCGCCGCGCGAGGTGCTGGCGGACGCGATCCGTCGCGCGGCTCGGGGCGAGACGGTGCTCGCTCCGCCGGTCGTCGCCCGGCTGGCCAGCCGCATGCGTGCGCCGGCCGGTCCGTCGCTGACCGAGCGGGAGACCGAGGTGCTGCGCTGCGTGGCCAAGGGCCTGTCGAACGCCGCCGTCGGCCGCGAGCTGCACATCGGCGAGGCCACGGTGAAGACGCACCTGCTCCGGGCCTTCGAGAAGCTCGGCGTCACCGACCGCACGGCAGCCGTGACCGCTGCCCTGCGCGCCGGGATCATCGAGCTGTAGCTCCCGGCGGGGCCTCAGGCCCGGTCGTCCCTGA
The DNA here is from genome assembly GCF_039532215.1 of Pedococcus aerophilus. NCBI lineage: Bacteria > Bacillati > Actinomycetota > Actinomycetes > Micrococcales > Intrasporangiaceae > Pedococcus > Pedococcus aerophilus. The sequence goes on along the minus strand of NZ_BAAARN010000003.1, from coordinate 296,310 downwards.
CGTCGTCGAAGGCCTCCCCGGCTTCTTCGAGGATGACCTCGCTCGCGGTGTGGCCGCGCCGGGCCCGGACGACCTCGATGGCCATCGGGATCACCGACACGAGGACGATCGCCAGGATCGCGGCCTCGAGGTGGTCCTTGAGCACCGGGAAGGCCTGGCCGAGGAAGTAGCCGATCAGGGTCAGGCCGCTGGCCCAGAGCACCGACCCCACCGCGCTCCACACGAAGAAGTGGCGGCGGTCCATCCGGCCGACCCCGGCGACGACGGTGATGAAGGTCCGCACGATCGGGACGAACCGGCCCAGCACCAGGGCCTTGGCGCCGTGGCGCTCGAAGAACTCGTGGGTCTGGTCGAAGTACTTCTTCTTGAGGAAACGACCCTCGCGCTCGTAGAGCGGCGCGCCCAGCGCGCGGCCGATCTCGTAGCCGACGACGTTGCCCGCGAACGCGACCAGCGTGAGGACCAGGCAGGCCAGCGCGATGTTGATCTTGATCGAGCCCTCGGCGATGAACAGTCCCACCGCGAAGAGCAGGGAGTCACCCGGGAGGATCGGGAAGAGCAGGCCGCACTCGACGAAGACGATGGCGGCGCTGACCCAGAAGAACTGGGACCCGAAGCGTGCGAGGAGCCACTGGGGGTCCATCCAGTCGGGGCCGAGCGAGGGTGTCATCACGCGGACAAGGGTATGCCGCCCGCCGTGGTCCGCCCGCATCCTCGCCTGTGCGGATGGTGTGAGTCTGCGGGACCTGCTGCCGACCGGCCGCCGCGTGGCGGCGTGCGCCTAGGGTGGCCCGGTGAGCGAACAGGCGCCGGCGGAGCACCAGCCCGCGGAGGACGCGGTCGGCGTCGGCCCGTGGAAGGGCGAGTGGCCGTCGGGGGAGCACTGGGACCCCGATCTGCTCCGGGACGGCGACCGGCGCAACGTCGTCGACGCCTACCGCTACTGGCGGCACGACGCGATCGTCGCCGACCTCGACACCCACCGCCACGAGTTCCACGTCGCCGTGGAGAACTGGGGCCACGACTTCAACATCGGCTCGGTGATCCGGACAGCGAACGCCTTCAACGCCAAGGCTTTCCACATCGTCGGCAAGCGCCGGTGGAACCGCCGGGGCGCCATGGTCACCGACCGCTACCAGCACGAGCACCACCACCCGACCGTCGACGACCTCGTCGCCTGGGCCGCGACCGCCGGACGCGACGACGCGGGCCGGCCACGCGCCATACCGCTCATAGGTATCGACAACCTGCCCGGCTCGGTGCCGCTGGAGACCCACGACCTCCCGCGCGAGTGCGTCCTGGTCTTCGGTCAGGAGGGGCCGGGGCTCTCGGGTGACATGCGGGAGGCGTGCGACGTGGTGCTGCACATCGAGCAGTTCGGCTCGACCCGCTCGATCAACGCCGGTGCCGCGGCAGCTGTCGCCATGCACGCGTGGGTCAGGCGTCACGCCTTCGGTCAGGTCCCCGGGGCCGGGTCGGCGAACGCCTGACCGGTTGCTGGCTCCGTCCGGCCGTCAGGTGGAGGCCGAGCGCGACGAGGATCAGCACGCCCGCTGCGATGAGCACCTCGCGCCAGTGCCACGCGACCCACGTGTCGGCGGTGCCCAGGACGTTGCCGTGGGCCGGACCCGAGAGGGCGTCGTCGGCGAGGTCGAGCCATGCGGTGTCGAGCCGGGGGTCGACGACGATCGCGGGGTCGTCCGTCGAGGACTGTGGTGCCATGGCGCGGACCGCCGGGCCCGGGAGCACGCCGTACCAGGTGCTCCCGGCCCACTCGATGTGCTTCATCCCCGACGTCGAGGCGTTCACCGTCGGAGAGCCCGGCAGGATGGTCGAATCGCGCCGGCTCTCGACCTCCCGCCCATCTGCGAGGTCGAAGACCAGGGAGGAAGGTCTTCCGTGGTCCGAGAGGCCCATGGCGAGCGACCGGTGGTCCGGCGAGAGGGCCGGGCTCCACTGGCTGTAGCTGAACGCGGCGACGGGCTCCGACGGGCGCAGGGTGGGCAGGCGGCGGGTCGTGCCGTCGAGCCCGATGGCGACGGGGGTGAGGGTCGAGACCCCGGCGTCGTCGGGACCTGAGTCCTTGCTGTTCATGGTCAGCAGCGTCTGGTCGTCGAGCCACCCGACGAGGCCGTCCTCGCCGCCGACGGCGACCGGACGCACCGAGCCGTCTGTGCCGAGGACGAGGATCGCAGTCGTGCCGTCGGTCCCCGTCGTGCCCGGGACGGCGACGTGCACCCCGTCGGGGGAGACGTAGCCGGGGATCTGTGGACCGACCCTGTACGGCGCCGGCGCTTCCGCCTGAGGGTCCGTGGAGTTCTCCGCGCGCACGTCAGGGAACGAGGTGACCCGACCGGAGACGACGTCGTGCAGCACGTACTGCCCGCTGCTGGAGTCGACGTAGCCGATCAGCCGCCCGTCGTCCGAGAGAGTGGGGACGTTCCCACGCATGAACCCGCCGCTCACGGGGAGGCGACGGAGGTCGCCGTCCTTGGTGACGGCATACCAGCCGGTGTAGCCGCGGGCCTCGGACAGGAGCACGCCGGCCAGCGGTTCGCCGCGCAGGGGCAGGTCCTCGGTGGTCCACGGCTTGGTGATCCGGACGGGGTAGCCGGTGGACGAGGTCTCCCTGGAGCTGGAGGGCAGCGCCGAGCGGTCCCACGACCCGGGCAGGACGGCTGCCACCACGGTCACGACTGCCGCGGCCGCGAGGGCGACCCTGCTCGCCCGGGCACGCGTGCGGGCCCGCCGCCCCCGGGTCCACGCGGCCGTCGCGAGATCGGTCCGGGGTGGTGTGACGTCGACATCGGCGGCGAGGGAGTCCAGGGCGTCGGTGAGCTCGGTCGTCATGGGGACACCACCATCCGGTCGGTGAGCTCGGCGAGCTCGGGGGCGGTGACCCGCAGGCGCTCGAGCGCCGCCCGGGTCGTGGTCTTGACCGTGCTGACCGAGCAGCCGAGCACCTCTGCGGCCTGGGCCTCGGTCCGGTCCTCGTAGAACCGCAGGACGAGCACCGCCCGCTGTCTGGCGGTCAGACGCGCCAGTGCGGATCGCAGGAGCATCCGCCGGTCCGAGTCGCCGAAGAGGTCGGACGGCTCGGCGGGCTCCCGGACCACGTCACCGACGACCTTGGGGCGTCGCAGCCGGGTGCGCCAGGTGTCGACGGCCCGGTGGTAGAGCACGGTGCGCGCGTACGCCTCTGGGTTTCCTTCTGCGACAACGACCTCCCAGTGCTGGGCGACCTTGCTCAGGGTGTCCTGGAGGAGGTCCTCGGCGAGGTGCCGGTCGCCGGCGAGGAGGTAGGCGGTGCGCAGCAGGACGTGCGAGCGCGACTGCACGAAGCGCTCGAACCCGGCCATGCCCTCCAGCTCCACACCCCCCATGACGTCGAAGGGTGCCGGTTCGGGTGTGTCCGGGGACAGCCTTTTCCGAGAAGTTTCCGGCAGGCTGTCGATCCGGGGTGTCCTCGTCCGTCACAGGGGTGAGGTCGCGCCCGCGGCCACCGAGAGTGAGGAGAGACCGATGACCGAGTACGTCGTGCTGATCGTGGGGGACGCCGACCGCTGGTGGACCACCATGAGCGTCGAGCAGCGCACCGCCGGGTATGCCGAGTACAACCGGTTCGCCGGCGAGCTGACCCAGCGGGGGCACAAGATCACCGGCGGCGCCGAGCTGCACGGGATGGGTGAGGCGCGGCGCATCCCCGGCGGTGGCGGGACCCCGACCGAGGGACCGTTCGCCGAGGTCACCGAACAGGTCGGCGGCTTCTACCAGGTGGAGACCGACGACCTCGACGACCTCCTCGACTGCTGCCAGATCATCGCCGCCCTCGGCGACGGCATCGAGGTGCGTCGGGTGGTCAGGCCCGAGGACCGTCCCTCGTGAGGTACGTCGTCCTCATCGCCTACGTTCCCGGGCGGTGGGAGGAGGCCGGGCCGCAGGAGCGGCAACAGTTCTTCGACGCCCACCACGCGTTCGAGCGGTTCGTCGACGAGCACGGTCGACGGTTGCAGAGTGCGGCGCTCTGCGACGCAGACCTGGCCACGACGATCCGCCACGGTGAGGACGGTGCTGCGGTCGTCACCGACGGCCCCTTCGTCGAGCTGACCGAACAGGTCGGCGGCTACTACGACGTCGAGCTGCCGGACCTCGACACGGCGATCGCCGCGGCCAAGCTGCTGCCCACCAGCTACACCGTCGAGGTCCGCCCCGTCGTCGGGGTCGAGGGCTACGAGAGCCTGTGACCGCCACGGCGCAGGACGTGCTGGCCGGCACGGTGCGCGAGGAGTGGGGGCGACTGGTGTCCCTGCTCCTCGCGCAGTTCCGGCGGCTCGACCTCGTCGAGGACGCCCTTGCCGACGCCGTCGAGACAGCCACCCGTCGGTGGCCCCGGGACGGCACGCCCGACAACCCGGCAGCGTGGCTGCACACCGCCGCCCGCCGACGGGTGCTGGACCGGATGCGCGCCGAGGCGATGGCCCAGCGCAAGGCGCCGCTGCTCGTCGTCGATGCCGAACGACAGGAGGCCGTCGTGCGTGCCGATCCGGGTGGTCTCGTCGAGGACGAGCGGCTGCGGCTCGTCCTGATGTGCACGCACCCGGCGCTCGACCCGTCCGCGGCGAGCGCCCTGGCGCTGCGACTCGTCCTCGGTGTCACCACCCACGACGTCGCCAGGCTCTTCCTCGTGCCGGAGCCGACGATGGCGGCGCGGCTGACCCGGGCCAAGAAGAAGATCGTCTCCGCGGGCATCCCGTTCTCCGTCCCGTCCGCCGACGACCTGCCGGAGCGGCTCGGCGTCGTCGCCCAGACCGCCTACCTCGCCTTCACCGCGGGCTACGCGCCGGGCAGCGGCCCGGATGCGCTGCGCACCGAGCTCGCGGGTGAGGCGATCCGGCTGGTGCGCCTCGTCGACGGCCTGCGACCCGGCGAACCCGTCCTCGTCGCCCTGCTCGCCCTCATGCTGCTCCAGCACTCCCGTCGCGACGCGCGGGTCGACGACACGGGCCGGATCGTCCTGCTGCCCGACCAGGACCGGTCCCGGTGGCGCCACGACGAGGTGGCCGAGGCGCTGGGGCTGCTCGGCTCGCTCGTGCTCACCGGCCCGATCGACGTCGCTGCCGCCGGGTTCGCCGTCCAGGCCCGGATCGCGGCCGTGCACGCCACCGCCGCGACGGCCGCCGACACCGACTGGGAGCAGGTCGTGCACCACTACGACACCCTGCTCGGCTTCGCCCCCACGCCCAGTGCCCGGCTGGCGCGGGCGGTCGCGGTCGCCGAGGCGCGGGGTCCTCAGGAGGGGCTGGCAGCCCTGGACGGGTTGGACGCGGACCTGCCGCACAGCCACCGCCTCCCCGCCGTCCGGGCCGAGCTGCTGAGCCGCGCGGGCGACGCCGACGGTGCGCGCGCTGCATACGGGCTCGCGATCGAACGGTGCGCCAACGACGCCGAGCTCGCGCTGCTCGTCGAGCGCCGTGACGCGCTGGGCGCCGCGCCCGGCTGAGACACGGGTGTCGCCGGCGGCGACGGACGTGGAAGGATCGGCGACGACGCAAGACCCCGTGCCATGTCTTTCGAAGGAGAGAGTCCATGCCCATCGCCACCCCTGAGGTGTATGCCGACATGCTGGACCGCGCGAAGGCCGGCTCCTTCGCGTACCCGGCCATCAACGTGTCGTCCTCGCAGACGCTGAACGCCGCGATCCGCGGGTTCGCCGAGGCCGGCAGCGACGGCATCGTGCAGGTCTCGACCGGCGGCGCGGAGTACCTCTCCGGCCCGACCGTCAAGGACATGGTCAGCGGCTCGCTGGCGCTGGCCGCCTACGCGCACGAGGTCGCCAAGAACTACGACGTCAACATCGCGCTGCACACCGACCACTGCCCCAAGGACAAGCTCGACGGGTTCGTCCGCCCGCTGCTCGCCGCGTCGGCCGAGCGCGTCAAGGCCGGTGGCACCCCGTGGTTCCAGTCGCACATGTGGGACGGCTCGGCCGTGCCGCTCGACGAGAACCTCGAGATCGCGCGCGACCTGCTCGACGCCTGCAAGGCCGCCCACGTCATCCTCGAGATCGAGGTCGGCGTCGTCGGTGGCGAGGAGGACGGCGTCGCCAACGAGATCAACGACAAGCTGTACTCCACGCCCGAGGACGCCATCGCCACGGCCAAGGCCCTCGGCACCGGGGAGAACGGCTACTTCATGACGGCCCTGACCTTCGGCAACGTCCACGGCGTCTACAAGCCGGGCAACGTCAAGCTCAAGCCCGAGGTGCTCAAGGCCGCGCAGGACGCCGTGCACCGCGAGTTCGGCACCGCCGACGCGAAGCCGTTCCACCTCGTCTTCCACGGCGGGTCCGGCTCGACGGCCGAGGAGATCGCCGCCGCGGTCGACTACGGCGTCGTCAAGATGAACATCGACACCGACACCCAGTACGCCTTCACCCGCCCCGTCGCCGGCTACATGCTCACCAACTACGAGGGCGTGTTCAAGATCGACGGCGAGGTCGGCAACAAGAAGCAGTACGACCCGCGCGCCTGGGGCAAGGAGGCGGAGGCCGGCATGGCCGCCCGCATCGTCGAGGCCTGCGAGCACCTGCGATCGGCAGGCACCCACGCGTGAGCGACAACCTGCTCGGCATCCCCGAGACCCGGCTCCCCGTCGACCCGGCAGCCCGTCTGCTGGACGACGGTGTGGCCGCCGACCAGGTGGCAGCCGCCCACCCGACGTCGTCGCTGGCCTGGGCCACCCTCGCCGAGGACGCGCTCGCCGACGGCCGTACCGTCGAGGGCTACGCGTACGCCCGGACCGGCTACCACCGCGCGCTGGACTCGTTGCGCAAGAACGGCTGGCGCGGCCAGGGCCCGGTCCCGTGGGAGCACGAGCCCAACCGCGGCTTCCTGCGGGCGCTCGCAGCCCTGGCCAAGGCGGCCGGCGCGATCGGCGAGACCGACGAGCAGCACCGCTGCACCGAGTTCCTGCGCGACTCCTCGACCGCCGGGGCGCGCGAGCTCGGCCTGTAGGTTCCGCTCTGCCAGGTGCTGACCGGGTAGGTCACCGACCCCACGGGGTCGACGAGGGGCGTGGGCGTATGGCGCCTGCGCCCCTCAGTGCTGGAACACGACCTCGGTGACGGCGTGGGGCTGCCCGAGGGAGGCCATCTCGTTCCGGAGCCTGACCTGCAGCGTGTACTCGTTGCCCTCCCACGTGCAGTAGCTCGACCCGGCCGCGCCCTCGCACCGCACGAACCGCGGCATGGTGTCGACCGTGCTCGCGAAGGCGGCCTTGACGGCGGCCTCGGTCCCGAGCTGGGTCGCCCGGGTGCGGTCTCCCTCCACCCAGGCCGCGACGAACGCCGTCCCGTAGTCCTGCGCCGAGCGGGGGATGGCGGGGGCGTCCTTGCCGGGCGGTGGCGTCGTGGGTGAGGAGTCGACCTGGGGCTTGCGCGTCGTCGAGCTGGGGGATGCCGTCGTCGTCACGGTGACGGTGGTGGGGTCCGGCGAGGTCGAGGTCGATTCCGTGCTCGAGGTCGTGCTCGAGGTGGGTGTCGTCGAGGTCGTGCCCGAGGCGCTGGTGGTGTCGGTGCTCCCGCAGGCACCGAGCAGACCGAGGCCCAGCAGGCCTGCGGTGGCGGTCAGGACGGTGGTCGTGCGCGTGGTGGTCATCGAGCTCCCCTGTCTCGTGGTGTCCCGGGCGGCTGCGCCCTCACCCCTGACGACGCCATACGACCTCGCCGGGTTGGCTGCGCAGCTCACTCGGTGGCTCCACCGCGTGCTGGCCACGGTCAGGGGTCGGGCCCCACACAGTGAAGCCGGGGGGTGGGATCTCGTCGATCCCACCCCCCGGCGTCGCCCCCTGCGGACGGACTCGAGAGCCGCCCTGCGCGCGGTTCGTCTGTTCGTCCCCTGCCGAGTCGACGAGCGCGCGGGACTCATTGTGCCCTGCCGATGCGTCCTGAAGGTGGCACTATGGTGACATTGGCCAGATGATGACGAATTGTCGGGGGAGGGGCCCGTGACCAGCAAGGACGTGCCGCCGCACGAGCTCGAAGCACTCTTCTCCGATCCGCTGGAACGCCTGCACAAGATCCTCGAGCGGGGCGAGCGCCACCTCGAGGTGCGGCGGGCCGAGCTCGCCGACGCCCGCTATGCCCTGTTCGAGCTGGCGGCCCACCCGGCGGCCTCGACGGTGCGCGGCCAGGTGGTCCTGGAGTCCCTCCCAGCCGAGGTCGCCCCACCCCTGCTCCGACACCTCGTCGACACCACGACGACCGTCGTGCGCAACTGCGCCCTGAGCATCGACATCGGTTCGGGCACCGACGCCGAGAACATCCGCAACACCCAGGCCCGCATCGGCGAGGGTGCCTTCCGCCAGCAGACGATCTACCCGATGGACATCCTCGACACCGAGCCCGGTCGCGCCTGGGTCCGGTCCTGGGCCGATGCCGGGGAGGAGCAGCGGGTCAGCCTCGTGCCGCCGAGCGAGTTCGCGATCTTCGACGACCAGGCGGTGGTGGCCGTCGCCGAGTGGGCCAACCCGGCCGCCGACTACGTCCTCATCCGCGACCCCATGGTCATCGCCGCCTTCACCTCGCTGTTCGACCGTTCGTTCGCCCGGGCGCTGCCGATCACGCCCGAGGGCCACGGCACCGACGACGACGCCGAGCTGGTCCGCCTGCTCGAGCTGGGGCTCAAGGACGAGTCCATCGCCCGCTACCTCGGCTGTAGCCTGCGCACGGTCCGCCGCCGCGTGGCGCAGCTCATGGACCGGTACGGCGTCCAGACCCGGTTCCAGCTCGGTGTCGCCGCTGCGCGCACCGGACTCGTCGCCCTCGACCGCTCCACGGACCGGTAGCCTTCACCGGTACGGGCCCCGCGCGGTACGCGAGGGGCCCGCTGCATGGCCGTAGGACAACCGTGGTGATGGAAGAGGTGCTGGTATGCCGGCAATCGTGCTCGTGGGCGCGCAGTGGGGCGACGAGGGCAAGGGCAAGGCGACCGACCTCCTGGGCAGCGACGTCGACTACGTCGTCAAGTTCAACGGTGGCAACAACGCCGGCCACACGATCGTCATCGAGAAGGACGGCAAGCGCGAGAAGTACGCGCTGCACCTGCTCCCCTCCGGCATCCTCACGCCGACCTGCACCCCCGTCATCGGCAACGGTGTCGTCGTCGACCTGGCCGTGCTCTTCGAGGAGCTCGACGGCCTCGAGGCCCGTGGGGTCGACACCTCCCGCCTCCTGGTGAGCGCGAGCGCGCACATCATCGCGCCGTACAACCGGGTCCTCGACAAGGTCACCGAGCGCTTCCTCGGGTCGCGCAAGATCGGCACCACGGGTCGCGGCATCGGGCCGACCTACGCGGACAAGATGTCCCGCAACGGGATCCGTGTGCAGGACCTCTTCGACGAGAAGATCCTGCGCCAGAAGGTCGAGGCCGCCCTCGCCTTCAAGAACCAGATCCTCGCCAAGATCTACAACCGCCGCGCCGTCGAGGTGGACGAGGTGATGGACGAGCTCCTCGGGTATGCCGAGCGGTTGCGTCCCATGGTCGCCGACACCTCCCTGGTGCTCGAGAAGGCCCTCAACGAGGGCAAGACCGTGCTGCTCGAAGCGGGTCAGGCGACCCTGCTCGACGTCGACCACGGCACCTACCCGTTCGTCACGTCCTCCAACGCAACCGCCGGTGGCGCGTGCACCGGGTCGGGCATCCCGCCGACCCGGGTGGACCGCGTCATCGCGATCCTCAAGGCGTACTCGACCCGGGTCGGCGAGGGGCCGTTCCCGACCGAGCTCTTCGACGCCAACGGTGAGTTCCTGCGCAAGACCGGGGCGGAGTTCGGCACCACGACCGGTCGCCCGCGGCGTTGCGGCTGGGTCGACACGGTCGTGGGCCGCTACTCCACGCGGATCAACGGCACCACGGACTTCGTCATCACCAAGCTCGACGTCCTGACCGGTCTCGACACGGTGCCGGTCTGCGTCGCCTACGACGTGGACGGCGTCCGCCACGACGAGATGCCGGTCAACCAGACCGACTTCCACCACGCCAAGCCGATCTACGAGGAGCTGCCCGGCTGGTGGGAGGACATCACCGAGTGCCGCACCTTCGAGGACCTGCCGGCGAACGCCCAGGCCTACGTGCTGCGCCTCGAGGAGCTGATCGGCGCCCGCGTCTCGGCGATCGGTGTCGGCCCCGGCCGCGAGGAGATCATCAGCCGCCACTCCCTGCTCGGCGACTGACAGCCGACTCAGCAGAGGTCGCTGCCCCACGGGCAGGCAGCAACCTGCCGCCGCTGCAGCAACCCCTGCTAGCAGAGGTTGCTGCAGCGGGAGCGTTTGAGCGACGGTCAGGCGGGGCGCAGGACCGTCATGCGGTGCGCGGCCCGCGTCAGCGCGACGTAGAGCACGCGCACGCCACCGGGTGACTCCTCGGTGATGGCGTCGGGGTCGACCACGACCGTGGCGTCGTACTCCAGACCCTTCGTCGACATCGGGTCGATGACGACGACGCGCTCCCCGAGCTCGCCGACGGCAGCCAGCGCGGCGCGGTGTCGCTCCGGGGCGATGACGGCGATCGAGCCCTCGACCTCCCCGAGCAGCGCCTCGACGGCCTCGGTCGCGACCGCGGCCCAGTTGCTGCCCGCCACCGTGAGGTCGACGGGGTGGGCGCCCGTTTCGCGGACCGCCTGCGGGATGTCGGCGTCGGGCACCTGGGCCTTCACGACCGTGGCGGCGTAGTCGAAGATCTCGCGGGCGTTGCGGTAGTTGGTGTCCATGTGGAACAGCCGGCGCTCCTGGGTGCCGAACGCCTCCTCGCGCGCCCGTCCGGACTCCTGCGCATCGGGCCACGACGCCTGGGCGGCGTCACCGACCACGGTCCACGACGAGTAGCGCCCACGGCGTCCGAGCATCCGCCACTGCATGGGGGACAGGTCCTGGGCCTCGTCGACGAGGACGTGGGCGTACTCGCCCGGCCCGTCGATGCGTCCCTGCAGGAGCCGGTCGCGCGGATCGGTCAGGGCGATGCGGGAGGAGCCGTTCGCCGAGCCGGCGCCGGACTGCCGGGTCGCGCGGACCTCGGCGACGCCGAACTGCGAGACGTCGTCGAGCTCCTCGATCTCGTAGAACTCGCGCTCCTCGACCGGCCCCTCCTGGACCGGACCCATCCGGGCGGCGAGGTCGTCGACGAGGGCCGCGTCGGCGACCGACCAGGTGCCGGACTCGAGGGCGTCGCGCATCGACGCGGCGAACGCCACCGACTCCTCCGCGGTGAGGACGCCGCGCCCATGACGGGTGGCGAGGTCGGGGTCGGCGAGCCACAGCAGCACCTCGCGCGGGTCGACCTGCGGCCACCAGCGCTCGAGGAAGGCGTCGACCTCGAGGTGGTCCTCGAAGTGGTCCATGAACTCGTTGCGGTCACCCTCGCGGACGGTGTTCCACGCGGCCTCGGCGAGCTGGGCGCGCACGGCCTTGGACGCGAGGTTGCGCTGGTGCCCACGCAGGACCTGGGCGCGGATGCGGTCCAGGGCCGGGGTGTCGACGCGGACGGCCTTGCCGTTCACGAAGGCGCGGAACTGCGTCGGAGCGCCCGGCGGGCTGTCGGCGGCGGCGCGCGACAGCAGGCGCCGCACGCGCAGCGAACCCTTGACGGCGGCTACCTGCGGGGAGTCGAGCCGTACGGCGGTGACCCCGTCGACGACGTCTCCGAGCGAGCGCAGCGTCACCGACTCCTCGCCCAGCGACGGCAGCACCCGCTCGATGTAGGCGGTGTAGGCCGAGGACGGACCGACGACGAGGATGCCGCCGTTCTCGAAGCGTCGCCGGTCGGAGTAGAGCAGGTAGGCGGCGCGGTGCAGGGCGACGACGGTCTTGCCGGTGCCGGGTCCGCCGGTGATCTCGGTGATGCCGCGGGCCGAGGCGCGGATGGCCTCGTCCTGGTGGCGCTGGATGGTGGCGACGATGTCGCGCATCTGCGCGCCGCGGCTGCGGGTCAGGGCCGCGAGGAGCGCGCCGTCGCCGACGATGACGAGGTCGTCCGGTGCCTCGGCGACCATCAGGTCGTCCTCGACGCCGACGACGTCGGGACCCTTGCAACGCAGCACCCGGCGGCGCAGGACGTCCATCGGCTCGACGGGGGTCGCGCGGTAGAACGCCGCGGCGGCCGGGGCGCGCCAGTCGACGACGAGCGGCTCGTAGTCGTCGTCGCGGACGCCGAGGCGCCCGATGTAGCGGGTCTCGCGGTCACTGTCCGCGCCGTCCCGGGACAGGGCGTGGTCGAGGTCCAGCCGCCCGAAGACCAGTCCCTCGAACTGCGTGTCCAGGGTCGAGCGACGACGGGCCGCGTTGAAGACGAGGGCGTCACGCTCGAAGAGCCCGGTGAGCTCCTCGTCGCGGACGTCGCCGGTGCGGTCGGTGCGTCCGCGGGCGAGGCCGTCGGTCTCGACGAGCCCGGCCCGGAGCTTGGCCTTGGCCAGCTCGGCGTAGACGACGTCCACGTGCGCCTGCTCGACGGCGATCTCGCGTGCCACCTCGGCGGTGGTCGCCTTGTTGGAGGTGGTGGGCTGGTGATCCGGAGCGGTCACGGTGGTGACTTTCTTGTCGAACGGCCTGCTCGTCCCGCAGAGAACGCACGAGTCTAGCCCCGCCCCAGCCGCCTCAGGGCGCCATCCCACCCCACGGGTTCCGGGGCCCTCGCGAGGGTCCGGCGACCAGCTCGCGGGAGGGGTGCCCGCGGCGCCGTACCGGCCCGCTCAGATCAGGCCACGCCGCCCGGCCTGGACCCCCGCCTGGAACCGCGTGCCGGCCCCGAGCTGGTCCATCAGGGCGCGGACCCGGCGCTCGACGGTCCGTTGGGAGACCCCGGTCTGCCGGGCGATCGTGGCGTCGGGGGCGCCGGCGGCGAGCAGCGACAGGATGAGCTGGTCGCGCTGCTCGGCCGCGCTGCCCGACCCCGCCCGCTGGAGGGGTGAGCCGAGCGTCCAGAAGTGGTCGAACAACGCGATCAGCGCCAGGACCATCGCCCGCGCCCGCACCAGGGCGGACCCGAACCCCGTCGGGTCGAAGGCGCTGACGTCGACGATGGCTGCCGTGTCGTCGACGATGACGCAGGAGAACGGCACGCTCGTGGTGAGCCGGAAGCGCTCGCCGCCCCGCTCGCGGGCCTCGAGGACGGTGAGGGCGTCCGGCAGGTCGAGGACACGCGAGTCGTAGACGGAGGCCATGTCGAGGACGATGCCGCCCGCACCGTGGCTCGGCTCCTCGTGGCTGTGGAGAGGGCTGTCGAAGATCGCGTCGGTGCGCGGCGACGGAGCGCGGAAGACCCGGACGATCTCGGTGCCGGTCGCGATCGCCTCGGCCGTCACCGCCGCCATCTCGTCCAGGGAGTTGAGGATCCGTATGGTGCCCGCGTCCGGGGTGGTCGTCGCCGCCCTCGCCTGGAAGAAGACCTGGGAGAGCTCGTGCGCCGCCGACCGGGTCTCGCGGGCGCGCCGCTCGTAGCTGAGCGCCAGGGTCGGCAGGGAGATGTCGGGCGGGATGACCTCGATGACGCCGCCCGGTTGCAGGCGGACCAGGCCGCGCTCCTGCAGCACCTCGAGGGAGTGGTCGACCAGCGGGGCCTTCATGCCCTGGGCGACGAGCAGTGACCGCGTCGGCTCGGGGTGCTGGAGTGCCGCGAGGTAGACCCGCGTCACGACCCCGTCCCCGTCGCCGTCCTGGCGATCGAGGCCCAGGGGGCCCGCAGCGTCGCTCACGAGTTCCCGCCCATGCGCTGCTCCTCGTCCTGAAGGAAGTGGCCGGCACCCATGCTGGTGTGCTGGCGAGATTCCGTCAATGGCGCAAGTCCGCCACTCAGGGACTTTACGTGCGGACCGGTCATGGTCCACTCTGGTCGAAGTCGACTGTGTCGACCCACGTGCCCGGTTGCCGGTTCCCCCGCCAGGCGACCGCACGTCGGCTGCGCGGCGTCCCGGGGAGAATGTCCCCCCTGCCTCCCCGGGACGCCGCGCACTCATTCCCCCCGCGGGTCTCTACGCTGGGCGTGTGAAGGTTCTCGTCGTCGGATCCGGTGCTCGCGAGCACGCCATCGTCAAGGCCCTGGGCGCCGACCCGGACGTCGATGCCGTGGTGGTCGCTCCCGGCAACCCCGGCATGGATGCCATCGCCCTGTGCGAGCCGTTGCCGGCCGGGCTGCTCGACGGGGAGGGCGTCGCCGAGCTCGCCCGCCACCACGGTGTCGATCTGGTCGTCATCGGCCCGGAGGCGCCCTTGGTCGCAGGAGTCGCCGACGTCGTGCGGGACGCGGGGTTCGCCGTCTTCGGTCCGTCGGCAGAGGCTGCGCGGCTCGAGGGCAGCAAGGCCTTCGCCAAGGAGGTCATGGCGGCTGCGGAGGTGCCCACGGCACTGGCCCGCGTCTGCACGACCGTCGACGAGGTGGCCGAGGCGCTGGATGCCATGGGGGCGCCGTACGTCGTCAAGGACGACGGACTGGCAGCAGGCAAGGGTGTGGTCGTCACCGACGACCGCGACGCCGCGCTGGCGCACGCCCGGGGCTGTCTGGCCAAGGACGACGGTCGCGTCGTGATCGAGGAGTTCCTCGACGGCCCCGAGGTGTCGTTGTTCGTGCTCTGCGACGGGGTGGACGTCGTCCCGCTCGCTCCCGCCCAGGACTTCAAGCGCGTCTTCGACCAGGACCGTGGCCCCAACACCGGAGGGATGGGTGCCTACTCCCCGCTGGACTGGGCGCCCCCGACGATGGTGGACGAGCTCGTCACGCGGGTGGCCCAGCCGACGGTCGACGAGATGCGTCGCCGCGGGACGCCCTTCGTCGGGGTGCTCTTCATCGGCCTGGCCCTGACCTCACGGGGACCGCGGGTGATCGAGTTCAACGCCCGCTTCGGCGACCCCGAGACGCAGGTGGTGCTCGCCCGGCTGCAGACGCCCCTCGGCGGTTTGCTGCTGTCCGCCGCCACGGGGCGGCTCGCCGAGGTCGGTGCCCTGCACTGGTCTCCGCAGCACGCCGTCACCGTCGTCGTCGCCTCGCACAACTACCCCGACACCCCGCGCACCGGCGACCCCATCACCGGCATCGAGGACGCCACCGAGGTGCCCAGCGTCTACGTCCTGCACGCCGGCACCGGCCGGGCCGACGACGGCACGCTGGTGTCGGCCGGGGGACGGGTCCTGTCGGTCGTCGCCCTGGGCGACAGCCTCACCCAGGCCCGCGAGCGCGTCTACGAGGGGATCGGCTCCATCGAGCTCGACGGGTCCCACCACCGCACCGACATCGCCCTCGCGGCGGAGCGGGACGAGCTGCACGTCGGCTGACGGCTCAGCCCGCGCGGCGGGAGGCGGCCCAGCCGAGGGCGCCGATCGCGGCGCTGCCGACCATCACCGCAGCGAAGAGCCATCCCGGCAGCGCCGGCGCCTGCCACGCGATGAGGGCACCGGCGGCTGCCAGGGCCACCGCGCCCGCCACCGAGGCCGTGAGGCTGGACGCCGCGGTGATGCGCCCCTGGTCGGCCACGGGGGCGAGGTGCAGCAGCTGGGTGGACAGGGTCGGCGACACGATCCCCATCCCGATCCCGGCGACGCCCCAGAGCACGAGCCCCGGGACCACCGGCAGAAGCGCCAGGCTGGTCAGTGCCGGTCCGACGATGCCGACGGTGATGAGGGCGAAGCCGACCTGGAGCCGTCGCACCGCCCCCACGCGGCGCTGCACGGCGTCGAGCCCGTGCAGCTGGGACCCGGCTGCCCAGCAAAGCCCGGTCACCGTCAGGCTCGCGCCGGCTGCGGCCGGCCCGAGGTGGTGGACCGTCGTGAGCATGAGCGGTAGGAGGCTTCCCGCGGTGCCGAAGGCCGCGGACACGAGACCACGCAGGGCCACGAGGGCGGGTATGCCGCGGGCGAGCCGAAGCGTCCCGGCCGGCAGCACGGCGCGGACCGCCGGCGCCGTGGCGGCGAGCCCGGCGACCACCAGGACGATGCCGAGGGCGCGGACCGGGCCACTGCGTCCGAGCAGCGAGCCGCCGGCGGTCAGCGCCGCGAGACCGGTGGCGGCGAGGGCGGCCGCGCGTACGGCGCGGTGCTCGCTCGAAGTCCAGCGTGTCGCGGTGCCGGTCTGCGCCGCGGAGGCTCGCATCGACGGTCGCAGCAGCAGCCCCGCCGGAACGAGCAGCGCGACGCCGATCGCGAACACGGACCGCCACGACCACACCTCGGTCAGGGCCCCGGCGATGGGCGGTCCCACCAGCGACGGGAGCACCCACGCGGCGGCGAAGGCGGCGAACACCTTGGCCCGCAACGCCTCCGGCAGCGCCCGGGCGAGCAGCACCGTCAGGGACACGTCGAGCAGCGCCTCCGAGATCCCTGAGCCGAACCGCCCGATCGTGAACAGCGCCATGCCCGGTGCGACCGCCATGAGGACCTGGGAGGCGACGAACACCACCATCCCGGCCTGGAGCGGGCGCACCGGTCCGCGATGGTCCGCCCACGCGCCGGCCACGACCGTGGCCAGCACGAACGACACGAGCGGTGCAGCGCTCGCGGCACCGAAGAGCCACAGCCCGTCGAGGTCGCGCGCCACGGTCGGCAGGACCGTGGTGGTGGCGCGGTTCTCGAACGCGGCGAGCGTCACGAGCGCGACCGCCCCCACGGCGAACGGGAGGTGCTCCCGGGTGAACAGGCTGGGCGGCCGGTCGTCGTGACGGCTGCGGGTCGTGGCGGTGGACATGGTCGCCATCCTCAAAGATGAAGTGGACTTCAAGTCAAGCCGAGACGAGGTCGGCTCGCGGGACCACCACGCACCGAGGCTGTCGTGGCTGGGAGGATGTCGGCCATGACGTCCTCCCAGCCGCTCACGGTGCCCGGCTACGCCCACGTCTACTCGGGCAAGGTGCGTGATCTCTACGCACCGCTCGACGACTCGGGTACTCCGCGGAACGACCAGCTGCTCCTCGTCGCCAGCGACCGGTTGTCGGCCTACGACTTCGTCCTCGACACCCCGATCCCGGACAAGGGTGCGGTCCTCACCCAGCTGTCGCTGTGGTGGTTCGAACGCCTCGAGGACCTCGTGCCCAACCACGTGGTGTCGACCGACGTGCCCGATGTCGTCGCCGGGCGCGCCGTGCTCGTCAAGCGGCTCGCGATGCTGCCGGTCGAGTGCGTGGCCCGCGCCTACCTCACCGGCGGCGGCCTGAACGAGTACCTCGCCGACGGGCACGTCTCCGGCATCGCGCTCCCCGAGGGACTCGTCGACGGCTCTCGTCTGCCGGAGCCCGTCTTCACCCCGTCCACCAAGGCGCCGATGGGGGAGCACGACCAGCCCATGCCCTATGCCGCCGTGGAGGCCGAGATCGGCGCGCCCCTCGCGTCGCGCGTGCGTGACCTGACCACGGCGATCCTCGCACGGGGCAACGAGATCGCCGCAGAGCGTGGCATCCTCATCGCCGACACCAAGGTCGAGTTCGGCCTCGACGGTGACGACGTCGTCCTCGCGGACGAGGTGCTGACCCCGGACTCCTCGCGGTTCTGGCCGGCCGACCTCTGGGAGCCGGGCCACCCGCAGCCGTCGTACGACAAGCAGTTCGTCCGTGAGTGGCTCACGTCGTCGGCCAGCGGCTGGGACAAGGCCTCGGGCGAGGCGCCTCCAGACCTGCCCGAGGACGTCATCGCCCAGACGCGTGCGAAGTACGTCGAGGCCTACGAACGCCTGACCGGCCGCACCTTCTCCTGACGGACCCTGCGGGCGTAGCCTGCCGACGTGGAGGACCTGGAGGGCCACCCTGCCCTTGCGGCGGCGAGTGCCGCCGCCCGCGCCCACCTCGACGGCCTGCGTGAGCGCCGCGTCGGGGCGTCCCCCGACGTCACGAGCGAGACCCTCCGGACCGCGCTGGGCGGCCCCGTGCCGGTGCACGGCAGCGAGCCCGCCGAGGTCGTCGAACGCCTCGTGGCCGCAGCGGCACCGGGACTCGTGGCCTCCAGCGGTCCGCGCTACTTCGGCTACGTCGTCGGCGGCACGCTGGAGGCGGCCATGGCGGCCGACTGGCTCGCCGTGGCCTGGGACCAGGTCGCCGGGCTCGAGGTGATGTCCCCTGCGGCCGCGGCGGTGGAGGAGGTCGCCGGGGGCTGGGTGCTCGACCTGCTCGGTCTGCCGGCGGACGCCTCGTTCGGGTTCCCGACCGGGGCTCAGATGGCCAACTTCACGGCCCTTGCGACGGCTCGGCACGCCGTCCTGGACCGGGCAGGGTGGGACGTCGAGGCCGACGGCCTGCAGGGTGCGCCGCGCATCCAGGTCGTCGTCGGCGGCCAGGTCCACGCGACTGTGCCCCAGGCGCTGCGCCTCGCTGGGCTGGGCAGCCGCCCCGACGTCGCCGAGAGCGACGAGCAGGGACGGATGCGCCCTGCCGCCCTCGAGCAGGTGCTCCGCAGCGACGGGGGGCCGGTCATCGTCTGCGCGCAGGCCGGCAACGTGAACACCGGCGCGTTCGACCCGTTCGCCGACCTCGCCGACCTCTGCGCGCAGACCGGTGCCTGGCTGCACGTGGACGGCGCCTTCGGCCTCTGGGCAGGGGCGAGCGACCGGCTGCGGTCCCTGGTCGCGGGAGTCGAGCGTGCCGACTCCTGGGCGACCGACTGCCACAAGTGGCTCAACGTCCCCTACGACTCGGCCTTCGTGGCGACCCGCGACCCCGTCGCGCATGTCGCAGCGATGTCCTGGGAGGCGCCCTACGTCGTGCCCGGAGCCGGCCGCGACCCGTACCGCTACGTGCCTGAGGCGTCTCGTCGGGCGAGAGGTTTCGCGCTCTGGGCGGCCCTGTCGCAGCTCGGCCGGGACGGGGTCGCCGACCTCGTCGACCGGTCGTGCGGCCATGCGCGCAGGTTCGCCACGAGTCTCGCCGACGCCGACCCGGGGGTCACCGTGCTCAACGACGTCGTCCTCAACCAGGTCCTCGTCCGCTTCGACGACTCCGACGACGTCACGCGGGCCGTGATCGCCGGGGTCCAGGCCGGCGGGGAGGCGTGGCTCGGTGGCAGCAGCTGGCAGGGGGCGGCCGTCATGCGCCTCTCGGTGTCGGGCTGGTTGACCACCGCCGAGGACGTCGAGCGTTCGGTGGCCGCGATCCTGTCCGCCCTCGCCGCGGCCCGCAGCTGACGCGCGCCGGTCAGCTCGCCACCGGACACCTCGAAGGCATCGACGGCCACGGTGCTGCCGACGCGCATGACGGCCTGCCTGGCGGTGGTCATGGTGCCTGCCGGGCTCTTCCCCCGGACGCTCCTCCGGCGACCGCGACGGGTCAACCGCGCAAACCCGCCACGCCCGGCAGGCGGTTGCGACACACTGGCCGGGTGTCGTGGCTGGGGTCGGTGCGGGAGAAGGGGCGGGCGCTGGGCTGGCGGCTCAACGTCGTCGAGTTCGCCGTCCTCCTCTTCCTGCTGTGGCGCGTGGTGCTGCTCGTGCAGCGGATCGACCGGGAGGGTGCCAGCATCGGCGCGGCGATCATCCTGGCAGCCTGCGCCTTCGCGCTCGGGTTCCTCGTCAGGGACGTCCTGCGCGACCGGACCAGGCGAGGAACCCCGGGCGGGGGCCCGGCGTCCGGGAGGTGACCACGCGGCATACCTGCTCCGTCGCCCGGATAGACTGCCGACGCTTCCCACCCCCGCAGTTCCGTGCTGAACCCAGGAGACACCCGAATGGGCCACGTCGTCATTGACGTCATGCTGAAGCCAGAGATCCTCGACCCCCAGGGTCAGGCCGTGAACGGGGCGCTTCCCCGGCTCGGCTTCGAGCAGTTCACGGATGTGAGGCAGGGCAAGCGCTTCGTCCTCACCGTGGACGGAGAGGTCACCGACGAGGTGCTCGCGGCGGCGCGGGAGGCAGCCGAGAAGCTGCTGTCCAACCCCGTCATCGAGGACGTCGTGAGCGTGCGTGCCGCCGCCGCCGACGTGGACGACGACCAGGACCCCGGCCAGTGAAGGTCGGGGTCGTCACGTTTCCGGGCTCCCTCGACGACCGTGACGCCGCCCGTGCGGTGCGCGCCGTCGGTGCCGAGGCGGTCAGCCTCTGGCACGGCGACGCCGACCTCAAGGGCGTCGACGCGGTGGTCCTGCCCGGTGGGTTCTCGTACGGGGACTACCTGCGCTGCGGTGCCATCGCCCGCTTCGCCCCGGTCATGGATGCGCTCATCCCGGCGGCCCGGGGCGGCCTGCCGGTGCTCGGCATCTGCAACGGGTTCCAGGTGCTCTGCGAGAGCCACCTGCTGCCCGGTGCGTTGATCCGCAACGACCACCGCAAGTTCAACTGCGTCGACCAGCGGCTCCTCGTCGAGAACGCCTCCACCGCCTGGACTTCCGACTTCGAGGCCGGCCAGGAGATCACGATCGTCCTCAAGAACGGCGAGGGTGGGTTCGTCGCCGACGAGCGCACCTTGGACGAGCTCGAGGGCGAGGGCCGCGTGGCCTTCCGGTATGCCGGCGACAACCCCAACGGCTCGTACCGCGGGATCGCGGGCATCACCAACGAGCGCGGCAACATCGTGGGCCTCATGCCCCACCCCGAGCACTGCGTCGAGGAGGGCTACGGCCCCTCGACCGACGGGCTCCCGTTCTTCACTTCTGTTCTGCGACAGGTGGTTTCAGCATGACGGCCCAGGTCGACCGTCCGACCCTCGACACGGTCTCGCACGCGGCCACGACGCCCGACTCCGAGCAGCCGTGGAGCGAGCTCGGGCTCAAGGAGGACGAGTACGCGAGCATCCGCGAGATCGTCGGCCGCCGCCCCACCAGCGCCGAGCTCGCGATGTACTCGGTCATGTGGAGCGAGCACTGCTCCTACAAGTCGTCCAAGGTGCACTTCTCCCTCTGGGGCGAGAACACCACCGACGAGATGCGCGAGAAGCTCCTTGTCGGCATCGGTGAGAACGCCGGCGTCGTCGACATCGGCGACGGCTGGGCGGTCACCTTCAAGGTCGAGTCGCACAACCACCCGTCCTACGTCGAGCCCTACCAGGGTGCGGCCACCGGTGTCGGCGGCATCATCCGCGACATCATGTCGATGGGCGCGCGCCCGATCGCGGTGATGGACCCGCTGCGGTTCGGCAACCTGCACCACCCCGACACCCAGCGCGTGCTGCCCGGTGTCGTCGCGGGCGTGGGCGGCTACGGCAACTGCATCGGCCTGCCCAACATCGGTGGCGAGGTCGTGTTCGACGACTGCTACCAAGGGAACCCGCTCGTCAACGCCTTGTGCGTCGGCGCCATGCGGGTCGAGGACATCCACCTCGCCAAGGCCTCCGGCGTCGGCAACAAGGTGATCCTGTTCGGCGCCAAGACGGGCGGCGACGGCATCGGCGGTGTCTCCGTGCTCGCGTCGGAGACCTTCGACGAGGGCGGCCCGACCAAGCGCCCCGCGGTGCAGGTCGGCGACCCGTTCGCCGAGAAGGTGCTCATCGAGTGCTGCCTGGACCTGTATGCCGCGCACGTCGTGGACGGCATCCAGGACCTCGGCGGTGCGGGCCTGTCCTGCGCCACGAGCGAGCTCGCGTCCAACGGTGACGGCGGCATGCAGATCGAGCTCGACCGCGTGCCCCTGCGCGACGCCTCCCTGCGACCTGAGGAGATCCTCATGTCGGAGAGCCAGGAGCGCATGATGGCGGTCGTCGAGCCGGGCAAGCTCGACGAGTTCATGGCGATCACCGACCGCTGGGACGTCGAGGCCACGGTCCTCGGCGAGGTCACCGACGGTGACCACCTCGTCATCACCTGGCACGGCGAGGTCATCGTCGACGTGCCGCCGCGCTCGGTCGCCCACGAGGGCCCGACCTACCACCGCCCCCTCGCCCGTCCCGACTACCTCGACCTGCTGCAGGCCGGTGGCGCCGCGACCCTGGCCAAGCCCGTCGACGGCGACGGCCTGCGGTCCGACCTGCTCACGCTGCTCGCCTCGCCCAACCTCTGCGACAAGTCGTGGATCACCGACCAGTACGACCGCTACGTCCTCGGCAACACCGCGCTCGCGATGCCCGACGACGCCGGGGTGGTCCGGGTCGACGAGGAGACCGGTCGCGGCGTGGCCATCTCCACCGACTGCAACAGCCGGTTCGCCAAGCTCGACCCCTACACCGGGGCCCAGCTCGCGCTCGCCGAGTCCTACCGCAACGTCGCCACGGCCGGGGCCGTCCCGCTCGCGGTCACCGACTGCCTCAACTTCGGCTCGCCCGAGGATCCGGGTGTCATGTGGCAGTTCCGCGAGTCGGTCAAGGGCATCGCCGAGGGCTGCAAGACCCTCGGCATCCCCGTGACCGGCGGCAACGTCAGCTTCTACAACCAGACCGGTGACACCGCGATCCATCCCACGCCCGTCATCGGTGTCCTCGGGGTCATGGACGACGTCGCCCGGCGCACGCCGTCCGGCTGGAAGACTGCCGGCCAGGTCATCTACCTGCTCGGCGCCACCCGCAACGAGCTCGACGGTGGCGAGTGGGCGCACGTCGTCCACGGCCACCTCGGCGGCCTGCCGCCGAAGGTCGACCTCGGCGCGGAGCAGCTGCTCGGCGACATCCTCGTCAACGCCAGCCGCGACGGACTCGTCGACGCCGCCCACGACCTCTCCGACGGTGGCCTCGCGATCGCCCTCGCCGAGGCGACGATGAGGTATGGCGTCGGGGCGCGGATCTGGCTGGACGAGGTGTGCGAGCGCGACGGGATCGACGCCTTCACGGCGTTGTTCAGCGAGTCGACAGCCCGCGTCGTCGTCAGCGTCCCGCGCTCGGAGGAGGTCCGCTTCACCGACATGTGCACCGCGCGCGGACAGGTCCACGCCCGGATCGGCGTGGTCGACGACGAGACCGACGGGCTCGACGTCCAGGGCCACTTCTCGGTGGGTTTGTCCGACATGACCGACGCCCACACGCGTACCCTTCGTGAGGTGTTCGCCGGCTGACCGTCCTGTCCCGCCGAGTCGACATCGTGGTCGGCCCGCCCCTGAAGGAGTCTCGTGAGCTCGATGCAGGACCTCGCCCGGCGCGAGGCGATCGAGGACTACGAGGTCGTCGGTCGCCCGGCTGAGCCGGACATCCAACGGCTCGTGGAGCTGGCCGCTGCGGTGTGCGACGTCCCGACGGCCGTCATCAACATCATCGACGACCGTCAGCAGCACCAGATCGCGGCGATCGGCCTCTCGGCGAGCGTGTGCTCGCGCGAGGACTCCATGTGCGCCCGGGTCATCGACAACCCCCAGCTCGTGACCGTCCCGGACGCGCGCCTCGACGAGCGCTTCGCCGCCAACCCGTTCGTCACGGGGGCCATCGCCAACGTCCGCTTCTACGCCTCCAGCCCCCTCATCACGCCGAGCGGGGTGCCCATCGGCACGCTCTGCGTCTTCGACGACGTCCCTCGGCGTCTGTCGGTCGCTGCGAGCAAGGCGCTCGGGGTGCTCGCCGAGCAGGTGGTGGATGTGCTGGAATTGCGCCGCCTGACCCGAGAGCTCGAGCGGTCCAACGAGCAGCTGACCCAGTTCGCCGGACAGGTGAGCCACGACCTGCGCAACCCCTTGGCGGCGCTGACGGGGTTCCTCGAGCTCGCCGCCGACAGCCCCGAGCTCGCCCACGCCCCCGACGCTGCCGAGCTGCTCGCCCGCGCGGAGTCGTCGGCCGCCCGGATGACGGCGATGATCGGCGACCTCCTCGACTTCGCCCGTATCGGCGGTGGCGGGCGGACCGTGATGGTCGACCTGCAGGACGAGGCCGAGGCGGTCCTGGAGGACCTGTCGGCCCAGATCGCCTCGGCCGACGCGGACGTGCAGGTCGCCGGGCTGCCCAAGGTCGCCGGCGACGCCACCCTCCTGCGCGCCCTGCTGCAGAACCTCGTCGCCAACGCCGTGAAGTTCAGCGCGGTCGCCGGATCCACCCGGCCGGTGGTGCGGGTGGCGGCCGAGCACATCACCGGTGGGTGGCGCGTCACGGTCGACGACAACGGCCCGGGGGTCCCCGAGCCGGACCGCGACCGCGTCTTCGAGCTCCTCGCCCGTGGTGACGACAAGCAGGGCGTCGAGGGCCTGGGCATCGGTCTGAGCACCTGTCGTCGCATCGTCCAGTCGCACGGTGGTCGCATCGGCATCGCCGACTCCGACCTCGGCGGCGCCTCGGTGTGGGTGTCGTTCCCGGACCGACCCACCGACTGAGCGGGACGACTGCGGTGAGCACGGTCCAGGGTCTCGCCCGCCGGGACGCGATCGACGAGTACGACGTCATCGGCGCACCGACCGACCCGGAGCTCGAACGCCTCGTGGAGCTGGCCGCGGCCATGTGCGACGTCCCGACCGCGGTCATCAACATCATCGACGACCGCAACCAGCACCAGATCGCCGCCGTGGGCCTGCCCGCCGCGGTCTGCTCTCGTGAGGAGTCCATGTGCGCCAGGGTGCTCACCGACCCGATGCAGGTGGCCGTGCCCGACGCCCGCGTCGACGACCGCTTCAAGGACAACCCGTTCGTCACGGGTGAGATCGCCACCGTCCGCTTCTACGCCTCGAGCCCGCTCGTGACCCCGGCCGGCGTCCCGATCGGGACGCTCTGCGTCTTCGACGACGTCCCGCGGAGGCTGTCCGTGGCCGGTGGCCGGGCCCTCGGAGCCCTGGCGGGCCAGATCGTCGACGTCCTCGAGCTGCGCCTGGTGTCCCGTGAGCTGGCCAGGTCCAACGAGCACCTGATGAAGTTCGCCGGCCAGGTGTGCCACGACCTGCGCAACCCGCTCATGGCCCTCACGTGGTTCATCGAGCTCGCCGCGGGCAGTCCCGCGCTGGCAGGCTCGGTGCAGGCGCGCCAGCTGTTGGCCCGCGCCGAGTCCTCGGCAGCCGGCATGGGCGCGATGATCGGTGAGCTGCTGGACGTCGTCCGAGCCGGCAGCGGAGCGACGGTGACGAAGTCACCGGGCGACGAGCGCTCCTGACCTGACACCCCGGACAGCGAGCGGCCCGGTCACGCATCCCCCTGCGTGGCCGGGCCGTTCGTCCCCTGTGGTGTCCCCGCAACGAACACTAGGCCCGGTCACCGACAACCGTCGATGGGTAGAACTACCCATTCGCCGGTCGTCGAACAGCCCGGTCCCGGCCGGTGGCCCGCGTCGGACGCCTGCCTACGATGGAGGTATGCCGCCGCGTCGCCGAGTCCCTGTCGTCGCCGGCCGGGCCGCGGTGCAGCGGTGGCGCGACACCGGGACCGAGCTGGCCCGCGACGACCTCGCGACCGCGGTGCGGTACGCGCTCGAGGAGCTGGCGACCGTCGCGCCGGGACGAAGTGTCGAGGTCCGGGTGCCGCCGTTCGGGGCCGTGCAGTGCGTGTCGGGAACGACCCACACCCGGGGCACACCGCCGAACGTCGTCGAGACCGACGCGCAGACCTGGCTCCAGGTGGCCACCGGCGCGCTCAGCTGGGACGGGGCCTGGGAGGCCGGGAGCCTGCGGGTCAGCGGCCACCGTGCCGACCTCGCGGCATACCTCCCGCTGGTCTGAACCCCGCGGTCACTCGCCCGGCAGGCGGAACCCGATCTGCTCGCGCACCGCGTCCATGGCGTCCATCACGCGCAGGGTCTCGGCCCAGGGCATCAGCGGCGACTCGAGCAGCCGCGCGTCGACGCACGCAGCGACCTCGACGATCTCGTGGTGCAGCCCGTGCTCGCGATCGCTGGGCTCGAGGACGTCGAGGACCTCGTCGTGGGGTGAGAGCAGGGTGAGCGTCGACTGCCCGTAGAAGGCGCCGGAGAACTCCAGCCTCGCCCGCGTCCCGGAGATCGACGCCGTGGTCGGGGTGCTCGACACCATGCTGGCGCTGAGCAGCCCGAGGGCCCCGGCGGCGTTCTGGACCGTGACGGCCTCCTGCGCGTCGACGCCTTCGTCCGTCAGCAGGCCCGTCGCGTGCAGCGAGTCGAACTCCCCGAGCACCATGGACGCGAACGAGATCGGGTACACGCAGAGGTCGAGCAGCGCGCCTCCGGCCAGCGCCGGGTCGCTGAGCCGTTGCGGCCCGTCGGGGTAGAGCTTCTGGCCGTGGTCGGCCGCGACCACCTGCACCTCGCCGAGCAGGCCCTGCTCCAGCACCTGACGAACCACGTCCATGTGCGGCAGGAAGCGCGTCCACATCGCCTCCATCGCGAACATGCCTGCGCGGTCCGCGGTCTCCAGGACCGCCCGCGCCTCGGCACCGTTGCGGGTGAACGCCTTCTCGACGAGCACGGGCTTGCCGGCCTCGAGGGCGAGCTGGGCGTGGGCGAGGTGCTCCGAGTGCGGCGACGCGACGTACACGGCGTCGACGTGCGGGTCGGCGACGAGCTCCTCGTAGGACCCGTAGGCCACCTCGACCCCGAACTCGTCGCGGTAGGCCTCGGCGCGTTCGAGGCTGCGGGAGGCGACGGCCCTGAGCTCCTGGTTGGTCCGCGCCCGCAGCGCCCGCCCGAAGGTCCGGGCGATGCCGCCGGGGGCGATGACGCCCCAGCGCAGCACCGGTGCGGAGCGGGGGTCGGGGACGCGCGGGGAGGGCAGCTTCAGGCCGGAGGTCATGGCCTCCATCCTGCCCGGTGGCGGCCGGTATGGCGCGTGGCGCCGGAGGGCGCGGGTCATCCGAGGGGTGCGTGGTGCCGACGCGTCAGCGAATGCGCCAGCCCTCGACCTTCGGTGGCTCCGGCGAGGGTTGGGCGTCGTCGTCGGTGAAGACCTGTGCGGACCCGAGCGCCGTGGCCAGGGCCGGCCCGTGCAGCAGGGTCGCGGAGAACGCCGTCATGGCGACCCGTCGGGTCAGGGCGGGCAGCGGCAGCGGCTGGGCGCTCGCGACGAGCACGGTGTTGCCGAACCGGCGGCCCTTGCGCACCTCGGAGGTGGCGATCGCGGCGGTGTGCGGCAGGACCGACGCGATCGTGGCGTGCAGCCTGGCGAGGTGGCGGCGATGGGGCTCGTCGGCGGTGTTCATCGACAGCAGGCCGTCGGGACGCAGCACCCGGGCCACGTCGGTGAACCACTGCGTCGAGGTGAGCTCGGCCGGGACCCGCCCCGCGGCATACGCATCGACCACGACGAGGTCGGCGCTGTCGTCAGCGAGGGTGGCCAGTCCGGTCCGACCGTCCACCGGGCGCACCCTGATCCGGTGACCACGCGGCAGCGGCAACCTCTCCCGGACCGCCGCGGTCACGGCCTCGGCGGGTTCGAGGACGATCTGCGGCGAGCCGGGCCGGGTGTGGGCGAGATACCGGGGGAGGGTCAGGCCTGCTCCGCCGACGTGCGTGGCGGCGACCGGGCCGTCGGGCAGGACGTCGGCGACGGCGGCGAGGAACTGGACGTACTCGAAGACCAGCAACCGAGGGTCGTCGAGCTGGACGTAGGACTGCGGGTGGCCGTCGATCATGACGACCGTCCCACCGGTCCCGTCGTCGACGAACTCGACGGGCGACGCGGCGTCGTCGTCAGGTGCGTCGTCGGCCGCAGAGCCCTTCCGCCGCTTCCCCCTGTCGCGGGCCGCCATCGTCAGGGGCGCAGCAGCGACTTGATCGCGCGGCGCTCGTCCATCGCGGCGTACGCCTCGGCCACCTCGGTGAGTGGGAGCTCGAGGTCGAAGACCGCACCGGGGTTGATCGCCCCGGCGAGCACCTCGTCGCGCAGCTGGGGCAGGTACTGGCGGGCTGGGGCGATGCCGCCGGCGATCCCGACGTTGCGGACGAACATGTCGCGCACCGGATACTCGATGCCGTGCGGCACGCCGACGTAGCCGACCGTGGCGCCGGGGCGGGCCGCGGCGATGGCGGTGTGCATCGACTCGTTGGTGCCGACGCACTCCAGCACGGCGTCGGCACCCACGCCGTCGGTGAGCTCCTTGACGGCCGCGACCGCGTCGTCGCCACGCACCTCGACGATGTCGGTGGCGCCGAAGTCGCGGGCGACCGCCTGGCGGGAGGCGTGCCGTGACATCGCGATGATGCGCTCGGCGCCCATCCGCGCCGCGGCGAGGACGCCGCTGAGCCCGACGGCACCGTCGCCCACGACGACGACCGTGTCGCCCTCGGAGACGCGGGCGGCGACCCCGGCGTGCCAGCCGGTGCCCATGACGTCGGAGAGGCTCAGCAGCGACGGGATGAGCGAGTCGTCCGGCACCTCGCGGGTGGAGACCAGCGTCCCGTCGGCGAGCGGCACCCGGACGTACTCGCCCTGACCGCCGTCGACCATCGCGCCGTCGCGGTCCTCGCCACCCCAGAAGCCGCCGTGCGAGCACCGCGACTGGATGCCGACCCGGCAGTGCGGGCAGGTGTTGTCGGAGTACATGAAGGGAGCGATGACGAAGTCGCCGGGGCGCAGGCTTCGCACCTCGGCGCCGACCTCCTCGACGATCCCGACGAACTCGTGACCGATCCGGGTGGGCTCGGCGACGTCGTTGATCCCGCGGTAGGGCCACAGGTCGCTGCCGCAGACGCAGGAGGCGGTGACGCGGACGAGGGCATCGGTCGGGGCGACCAGGACGGGGTCCGGGACCTCGTCGAGACGGATGTCGCCGGGCGCGTGCAGGATCGTGGCCTTCATGGGCACAGCCTCCCACGCACGCGCGGTGGCTCCGCGGCGGCATACAGTCACGGGATGCGCGTCGGAATCACGATCCTGCCCGAGCTCCCGTGGACCGAGGCGGCGCCGCTGTGGCGGCGGGCCGAGGAGTACGGCTTCGACCACGCCTGGACCTACGACCACCTCGTGTGGGGCGGGCTCCAGGACTCTCCGTGGTTCGGTGCGCTCCCCACGCTGACGGCGGCCGCGACGGTCACCTCGACGATCCGGCTCGGGACGTTCGTCAGCTCGCCGAACTACCGCCACCCCTACACGTTCCTGCGCGACCTGCTGGCCGTCGACGACATCTCGGGTGGGCGGTTCATCTGCGGCCTGGGCACCGGCGGCGACCTCGACTCACGGATCCTCGGGGAGGACCGCCCGCTCAAGGAGCGGGTGGACCGGTTCCACGAGTTCGTCGAGCTGCTCGACCGGTTGTTCCGCGAGGACCGCGTCGACCACGACGGCGACCACTTCACCACGGTCGGCGCACGGACCCTGCCGGGAGCCGTCCAGCGGCCGAGGCTGCCGTTCCTCGTGGCTGCGAACGGCCCGCGCTCGCTGCGGCTCGCGGCCCGGCTGGGACAGGGCTGGGTGACGTACGGCCGCGGCGGGGACACGCTCGAGCAGTGGTGGTCCGGGGTCGGCGAGCTCGGCCGGCTGCTCGACGAGGCCGAGGCGACTGCCGATCGCGAAGAACCCCTCGACCGCTACCTGTCCCTCGACGGGTCGCCCCAGTTCTCGCTCGAGAGCATCGGGGTGTTCGAGGACATGGTGGGCAGGGCCGCAGAGCTGGGGTTCACCGACGTGGTGACCCACTGGCCGCGGGCCACCGAGCCCTACGCGGGCTCGGTGGCGGTGCTCGAGGAGGTGGCGGGTCGGTTGGACGACCTGCGCAGCCCCAGCTGAGGGCGTCCGGCGGGCCCGGACGCCCGGGCCCTGCCGGTGCTCAGCTGAAGGCGAAGAGGGCGAGCGGGGCGCTGGTCGGTTCCGGGGAGCCGCCAGCAGGCTCGAGCGTGATGCCGGCCGCCAAGGCGGTCGAGGCGTCACCGTCGAGCATCACCGAGACGGTCGGTGCGGTGCCGTGGGGCATGACCCCGGCGCTGACCATGCCCTTGTTGGGCTGGTTGAACCAGAACTGGAAGTCCTTCCCGTCAGGAGCCGCCGGCATGTTGTCGGCGATGACGACCGCCTTGCCGAGGGACTGGCTGCGGACGATGGTCACCTTCGCGCCGTTGATGTTCTGGACGACGCGTTGGGCGTCGGAGGCCTCGAGGACCCGCTCGGAGGCAGAGATCTGCTGGGTGTCGGGTCCGGAGGACCACGGGCTCCAGGCGATCCCGCCGGCGATCAGCGCGACCGCGGCGGCTGCCCCGACGAGCCACTCGGCCACCGGGCGGCGGCGACGCATCGGGACGACGTTGGACGGCAGGTCCTGCTGGACCGCGCCGGTGTGGGCAGGGGAGCCGTCTGTGCCGGTGCCATTGGTGCGGACCGAGCTCGAGGCGCCAGATCCACCGGGGCCGACCGGACCGGTCGGGCCCTCGTCGGAGGAGGAGTCAAGAGTGTGCCCTGCTGTTCCGCTCGTCTCGAGCGGGGGAAGGGGGCGGACAGTGCGGATGCCGGCCAGCACCGCGTCACGCATCGACGCGGGCGGGACGACCTCGCTGACGAGGGAGAGGCTGGACGCGGCAGCACGCAGGCTGGAGACCTCGTCCATGCATTCTGGGCACTCACGGAGGTGGAGCTCGAACGCAGCGCGCTCCTGCTCGTCGATCGCATCGACGGCATAGGCGCCGACCAGGCTGTGGACGTCGGCACTCATTGCTGCACCCCCAGGGTGTCTCTCAGACGGATCAATCCGTCACGTATTCGGGTCTTCGCCGTTCCCAGGGGAACGCCGAGGAGGGAAGCGACCTCGGTGTGCGTGTAACCACCGAAGTAGGCCAGCTCGACCGCTTTGCGCTGGGTCTCCGTAAGGGAGTCCATCGCGTTGCGCACGCGCTGGGCGTCGAGGTTGCGCTCTACGGCCTCGACCGTCTGGTCGAAGGACCGCTCCTGGTTGCGTGAACCGTAGCTGTCCTCGCGATCCGTGGACGCCTGGGCGGACCGCACCCGGTCGACCGCCTTGCGGTGGGCGATGGTGAGCATCCAGCTCACCGGGCTCCCACGCTCGGGGTCGAACCGGGCGCTGGTGCGCCAGATGTCGAGCAAGGCTTCCTGGGCGACCTCTTCGGACTGTGCCGGGTCACGCACGACTCGGAGGACCAGCCCGTAGATCCGGGAGGACACCGCGTCGTACAACCGGGCGAATGCGGACTCGTCCCCGAGGGAACACATCCGCAAGAGCTCTCCGAGGTCCGGTGCCATGGCAGGACCTCCCCAAGTCGGGTTGGGACCTGAGGAAGTCGCTGCCATGGACACCATCATCGCTGATCCGGTGTTACTTGGGGAGCAGGACGCCGTCGATGATGTAGACGGTGGCGTTCGCGGTCTGCACGTTGCCGCAGATCACGTTGGCCGTGCCGACCTTGAAGGACTCGCCGGAACCCTCGACGGTGATGGTGCCGCCACCCAGGGTCTTGTGCTCGCCGGCCAGGGTCTCCGGGGTCAGGCGACCCTCGACGACGTGGTTGGTGAGGACCTTGGTGAGCAGACCCTTCGGGTCCTTCATCGCGGCGTCCATCGTGGCGGCCGGGACGGCCTTGAACGCGTCGTTGCTCGGGGCGAAGACGGTGATGTCCTTGGCCGAGTTCAGGGTCTCGCCCAGGCCGGCCTCGCCGACGGCGGTGACCAGGGTGGACAGGACCGGGTTGTTGCTGGCGGCGGTGGCGACCGGGTCGGTGGCCATGCCGGAGAAGGAACCCTTGCCGTCGGCCGGGACAGCGGCGCAGCCGTCACCGAAGGGCTTGGAAGCCATCTCGTCGGTGGTGGAGGACGACGAGGAGGAGGAGCTCGAGCTGCTCGTCATCGAGGCCGAGGGGGACGCGGCGGTGTCGGAGTCGGAGCTCCCACAGGCGGCGAGGCTCAGGGGAAGGGCGAGGCCGAGGACGGCGATGGTGCTGCGGCGTGCGAGTCGCATGATGTGGCTCCTTGTTTCAGTGACGTTCTGACATCTGGCATTCGGCCCTGTGCAGGAAGCGGATTGGGCCCGGGCGAAACTTTTTCGAGGTTTCTTCCTGCCGAGCACGGAATCGCCTCGCCACAGGGGGGGCGAATGTCCTTGTGGCGCAACGACAGCGCCCCTGCCGGCCGTGGGGCCGCGCAGGGGCGCTGGGTGCACGCCGGGTGAGTGGCGTTGTGGCAGTAGCAGATCGGTCAGGAGACCAGCACGACGATCGAGTGGTAGCCGGAGGCTCCGCCGGGGAAGGGGTCGGCCCTCTTCTCGGTCTGAACCTCGCCGGTGCCGTCGGTGGCGCGGACGGTGAGGTCGTGGCGACCGCTCTTGGCATCCCACTCCCAGTACCACTGGCGCCAGTAGTCGGTGCCGCCGTCCGGGCCCAGGGTGGCCTTCTGCCACGGGCCGTCGTCCACGCGGACCTCGACCTCCTTGATGCCGCGGCGCTGGGCCCAGGCCACTCCGCCGATGGCGATCTTCCCGGGCTTGTACGTCGCGAGACCGCGCGGGGTGTCGATGCGGGCCTGGGTCTTCACGGTGCCGTCGATCAGCCAGTCGCGCTTGGTCCAGTAGGCCTCGTCCTTGGCGTAGGTCGTGGCGGTGAGCTTGGTCACCCACTTCGTCGCCCCGACGAAGCCGTAGAGGCCGGGCGTGACCATGCGGGCGGGGAACCCGTGGCGCGCCGGGAGCGGCTCGCCGTTCATGGCCACCGCGATCATCGCCTCACGGTCGTCGGTCAGAGCCTCGATCGGCGTCGAGATGGTCATGCCGTCGGTGGACTCGCTGAGGATCTGGTCCACGCCACTCTTCACGCCGGCGCGCTCGAGCAGGTCCTTGACCAGCACTCCCTGCCACAGGGTGGAGGAGATGTAGGGGCCGCCGACCTCGTTGCTGACGCAGTTGAGGGTGATGTGCTTCTCGATCATCGGCATCTTGATGAGCTCGTCGAACGTGAGCGTGTAGGGCTTGTCGACGTCACCGGTGATCTCGAGCTCCCAGGTCTGCACGTCGATGCGCGGGATCACCAGGGCCGTGTCGACCCGGTAGAACTCCTTGATCGGGGTGCTGAAGGCGCTGATGCCCTTGACCTTGGTCTCGAGCCCGGCGGGCAGGGCTGCTGCGGTGTTCTGGGGCGCAGGCAGGGCGACCGACGAGGGCAGCGTGGGGGCGGCGGCCAGCTTCTGGCCGAGCGCACCCACGGCGGCGGCGCCGACGGTGGCACCTGCGGCGCCGAGGAGGAAGTTGCGGCGACCGGTCGTGCTGGGGACGCCGGGGGCCTGGGCCGAGTGGTCGAGCGGCGACTCCGGGGTCGGGCTGCTCCCGGAGGCGCGTCCCGAGTCCGTGGAGCGCTCGGCCGCGGTGGTGGTGCCGCTGCCCAGCAGGCGCAGCAGCCCGAACAGCACCGCGGCGCCGACGACGGCTGCGGCGAAGGCCGGGAGGATGTCGACGGGGCCGGCGGTCGGGCGCAGCATGGCAGCGAGTCCGGCGAGACCGGCGAGCAGCACGACGAGGACGCCGGCCGCACTCGGGCGCTTGCGGGCCACCAGGCCGATCACCATGGCCGCGAGCGCGGTCACCAGCCCGACGCTGCCGAGCAGGATGGGCTTGTCGGCGTTGCCGAAGTTCTGGACCGCCCACTCCTTCACGGGGGTCGGGGTGGCGTCGATGACGGTGGAGCCCACCGACAGGACGGGCGAGGCGGCCGGGTTCACGAAGGCCGCGACGAGGTGACCCACGGCCATGCCGGTGAGGGCCGCGAGCAGCCCGCTCACGGCATACCTGAGGCTTTGGCTCTTCGATGTGGGGTGCATGACCTCCATTCGTACCCGCGGGGGTCGACGGATGGGTCGGACCGGCGGTCGTCGCACCGGTGGCTGCGGGCGCGCCGCGGGGGCGAGGTAGCGTTGAGCCGTGCCTCCCACCCGTCGCTACCCCAACTTCGTCGCCTTCATCTCGACCGGCGTGATCCTCGGGTTCGTGGTCGGTTCGGCCTTCGCCTACTTCGGCGGCGGCAACACCACGCAGACCGGGCGCAACTTCGGCGTGGCCTCGTCGGTGATGTTCCTCGGCCTCCTCGGGGCCTGCCTCTTCGGCCTCGTGGCCGCCGTCCTCGCCGTGCTTCTGGAACGCCGCGACTGACGCCGTTCCCCCTGTGGGAGACTGACCCACGTGGCACGTGGCGACGGACAGCTGACGCACGATCTCCTCCCAGGCGAGAAGGGCCCGCAGGACGCCTGCGGGGTGTTCGGTGTCTGGGCTCCCGGTGAGGAGGTCGCCAAGCTCACCTACTACGGCCTCTACGCCCTGCAGCACCGTGGGCAGGAGTCGGCCGGCATCGCGACCTCGGACGGGCGCAGCATCCTCGTCTACAAGGACATGGGGCTCGTGTCCCAGGTCTTCGACGAGCGTTCGCTCGCCTCGCTGCGCGGGCACCTCGCCGTCGGCCACTGCCGCTACTCCACGACCGGCGGCTCGACGTGGGAGAACGCCCAGCCCACCCTCGGCGGACACGCCGAGTCGACCGTGGCCCTGGCGCACAACGGCAACCTCATCAACTCCGCCGAGCTGCGCGACCTCGTCGCCTCCCGCGCCGAGGAGGGCTTCGCCCACGGTGGCGGCGAGCTGGTGCGAGGCAACACCACGGACACGGCCCTGGTCACCGCCCTGCTCGCCGACGACCCCGACCGGTCGCTCGAGGCCGCGGCGATGGACATCCTGCCCAAGCTGCAGGGCGCGTTCTGCTTCGTCTTCATGGACGAGCACACCCTGTATGCAGCCCGCGACCCCCAAGGGATCCGTCCCCTGGTCCTCGGCCGCCTCGACCGCGGCTGGGTGGTCGCCTCCGAGACCGCCGCCCTCGACATCGTCGGTGCCTCCCTCATCCGTGAGGTCGAGCCCGGCGAGCTGATCGCGATCGACGAGGAGGGTCTGCGCTCGCAGCGGTTCGCCGAGACGGCGCGCAAGGGCTGCGTCTTCGAGTACGTCTACCTCGCCCGCCCGGACACGACGATCAACGGCCGTGGTGTCCACGAGTCGCGGGTCGAGATGGGCCGGACGTTGGCCCGGGAGCACCCTGTCGAGGCCGACCTCGTCATGCCGACGCCGGAGTCCGGCACCCCGGCGGCGATCGGCTACGCCCAGGAATCGGGGATCCCCTACGGCCAGGGCCTGGTCAAGAACTCCTACGTCGGGCGCACCTTCATCGCCCCGTCGCAGACGATCCGCCAGCTCGGCATCCGGCTCAAGCTCAACCCGCTGCGCGAGGTCATCAAGGGCAAGCGCCTCGTCGTCGTCGACGACTCGATCGTCCGCGGGAACACCCAGCGCGCGCTGGTCCGGATGCTCCGCGAGGCCGGGGCCGCCGAGGTGCACGTGCGGATCTCGAGCCCGCCGGTGCGCTGGCCCTGCTTCTACGGCATCGACTTCGCGACCCGCGCCGAGCTGATCGCCACCGGCATCGGGGTCGAGGAGGTCTGCACCTCCATCGGCGCCGACTCCCTCGGCTACATCAGCGAGGAGGGGATGATCGCGGCCACCGAGCAGCCGAGCGACCAGCTCTGCACCGCGTGCTTCTCGGGCAAGTACCCGCTCGAGCTGCCTGAGGCGAGCCGGCTCGGCAAGAACCTCTTCGAGACGCTGCCCCTCGACGTCGACGGCGTGACCCTCGGCGTCGGCGGCGGCGCCCAGGACGCCCTCACCCGCCCCTAGCCCTCTCGCCTCCCTCTCCGCCGGTCCCCCCACTCCACTGCCGGTTCGATGTAAACGCGCCGCCAATTCAGGGCGCGTTTACATCGACACGGCGAGGTGGCGGGGCGGGCTGTGGATGACTGACGGGTCGGTGGTGCCGGTTTCGCCACGATCGGTCGATGACCTCCCACCGCCGTCTGCGCGTCGACGAGCTGCGACAGCTGGCGCACGACCTCGTGCTGTCGCGGGCCGAGCTCGCGCTGTACGGCTGGGACCGAGGCGCTGTCGCCCGTCAGGTGGCAGCAGGGCGCTGGGCGGCGCACGGACAGCAGACTGTGGCCCTGCACACCGCACCGCTGGGCGTCGAGGGCCTGCGGTGGCGGGCCCTCTGGGGGACGGGTCGCCGGATTGCGGCGCTCGACGGCGTGACGGCGCTGCAGGTTGCCGGGCTCACCGGCTACCAGGACGACCGGGTCCATGTCTCGGTGGTGCACAACGCCCACGTCCCTGCCGTCGAGGGCGTGACTCTTCACAAGGTCGTTCGCCGGGTGGAGCGCGAGCTGGCCGTGAGTGGCATGCCTCGCACCGTGCCTGCCGTGGCCGCGGTGCGGGCTGCTCACTGGGCGGTCAGCGACAGGCAGGCAGCCTTGCTGCTGGTGATGCCCGTGCAGCAACGACTGGTCACCGGTCTTCAGCTCATGGCGGCAACGCGCGCCGTCAGGGGAAGGACGCGACGCGCCTTCATCCCCACCGTCGCGCGGGACATCGCCGACGGTGCGCAGAGCCTCGGCGAGCTGGACTTCGCCACGATGTGTCGTGCCCGAGGTCTGCCGGCACCGACCAAGCAGGTCGTCCGGCGACTCGGGTGGGGCAGGGCGTACCTCGACGCCGCCTGGGAGGACATCGGGCTCGTCGTCGAGATCGACGGGTCGCAGCACCAGTGGGGACTCGCTCCGACCGACGACCAGTTTCGCCAGAACGCCTTGGTCATCAGCGGGGACCGGGTGCTGCGCATGACGCTGATGGGGTTGCGCCTGGACTCCGAGCGCTTCATGGACCAGGTCTGTGCGGCCCATGCGGCCTTGTCCCGCCGCCGGGCCAGTTGAGTCGATGTGGACACGCCGCGTTTCCCCGGCGCGTCTACATCGACCGGGCGGGGAGCGGCGGGACGGCGGGAGGGGCGGGGCGGTGGACTCGGAACGGGGCAGGGGTGGCGGCGGTCTAGGCTGGGGACCGTGAGCGAACCGATCACCTATGCCTCCGCCGGCGTCGACGTCGAGGCCGGTGACAAGGCCGTCGAGCTGATGAAGGCCTCGGTGCGCCGGGCCACCCGTCCCGAGGTGCTCGGGGGCCTGGGCGGATTCGCCGGCATGTTCGACGCCAGTGCCATCGCGCGGATGACCCGCCCGGTCCTGGCCACGAGCACGGACGGCGTCGGCACCAAGGTCGCGATCGCGCAGGCGATGGACCGGCACGACACGATCGGCTTCGACCTCGTCGGCATGGTCGTCGACGACATCGTCGTGTGCGGCGCCGAGCCGCTGTTCATGACCGACTACATCGCCACCGGCCGTGTCGTGCCCGAGCGGATCGCGGCGATCGTGTCCGGTATCGCTGCTGCCTGTGAGCAGGCGCGCGTCGCCCTCGTCGGTGGCGAGACGGCCGAGCACCCGGGACTGCTCGAGGCGGACGAGTACGACGTGGCCGGTGCCGCGACCGGGGTCGTCGAGTATGCCGACGTGCTGGGTCCCGACCGCGTCACCTCCGGTGACGTGGTGCTGGCTCTCGGCTCGAGCGGTCTGCACTCCAACGGGTACTCGTTGGTGCGCAAGGTCATCGGTGCCGCAGGGTGGCAGCTCGACCGCCACGTCGACGAGTTCGGCCACACGTTGGGGGAGGAGCTCCTCACCCCGACCCGGGTCTACTCCGCCGACCTGCTCGACCTCATCCGCACCGACGGCATCGACGTCCACGCGTTGTCTCACGTGACCGGTGGCGGCCTGGCCGCCAACCTCGCCCGGGTCCTCCCGACGGGGGCCTTCGCACGCCTCGACCGGAGCACGTGGACGCCGCCCGCCGTCTTCAGCACGGTCGGCGACCTCGGCGGCGTGCCACGAACCGACCTCGAGCGCACCCTCAACATGGGGGTCGGCTTCGTGGCGATGCTGCCGGCCGACCAGGTCGACACAGCCACCCGGGAGCTGGCCGCACGCGGCATCCAGGCCTGGGCCATCGGGGACGTCAGCGACCTGGAGGGCGCTCCCGTCGAGGACGGGGTCGAGGTCGTCCACGGGGCCAAGGGCGTCGACGGTGGCTCCGTCCAGATGGTCGGCGACCACCCCTCCGCCTGAGTCGAGCCGCCGCGCGCGGTCGAGCCGCAGAGCGACAGAACAGCAGAGCGACCGAACAGCAGAGCCATCGAACGGCAGAGCCGCGAGTTGGGCGGCTCTAAGGGACTCTGGGCGATCCCGGGATGATCCCGGCATACCGGCGCAGCATCTCCTCCATCCGGCGCACCTCTCGCGCGCGTTCTGGACGAGCCTCGGGTCCGGGTGCCTGCCTAGCCTCGAACGGTGAGCCTCATGCACTTCCTGCGCAGGCAGCCGGACGACGCGCCCCCGGTCGAGCGGTCCGAGCTCCGCCAGTACCGCTACCTCCTGCGGACCGCCTCGCCGGAGGCGTTGGACGACCTGCACCGCGAGGCGCTGGCCGTCCTCGACCCGGCGGTCCGGGCGATCATCCTGCGCACCGCGCAGGAACGTCTCCAGACCGGCCGCGACCTCACCGTCGACGACACCCGCCACCTCGCCCGGCTCATCACGGTCGCCGAGGTCCGCACGCCGGGGGTGCTGATCTCGGCCCTGGTCGACATCGCCCACGAACGGCTGGCCAGGGCGGTGCTGCGACCGGCGGCCAGGAACGGTCTGCTCGACGACTACGACGCCTGGGACGGTCTGGAGCCCGACCGCGCGACGACCATCGAACGCCTGCCGGAGTCGTTGCGCAAGGGCGCCTGAGTCAGCCCAGACGCTGGCACCAGGCGGGGTGAGAGTCCTACCCTCAGCCATGAGGAAGTTCGGGGGGACCCACGCCGACCAGCCGTCCACGCCGCACCCACGGACGGAGGACCCGGTCGAGCGGCAGTACCGCTTCCTGCTGCGGTCTGCGCCCGTCGACGCGCTCGAGGCAGCCCACGCGCAGGCCTTGGAAGCAGTCCCCGAGGACGTGCGCGCCGCCGTCCTCGCCACCGTCCAGGACGCGCTCGTCGCCGGCCAGCGGCTGACGACGGCCGACACCGGCGCGATGGCCAGGCTGGTGACCGCGGGCGAACGCCGGTCACCCGGCGCCTTCCTGACCGCCTGCCCGTCTGTCGCACGCCGTCGGTTGGCGCAGGCGGTGGTGGACAGCGAGGCCGTGTTCGGCCTCTTCACCGGGTATGCGGCGTGGGACGGTGCGGAGCCCGAGCCCGCCGACGTGGGCGTGGACCACGGTGGCGCCCATGCCGTCGACCGCGGGGACCCGGCGGCGGCCGGCAAGGCGTTCGCCTACGGTCACGGGCTCACCGTGACCAGCTGGGGTACGGGCGGCGGCGGGTCCTAGCCCGCCAGCACCTCGGCGGTGCTGGCCAGACGCACGAGGGGCGCGTAGAGGGCCATGAGGTCCAGCGCCTTGGCGTGGTTGGCGTCCGACGAGCCGGCGCAGGCGTCTGTCACCACGGTGACCGACGCTCCTGCGTCAGCGGCGGCCAGCACCGTCGAGATGACGCAGCAATCGGTCGCGACACCGGCCACGACCAGGTGCGGGTGCTCGCCGACCACCGGTCGCAGGACGTCCCACTTCCCGAACGTCGACGCGGTGACGACCTCAGCCGAGGTGACGCCCCCGGTGGAAGGGACGGCCGACGGGTCGGCCAGATCGTCGGTCAGCGCGTACAGCGGGTCGTCGTCGCCGACCAGCGCCCACGGGAAGTCCTCGTAGTACGGCCTCCACGCCCCGGCGGGCTCGGCGGGTGCGACGAAGCGGGTCAGCACCGTCCGTCCGGGATGGGCGTCGGCGAGCCGGCGCGCGGCACCGGCCGCGGCCGCATACCGGGGAGCGCACCACGGGCTGGACGGGTCGCCGAACACGCGCTGGAAGTCGATCCCGACGAACCACGGCGCCCCGCTCACGCGCGGGTCCCGGCACCAGCCTCGGTGCCGGACTCGGTGCCAGCCTCTTGGCGGCGGACCGTCCCCCGGCGCAGCACCAGGGTCGCGACGAACGACAGCACGAGGGCGAGCAGGACGCCGAGGTTGGCGTAGGGCCAGTTGCCGTCCCAGTAGGCGCCGGCGGGGTCGTCGACGAAGGTGCCGAGACCGAGGGGCTCCAAGAGGTAGCCCTGCCAGTTGTTCCAGGAGGCGTCCGCGGCGAAGTTGTTGACCACGAGTCCCCAGCCGACGACGGACGCGACGACCATCGTGCCGATCGAGGCCCAGTCCCAGGCTCCGTAGCGGCCGCGCGGGTCGAACAGCGCCTGCTCGTCGTAGTCGCGCCTGCGCAGGACGATGTCGGCGATCATGATCCCCGCCCAGGAGGCGAGCGGGACGCCGAGGGTGATGAGGAACGACTGGAACGGGTTGATGAAGCTGTCGGCGAAGAAGACGACGTAGATCGTGCCGAGGGTGAGGATGACGCCGTCCACGAAGGCGGCCTTGGGGCGGGAGATCTTCACGCCGAGCGAGAGCAGCGTCAGGCCCGAGGAGTAGATGCCGAGGACGGCGCCGCTCACCAGGGCCAGGATCGCCGCGAGCAGGAACGGCACGAGGAACCACGTGGGCAGGATGGTGGCCAGCGTCCCGACGGGGTCGGACTGGATCCCGTCACGGAGCTTCTGGTCGGACCCCGCCAGGGCCAGGCCGAAGACGACGAGCAGGATGGGGGCGAGGGCGCCGCCGAAGGTGTTCCAGCCGACGATCGAGGCGCCGGACGCGTCGCGACGCTGGTAGCGCGACCAGTCGGCGGCGATGTTGATCCACCCGAGGCCGAAGCCGGTCATCACGAGGACGAGTGCTCCCACCACCTGCTGGGTGGACCCGGAGGGGATCGCGGAGACGGTGTCCCAGTCGACGTCGCCGACGGTGAGGGCGACGTAGACGATGCTCACGGCGCCGGTGATCCAGGTGAGCCAGGACTGGAGCCGCATGATCACGTGGTAGCCGGCGACCGAGGCCGCGACGACGAGGGCCGCGGTGACCAGGCTCGCGACGATCTTGGTCGCGGTGCCGCCGCTCCACCCGAGCTGGGTGAAGATCGTGGCGGTCGCCAGGGTGGCCGTGATGACCAGGAACGTCTCCCAGCCGATCGAGGTCAGCCAAGACATGACGCCCGGCACCTTCTGGCCGGTCACGCCGAACGCGGCGCGCGACAGCACCATGGTCGGGGCGGACCCGCGCTTGCCGGCGATGGCGATGACGCCGCAGAGGGCGAAGGACACGACGACCCCGACGACGGTGACGACGAACGCCTGCCAGAACGAGATGCCGAACCCGAGGACGAACCCCGCGTAGGACAGCCCGAACACGGAGACGTTGGCCGCGAACCACGGCCAGAAGAGGTCCGAGGGCCTTGCGGTGCGGTCGGCCTCGTCGATGATCTCGATGCCGGTGGTCTCGACCCCGAGACGACGCGTCTGCTCGCGCGCGTCGGGCTGGGTGTGCGCGCCCGTGTCAGTGCTCATGCCGCGAGCGTAGGCCCATCCGGATGCCAACACTCATGCGCCACGGCACGACGCCATGACGACGTGCCGTGGTGCGGCGGTGATGACACACGAACCGAGGCCCGCGCATGAGGTGGTGTGGTCAGTCAGGTCCTCGGGTCAACCTTGGCCCGAAGCCCACTTTCCGTACTCGTCGTACTCGTCCTCGCCCTCGGAGGTGTCGGAGGTTCGC
Source organism: Pedococcus aerophilus (assembly GCF_039532215.1). NCBI lineage: Bacteria > Bacillati > Actinomycetota > Actinomycetes > Micrococcales > Intrasporangiaceae > Pedococcus > Pedococcus aerophilus. The sequence goes on along the minus strand of NZ_BAAARN010000003.1, from coordinate 255,016 downwards.
TCCGGCTCCGCGTAGGAAGACCCGTGCAGTTCTCGCTCAAGCGCACTCAAGTCGGTGTTCGGGGAGAAGTACTTCAGCTCCCGAGCGACCTTCGTCTGCTTGGCCTTGGCCCGGCCGCGCCCCATGGCGTGACCCCCTCATGCGTCTGCCGGGACGGCATCGCTCGGGTCGAGTCATCGTGATGACGGCTCGACTCCGCGGAGCGGTCCCGGGAATCGTGTATATGTCGTGGGCCCAACGCTACATGAGCGTGGCAAGTTTGGCGGCAGGACTCCCGCGGGACGGACGCCGAAGCATTCACCGAGCACCCCCCAGGAGCGGTATGGCGCCGCCGGTCGGGACCGCGGCGCCATACCTGCGTCCTCAGCCGGCCGGAAGCCAGATCCCGCCGGCCGCCTTCGCGGCCATCCGCTCCTCGGCGATGTGGTCGGCTGCGGCGGCGGGGGTGATGTCGCGGGCCGTCGCCGTCTCGAGCACCTCGAGGGTGTGGTCGAAGATCGCCGTCGCGCCCTTCTTGGCGCGCTCGAAGTCGAACCCGTGCAGCTCGTCACTGACCTGGATGACGCCGCCGGCGTTGACGAGGAAGTCGGGGGCGTAGGTGATGCCGCGGGCCTTGAGCTGGTCGGCGGTGCCGCCCGGGCCTTCGGTGACCAGCTGGTTGTTGGCCCCGCCGCAGACGACGGTCGCGCGCAGGGACGCGACGGTCTGCTCGTCGAGCGCTCCACCGAGCGCGCACGGGGCGTAGACGTCGAGGTCCGCGCGGACCAAGGCGGCGGTCTCGGCGACTACGTCGATCTCGGGGTGGGCGGCCTTGAGGGCGGCCACGGCCTGCTCGTTGACGTCGGTGACGACGACGTGGGCGCCGTCCTCGAGCAGGTGACCGGTGAGGATGCGGCCGACCTTGCCGACGCCGGCGATGCCGACGGTGCGGCCCTTGAGCGTCGGCTCGCCCCACAGGTGCTGCGCGCACGCGCGCATGCCCTGGAACACGCCGTACGCGGTGAGGACGGAGGAGTCGCCCGCCCCGCCGTTGGCCTCGGACCGGCCGGTCGCGAACCGCGTGGTCTCGCTCACGACGTCCATGTCGGCGACGTAGGTGCCCACGTCGCAGGCCGTGACGTAGCGGCCTCCGAGGCTCTCGACGAAGCGGCCGTAGGCCCGCAGCAGCTCGGGGGTCTTGTCGGTCGCCGGGTCGCCGATGATGACGGCCTTGCCGCCGCCGAGGTCGAGCCCGGCCACGGCGTTCTTGTAGGCCATGCCGCGCGAGAGGCGCAGGACGTCGGCGAGGGCGGCCTCCTCGCTGGCGTACGGGTAGAAGCGCGTCCCGCCGAGGGCCGGGCCGAGGGCGGTGCTGTAGATGCCGATGATGGCGCGCAGCCCGGTGGCGCGGTCGTGGCAGAACACGACCTGCTCGTGCTCGGCCATCGAGGCGGCCGAGGTGGCCGGGGTCGTGGCAGGCAGCGGGGTGGAGGGCGAGGGCGACGAGGACGTGGTCACGGTGGTGACTCCTGGAGCTCGGTGGGGCGCGGGACGGGACGGGGGCGGCGCGGGTCTCGCGCCCACCCCAGCGTATTCCCGACCACCTGCTGGTCGGGTGACTAGTCCCAACGGGCCATGGGGGATGACCCGTATGGAATGTTCCCAAAGGGGGCGGGTTGTCCGATTATGGAGAGACGTCCCCTGCACGAGGAGAAATCATGGTTACTCGCACCACCGAGGTTGAGAAGCTGCTCACCCCCGCTGAAGTCGCGTCGCTGTTCCGCGTCGACCCCAAGACGGTCACCCGTTGGGCCAAGGCCGGAAAGCTGAACTCGATCCGCACGCTCGGCGGTCACCGCCGCTACCGGGAGGCCGAGGTTCGCGCTCTTCTCTCTGACGTGATCTGAGCCGCTGGCCGCCGTCCGGGGGCAGGGCCCGGGCGCCGGAAAGACAGCCGCTCTCCATCACCGCTCACCTCCGGGTGAGGTCAGCACCGGCTCGGGAAGGCCGGTGTGGTCCGGGTCCGTCGAACGGACCCGGACCGGCACCACCCCGGTCGCGACCTCCAGGCGCGTCCGCGACGGTACGTTGCGGTCATGCCTGACCAGGATCTCGCCGGTGCCCGTCGTGGACCGCTCACGGACGTGTCCGTGGTCGAGGTCGGAGGGATCGGTCCCGTGCCCTTCGCGGCGATGCTGCTGGCCGACCTCGGCGCGGACGTCGTGCGCGTCGACCGGCCGGGTGAGGACCTCAGTGGCACCCACGCGGTGCTCCTGCGCGGTCGCCGTTCGATGGTCCTTGACCTCAAGTCCGGGCACGGCCGGGACGAGGTGCTGGGTCTCGTCGAGCGCAGCGACGTGCTCCTGGAGGGGTTCCGGCCCGGCGTCGCCGAGCGGCTCGGGCTCGGGCCGGACGTCGCCCTCGCGCGCAACCCTCGTCTCGTCTACGGGCGGATGACGGGATGGGGCCAGGACGGCCCGTATGCAGCGCTGGCCGGCCACGACATCACCTACCTCGCGGTCAGCGGTGTCCTCGACGCGTTCACGGGCGAGGGCGGACGGCCGGTGCCACCGCTGAACCTGCTCGGGGACTTCGGTGGCGGCGGGTCGCTGCTGGCCTTCGGGGTGCTCGCCGGCGTGCTGCACGCGCGTGCCACGGGGGAGGGGCAGGTCGTCGACGCGGCCATCGTCGACGGAGTGGCTGCCATGACGGCCATGCAGCAGTCGCTCGTGGCCGGTGGTGGCTGGTCGAGGCCTCGTGGGGAGAACCTGTTCGACGGAGGGGCGCCGTTCTACCGCTGCTACCGCACCCTCGACGACCGCTGGATGGCCGTCGGCGCGATCGAGCCGGTGTTCTACGCGCGGCTGCTGACCGGCCTCGGGCTCGAGCCTGCCGACCTCCTGGGGGCCCAGCTCGACCCCGCCGGGTGGAGCCGCACCAGTGCGGTGCTCGCCGAGCGGTTCGCGACCCGGACCCAGGACGAGTGGACCGGGGTGTTCGCGGGTCTCGACGCCTGCGTGGCACCCGTGCTCACCCTCGAGGAGGCCCGCCACGACCCACACCTCGTCGCGCGCCACACGTATGTGGCACGGCCCGGTGAGCCGGTCCAGCCGGGATCCGTGCCCCGGTTCTCGCGCACTCCCGGGGCAAACCGGGGCGAGCCGGACGAGCCGGGCGAGCCGGGCGAGCCGGGCGAGCCGGGCGAAGGCGTCGCGGGCGCTTCGGATGACGCCGTTCCGAGGACGGACTAGAGGTGCTGGGCCGAACGGACGACATCCTGTTCAAGTATTGGCAAAGTGCATACCCCCGACATCCCCGCACCGTGTTCGATGAGGTCATAACTTACGCACGTGATTTCTAGGGAGTCCGCAGTGATCAACAGCCTCGGTGTCTTCGTCCAGGACCAGATGAGCCTGCTCGGCTGGAACCGTGCCGTGCTCGCCGAGCGCACCGGGATCGACGAGTGGACCATCGCCACGATCCTGGACTCCCACGTCCTGGCAGGCTCGCCCGACACCGACGACATCCTCGCCCTCGCCCGGGCCTTCTCCATGCCGGTGCGCGAGATCGTCCTGCGCGCAGCCGAGGGCTGCGGCCTGCACGTCATGGCGCCGATGAACCCCACCGAGACGCTGCTCCTCGCGTCGAACGACGAGCTCATGAGCGAGCTGCGTCGCCGCCTGGCCCTCGGTGCCCGCACCGGTGGCTACCTCGCCGCCCCGGCCCAGCGCTGGGACGTCGAAGCCGTCTGACCGAGCGCCAACGCTCTGCGGGTCCACTCCCTGACCCGCTCCCGAGGACCATCACCTCCCGCGGTCGACCCCGGACCCACGTACTGCCCGCCCTCCACCACCCGCCTGCGTGTCCTCAGGCCCGTGGTGGAGGGCTGCGGCGTTCAGGGGGCTGTCGGTCAGTCGTGGGAGCGCAGGGCTGCGGCGAGGCCCTCGAGGGCGGACACGGCGCGGTCGCGCTCCCTGGCCAGGCAGTCGAGCACCTGGTCGTCGACGAGCCGGCCCTCGTCGCCGAGGTCCTCGACCTCCTTGCACAGGGCCGCCAGCGCCGTGGCGCCGAGGTTGGCCGAGCTCCCCTTGAGGCTGTGGGCCGCTCGACCCATCTGCTCGGCCTCACCGGTGTCGCGGGCCTGCCGCAGGGCCTGCATCGTCTGCTCGGAGCCGGTGCCGAACCGGTCGATGAAGCGCAGCAGCATCGACGGGTCACCCGGTTCGAGGTCGAGCAGCTCCTCGAGGCGGTCGCGGTCGAGCACCTCGGCGTGGTCGTCGATGAGCTCGGGGAGGGTGAGGACACCCGCGGAGTCCGGCTCGTCCCTGGAGTCCGCACGCGCCGGGACCCAGGTGGCCAGGGTGGAGCGCAGCAGGGCGACGTCGACCGGCTTGGTCAGGAAGTCGTCCATCCCCGCCAACAGGCAGCGCTCGCGCTCGCCGGCGATCGCGGCGGCGGTCATCGCGACGATCGGGATGCGAGAGCCGGGGACTTCCTGGGCCCGGATCGCCCGGGTGGCCTCGTAGCCGTCCATCTGGGGCATCTGGCAGTCCATGAGGATGGCGTCGAACCCGTCGGGCTCGGCCATGAAACACGCGACCCCGACCACGCCGTTCTCGGCGACGGAGGCTGCATACCCGAGGCTCTCGAGAATGCCCACGGCGACCATCTGGTTCACGGGGTTGTCCTCCACCACGAGGACGCGGCCGAGCCGTCCGGACGGGCCGGTCGGCGAGGGCACGTTCGGCGCGGCGCGCACGGCGTTGGCCGACCCCGAGGAAGGTGCCGAGGCGGCCACCGTCGCCAGGCTGTCGAAGAGGCTGGAGGCGAACACGGGCTTGGTGAGGGCCAGGTCGATGCCGGCGTCGTTGAGCGTCGTCGAGTTCAGGTCCATCGAGGAGGTGAGCAGGATGATGCGGGTGTCGGCGAAGCGGCCGTCGCCACGCACCATGCGGGCGAACTGCTCGCCGTTCACGCCTGGCATGAGGTAGTCGAGCAGCACCACGTCGAACGGAGCACCGTTGCGCTTGGCCTCGTCGAGGGCGCTGAGTCCCTCGACGCCCGAAGCGGCCAAGGAGGTGTCGACCTTCCAGGCGCCGAGCTGCTCCTCGAGGATGAAGCGGTTGGTCTCGTTGTCGTCGATGACCAGGACCCGCAGACCCGACACGATCGCCGTCCCGATCGAGGCGGGGACCGGCAGGTTCGTCGCAGGGGAGAACGGGGCGGTGAACCAGAACGTGCTGCCCCGTCCGCGGGCGCTGCTGACCCCGATCTCGCCACCCATGGCGGCGACGATCTGTTTGCAGATGGCGAGCCCGAGACCCGTGCCGCCGTACTCGCGGGTGGTCGACGCATCGCCCTGGGAGAAGGCCGTGAACAAGCGGTCCTGGACCTCGGGCGTCATGCCGTACCCGGTGTCGGTCACCTCCACGCGCAGGACCACCGAGCCGTCGGGGGCGTCCTGCTCGAGCGACGCCCGGACGACGACCTCACCGTTGGCGGTGAACTTCACGGCGTTGGAGGTGAGGTTGGCGATGACCTGGCCGAAGCGGACGGGGTCGCCGCACACGGCCATCGGCAGGTCCGGCTGGCACGACACGACGAGCTCGAGCGACTTTCGTCGCGCTTGCTCGGCGACGACCGTGCTGCTCTGCTCGATGACCGTCCGCGGGTCGAAGTCGACCTGCTCCAGCTCGAGGCGGCCGGCCTCGATCTTGGACAGGTCGAGGATGTCGTTGACGAGGGCCAGCAGCTGGCGGCCGGCGTTGTCGATGCCGTCGGTCAACCGGCGCTGGCGCTCGGTGAGCTCGGTGCGGTTGAGCAGCTCGGACAGGCCGATGACGCCGTTGAGCGGCGTGCGGATCTCGTGGCTCATCGTCGCGAGGAACTGCGACTTGGCCACCGAGGCTGCCATGGCGTCGTCGCGGGCGGCCGCGAGCCGCTCCCGGGTCCACTCGCGCTCGGCGACGCGGGCGAACAGCGCCGTCGCCTGGCCGATCGTGACCGCGTCGCTGTCGGTGGGCGGGGTGGAGACCCGGCTGTCCATGACGATGACGCAGGCGGCCCGCTCCTCGGCCACGATCGGGGCCGCAACCAGGGTGGTGCCCTCGCTGGTCCTCCCGACGGCGGGGACACGGGTCTGCACGGCCTGGAGCGCGAGGCGCAGCGACTCGTCGCGGTCGTGGTCGTCGACCGGTCGGACCTCGCCCTCGACCGCCTGGAGGGTGCCGTCGACGTCGACCATCCAGCCGGCGACGGGTCGCCAGCCCGTGTGGGTGGCGACGTCGGCGATGATCGTGGGGACGACGTCGACCAGCCTGTTGGCCTGGTTGGCCGTCGTGGCCATGGCCGAGAGCAGCGCGAGAGCCTGCTCGGCGTCCTTGGTGGCCGTCACGTCCTGGGAGGTGCCGCCGAGGCGCACCGCCCCCCCGTGCCGGTCCCGGCTGACTTGACCCCGTCCGCGGATCCACAGGAACGAGCCGTCGCGCTGGACGATCCGGCAGTCGAACTCCAGCGGTTCGTCCCGGGCGATCGCCGCGTCGACGATGCCCCCCACGGTCTCGCGGTCGTCGGGGTGCAGGATGGCGAAGAAGGCCTCGACGCTGGGCACCGGCACCTCGGCGGGGTCGACCCCGTAGATGCGGTAGAGCTCGTCGGACCAGGTCACCTCGTCGGTGACCAGGTCCCAGTCCCAGCTGCCGATCTTGGCGATGCGTTGCGCCTCGGCGAGCTGCTGCTCACGGTGCTGGAGGGTGTCGATGAGCCGACGCTGCTCGCTGTACTCGGTGACGCGGTGCAGCCAGCCGACGTGGTCGCCCTCGTCGTCCTTGATCGGCGTGTGGCTCACCAGGGCCCAGATGTCGCTGCCGTCGCCGCGGAGGAGGCGGCACTCGAGGTTGCTCCCGGGTGTGCGTGAGGTCGCGAGCACCTGGAGGTGCCGGGCGAAGTCCTCCTTGCCCTGCTCGTCGATGCAGTCGAAGACCGACAGCCCTCGCATCTGTTCCGGCGTCCGCCCCAGGAGCTGGCCGAGCCGGCCGTTCGCGAAGATCGTGGTGCCGCGCTCGTCGAAGACCCACAGGCCGTCCGGGGAGGCCTGCACCAGCCAGCGACTCAGGTCACTGGCGTCCAGGTCGGCGAGGGCTTCGTGCTGCACACGACGATCTTCATGCATCAATGGTGGTCAAGCGGGCTCAAACGCTGGAAATCATCTCTTCGGTTGGTGCCAGGGGGAGGGTGAACGAGAACAGTGCGCCGCCCTCGGGGTGGTTCTCGCCCCAGATCTGGCCTCCGTGCTGCTCCACCAGCCCGCGGCAGATCGCGAGCCCCAGCCCGGTGCCGCCGTGGCGACGGGTGTCGGAGGCGTCGGCCTGCCGGAACGGCTCGAAGATGACCTGGAGCTGGTCGCCGGGCACACCGGGTCCGTGGTCGCGCACCGCGAAGGTGACGTGGCGACCGGACGTCCTGGTGCTGACCTCGACGACGGAGCCGGGCTCGGAGAACTTCACGGCGTTGGTGATGAGGTTGGTGAGCACCTGGATGGCCCGGTCCGGGTCGGCCACCACCTGGGCCGGCTCGCCGTCGACGACGACCCTCACCCGTCGCTCGGCCACGACGGCTGCGGTGTCCTGGACGCAGGCCGTCACGACCGTCCCCGTGTCCACGTGCTGCGGGTAGAGCGTCATCTGGCCCGCGGCGAGGCGCTCGATGTCGAGGATGTCGGTGACGAGGCGGATCAGCCGGTTGGTGCTCACCGTGGCCAGGTCCACCATCCGCCCGGCCGCGACGGGCAGCTCGCCGGCGGCCCCGCCACCGAGCAGCCCGAGGGCGCCCCGGATGGAGGTGAGCGGCGTACGCAGCTCGTGGCTCACCACCGCGAGGAACTGGTCCTTCATGCGCTCGACGGCGCGCTGCTCGCTCACGTCGCGGAACACGACGACGGCGCCGCTCTCCACCCCTTCGGTGACGATGGGGGCGGAGATCCACTCGGAGTCGAACGACGTGCCGTCGGCGCGCGTGTGCCGACCCACCACCCGCGTGGCCTGGGGCACGGGCGCGCCGTCCGGCGGCTGCGTGGGTGTGGTCGGGACCGGACGTATGGCGCCGGGCTGGGTCCCAGCCGGGAGGCGCCGTGGCGTGGTGTCCACCTCGGCCGGGAGCACGGCGTCGACGAGCTGTCCGATGATCTCGTCGCGGCGACGACCCACCAGGGCGGCGCCGGCCTCGTTGATGAAGGTCACGTGGTCGTCGTCGTCGACGCCGTAGATGCCTTCACCGGCGGAGTTGAGCACCGTCTCGAGGCGCTTGGAGAGGCGACGCAGCTCGCGGGCGTGCCGACCGAGGTGGTGTTCCGCGCGGGCTCGCTCGACGACGCGGCCGAGCTGGGTGCCGAGGTGGCGCATGATCTGGATGGTTGCGCTGTCCAGCTCGCGCATCTCGGTGCTGAAGAACTCCAGGACGCCGACGGGCTCCTCGCGGATCATCAGCGGGAACGCGCACCCCGACACGAGCCCGGCCTTGGTGCCCTCGACGGCGCGCCCCTTCTGGGCCCGCTCGTCCAGGCGGTCGATCCACTGCGGCTTGGCCTGCTCGAACACGGTGCGGGGCAGCCCCAGCTCGGACACGGGCAAGGCCTCGGTCCTGGCCCGGAAGTCGGGGCAGCAGGTCCCGGTGGCGTACCACTCGGAGTGCTGGAGGACCCCGGTGTCGTGGTCGGCGAGGTAGGCGTGCGCGAGCTGCCAGCCGCCGTACCCGCAGAAGGCCTCCAGCGCCGCCATGAGGGCGTCCTCGACGCCGGAGGCGCCGTTGGAGGCGGTCGCCACGGTGCCGAGCAGCTCGAGTGTGCGGGCCTGGCGCGCCAGGGCGAGCTCGGCCTCGTGGCGTTCGGTGATGTCCTGGGTGACCTTGCCGAAGCCGCGCAGGGCTCCGGTCTCGTCGCGCAGGGCGGTGAGCACGACGCTGGCCCAGAAGCGGGAGCCGTCCTGGCGCACGCGCCAGCCCTCGTCCGTGGCCCGGCCCTCGGCGCGGGCCTGCTCGAGCAGCTGCCACGGGCGTCCCGCCTCGAGGTCCTCGGGTGGGTAGAAGGCAGCGTGCGAGCGTCCGAGGATCTGGGACTCGGTGAAGCCGTGGATGCGTACCGCGCCCTCGGTCCAGGTGATGACGTGGCCGTGCGCGTCGAGGTTGAGGATGGCGTAGTCGCGGACCTGGCCGACGAGCATGTCGAGGTTCGCTTCGCTGTGCCGCAGGTCGGCCTGGAGACGGCGCTCGTCGCTGACGTCCCGGAAGCTCCAGACCCGTCCCATCGTCCTGCCGTCGACCCGCTGGGGCTGGGAGTAGCGCTCGTAGATGCGGCCGTCGTGGAAGACGAGCTCGTCGAAGCTGGTCTGCTCGGGGTGGTCGTAGAGGTCACGCACGCCGTTGACGAAGCCGTCGGGGTCTACCAGCTGCTCGAGCACGAACGCGATGACCTGGCTGTCGTCGCCGGCAGCCATCACCTCGGGATCGATGCGCCACATGGAGAGGAACCGGGCGTTGTGCCCGACGATGTGCCCGTCGCGGTCGACGACGAGGATGCCGTCGACCGTCGACTCCAGGGTCGCTGCGAGGAGGGCGTGCGACGTGGCGGCGCGCTCGCGCTCGCGGGTCCGGGTGACGGCGAGCGCGGCGAGGTGGGCCGCCCAGTCGGGAAGGCCGAGGTCCGACTCCGGCGGGTGGGTGTGCGGTGCGTAGTGCACGGAGAGGCAGCCGAGGTGGGTGCCGTCGGGGGCGATGACCGGGGCGGTGACGGTGGTGGGGCTTTTCGAGCCGGCGCCCTGAGGACCGGCCTCGCCGTCCTGGGCACCGGGATCGTCGACGACGTGCATGGGGTGGACGATCGGCGGCAGGCCGTGGACGGTGATCGTGCAGCGCACCGCGGACGCCATACCCATCACCCCGCTCGCCAGCCCGGCGAGCACGTCGACGAGGTCCGCGGGGCCGGCCACCGCCTCGACGAGCTCGGCCTGCGTCGCCAGCATGAGCTCGGCGCGCTTCTGCTCGGTGATGTCGACGACGAAGCCGTCCTGGAGGATGAGGCCCTCGGTGGTGCGGGCCATGGCCGAGTCGTCGACGAGCCAGACGATGCGTCCGTCGGGGCGGATCATGCGGTACTCGAAGCGGACGCGACCCTCGAGGTGCAGCTGCAGCTCCTTGGCGACGGCCTCGTCCCGGTCGTCGGGGTGGACGTTGGCCCACCAGAGCTCCGGCTGCGCGATCAACTCCTCGGGGGTGAGACCGGTCATGGCGGTGACGGCCGGGCTGACGTAGAGCCATCGGCCGTCGATGCCCGGCTCGGCCACGTAGACGGCCACGCCGAGACGGTGGGCCAGGGCCTCGCCCTCGGGTTGGACGAGGACGGGGCGCTCGGACCACTGGGTGAAGGGTCCTTCCCCTGCCACCGACATGTCGCTCCTATGGGTGCGTGGTCTGTCATCCGTGACTGTGACCAACGAGGGTGAGGCTATCGACCCCGCAGTCGCGTATGTCCTGTTTGCGGGGACTCCGGGTAGCGGGTCAGCCCGTAGAGGCGAGCCGTCGATCGGCCCTACGGACAGGATGTTGCGTGCAGTTGCCCCGGTCGGCCTCGGGTTGATGCACTATGTCGTCATGCCGCGCCGACCCGGGGGATCTCTCCCTCCGCTCTCATGAGTCCCGCGCCGTCTCCCGGTGGCCCGCGACGGGTCCTGGTGGTCGACGACGACGAGCTCATCCTCGAGGTGGCCGAGATGAGCCTCTCGATGGTCGGGGGCTGGGAGGTCACCACCGCCACCGGCGGCCAGGAGGCCCTCGACCGCTGCGCCCGCGAGCTCCCGGACGCTGTGGTGATGGACGTGATGATGCCGGGCATGGACGGCTCGACCGCCGCGATCCTGATGTCGCAGGACCCCGCGATCAGCCACATCCCCGTCGTGCTGCTGACGGCCAAGGCCCAGGCCGCCGAGGACGCCCAGAAGTCGGGGCTGCCGGTCGTGGGCGTGCTGGCCAAGCCGTTCGACCCGATGACCCTGCCTGCGCAGCTGAGCACCTTGCTGGGGTGGACCGCATGACCGAGGAAGAGATGTTCGCGCGGATGCGTGAGCGCGCCCGCACGACGAACCTGGCGCGGACCGACCAGATCGAGCCGGCGCTCGCGGACGGTGCCTCTCCCGAGGACGTCGAGAGCGGACGGGCCGTCGCCCACGCCGTGGCCGGTGCTGCGGGGACGTTCGGGTATGCGGAGGCGTCCCGCCTGGCACGTCAGATCGAGCTGGCGCTCGACGACGCCATTGCCGCCGGCTCGCCCCCGCCCGTCGCCTTGAGGGACGACCTCGCCGCCCTGCGTGCCGAGCTGCAGCCCGACCCCGCCTGAGCGTCCCCGGCTGCCGCTGTCGCGACTGCCGCGGGCCCTGCGGCGTCTGGATGTGTCACGCTCGGATCGGCAGGACAGGTGATCCGGGGGTGACCATGCGAGCGACAACGTCCTCAGGGTTCTGGGTGGGTGGCTTGGTTGCCCTGCTGTGCGGCTGCAGTGGCGTCGACACGACGGCGGCGGCGACGACGGCGACGACGGCGGCGGTGACGCCTACGCCGACCTCCGGCGCTGGTGGTGCAGCGACCGCACCACCGGCACCCTGCGATGACGCGACGGTGGCGGGTGCCAGCAGGATCCTGCGCAAGGACGCCGAGGGGCTGAGGGACGCGGCCGTCACCCTCTGCGAGATGCGTGAGGCGTCCGACGGCTCACGGACCTTCGGCGTGACGACCGTCCGGACCTCGCCGGTCGACGGGCACGACTTCGTGCCGCTGATCGCCTTCGACGGCGGCCCCCCTCCGGCGGGGTGCGACATCTCGTCGTCGACGCGGTTGTTCGTGCTCGTCGCCGGGACGTGGTGGGAGGGCCGGAACGTCGGCTGCGGCCGCGACTCCTGACGTCCCCTGCCGCACGAACGACGAAGCCGCCGTCACCCTGGAGGGTGACAGCGGCTTCTGTGGTGGCCAGGGGCGGGGTCGAACCGCCGACCTTCCGATTTTCAGTCGGACGCTCGTACCAACTGAGCTACCTGGCCTGGGTGGTGCTGGGGTGGGGCTGGACATGCAGTTCGCGGCGATCCTTGTGGGCCTGAGCCCGTGGCGGACCGTCGCGACGGCACGATGATAGCCGATCAGGGCGATGCTCCTCACATCGAGGTGTCCGCGCGGAATGGCGGCCCGTGGAGGCCCGTTGACGAGTGCATGAAGGCCATCACCTACGCCGAGTACGGCGACCCCAGCGTCCTCACCCTCTCCGACGTCCCTGAGCCCAAGGTCGGCCCGGGAGAGGTCCTGATCCGCGTGAAGAGCGCGTCGGTCAACCCCGTCGACTGGAAGATCGTGGCGGGCTACCTCGACCCGATGATGAACGTCGAGCTCCCCGCCATCCCCGGCTGGGACGTCTCCGGCGTCGTCGAGGCCGTCGGCTTCGACACCCCCGAGTTCGAGGTCGGCGACGAGGTCATCGCCTACGCCCGCAAGGACTGGGTCAAGGGCGGCACCTACGCCGAGCTCGTCACCGCCCCTGCGCGCACCGTCGCGAAGAAGCCGAAGGCCCTTGACTGGCACCAGGCCGCTGGCCTCCCGCTCGCCGGTCTCACGGCATACCAGCTACTCACGCGGCTCGGCACGAAGTCCGGGGACACGGTCCTCGTCCACGCTGCAGCCGGTGGCGTCGGCATCCTCGCGGTCCAGATCGCGAAGTCCTTCGGGGCGCGCGTGATCGGCACGGCGAGCGAGAAGAACCACGACTTCCTGCGCGAGCTGGGTGCCGAGCCGGTGACGTATGGCGACGGGCTGGCCGAGCGCGTGCGGGAGCTCGCGCCCGAGGGTGTCGACGTCGTCGCGGACTTCGTCGGTGGCGTGCGCGACACGACGAAGGCGGTCCTCGCGGACGGCGGCCGCCACGGCTCCATCGTCGAGGCGGAGGTCCAGGAGGACGGTGGGCTGTACCTGTGGGTGCGCCCCAACCCGGACGACCTCGCGGCTCTGGCCGACCTCGCTGACGCCGGCAAGCTGACGGTCCCCGTCGCCGACGTCTTCCCGCTCGAGCAGACCGCCGATGCGTTCACCACGAGCGCCGGTGGCCACGTGCGCGGCAAGGTCATCATCTCCGTCAGCAGCTGACGGACGAGCAACGCAAGAAGGCCCACACTCTCGTGTGGGCCTTCTTGTTTCTCGAGCGACCCCGACCGGGCTCGAACCGGCGACCTCCGCCGTGACAGGGCGGCGCGCTAACCAACTGCGCTACGGGGCCTTGATGATGCTGGTGGTGCGTATCCCCAACGGGATTCGAACCCGTGCTACCGCCGTGAAAGGGCGGGGTCCTGGGCCGCTAGACGATGGGGACCGTACGAACGGTCCCTCGCCGCTAGCGAGCAGCAGCTCGGATCCGTCGAGGACTCGGAAAGCATAGGGGTTGAATGCCGTGAACTCCAAAACGGGGTCACCGCGGGCCGGAATCGTGCTCAGGGCGGACGTCCGGACCGTTCGTCGGTATGGCGTTCGGCCCGGTCAGCGGCGCACGTCGCCGAGCGCCGCGCGGACGATCGACAGCACCGCTGCGTCGTCCACGCCTGCTTCGACCGCCCGCTGCACCAACGAGTCGGCGAGGTGCCGCAGGGCGATCTCCACCGACTGGGCGCGCGGTGCCACGACCGTGCCGGCCCGGCTGCGCGAGACGACCAGGCCCTGGGCCTCGAGCTCCTTGTAGGCGCGGGCGACGGTGCCCGGAGCGAGGACGAGGTCGGCGGCCAGGCCGCGCACCGTGGGGAGCTTGTCGCCCTCGGCGAGCTCGCCGGAGGCGATGAGGTCGGCGAACTGGTCACGGACCTGCTCGTAGGGCGCGACACCCATCGACTCGTCGACCGTGATGCGGGGGCTGCTCACGCCTCTCCTCGGGTCCACGCAAGCAGCCGGTCGACGTCCCACGTCGTGACGATCCGGTCGGCCGGGACGCCGAGGCGCTCTGCGCGCTCGCAGCCGTAGGCCTTCATCTCGAGCTGGCCCGGAGCGTGCGCGTCGGAGTCGACGGCGAACAGGCACCCGATCTCCAAGGCCATCAGGAGCAGGTCGTCAGGAGGGTCCTGGCGTTCGGGGCGGCTGTTGATCTCGACGGCGGTCCCGTGCTCGGCGCAGGCCTCGAAGACGGCGCGGGCGTCGAACTCGGACTGGGGCCGGGTCCCGCGGCTGCCCTCGACGAGGCGGCCGGTGCAGTGGCCGAGGACGTTGACCCGGGGGTTGGAGACGGCGGCAACCATCCGCTTCGTCATGGGCGCAGCGTTCATCTTGAGCTTGGAGTGGACGCTGGCCGTGACGAGGTCGAGCTGACCGAGCATCGTGTCGGTCTGGTCGAGCCCGCCGTCGTCGAGGATGTCGACCTCGATGCCCTTGAGGAGCCGGAACCCTTCCCCCAGTGAGGAGTTCACGGCGTCGACCACCTTGAGCTGCTTGGTCAGCCGCTCGGCGGTCAGGCCGTTCGCGACGCGCAGCTGCGGCGAGTGGTCGGTCAGGACGAGCCACTCGTGGCCGAGCTCGACGGCGGTGAGGACCATCTCCTCGATGGGGCTGCCACCGTCAGACCAGCTCGAGTGCGAGTGGCAGTCGCCGCGCAGGGAAGCGAACAGCTGCTCGCCACCGGTGACGAGTGGTTTCGCCTTGTCCTGCAACGTGTCCAGGTAGGCGGGCAGCTCACCGGCGACTGCCTCCGCGATGACGCCGGCGGTCGACTTCCCGATGCCGGCGAGGTCCTGCAAGGTGCCTTCCTCGGCACGCGAGGCGAGCTCGTCCTCAGGCGTCTCGCGCACCGTGACGACGGCCTTGCGGAACGCCTCGACACGGTAGGAGCCCGCCCGCTCCCGCTCCAGCAGGAACGCGATGCGTCGCAGCGCCTCGTCGGGCGCGACAGGGGCCGAGAGCGGGGTGACTGTGGCAACCACGGGTGGATCCCTTGCTCACCAGGACGTGTGAAGCGGTCGGCCCTCGGCGAACCCCGCGGTGCTCTGGAGTCCGACGATCGCGCGCTCGGCGTACTCCTCGATGGTGCGGGCGCCGGCATACGTGAAGCTCGAACGCACCCCCGCCACGATCTGGTCGATGACGTCCTCGACGCTGGGGCGGGCAGGGTCGATGAACATCCGCGCGGAGGAGATGCCTTCCTCGAAGAGGGCCTTGCGAGCTCGTTCGTATGCCGTGTCCGTCGCCGTCCGGTTGCGGACCGCGCGGCTCGAGGCCATCCCGAAGGACTCCTTGTAGCGGCGCCCGCGCTCGTCGGTGTAGAGATCGCCGGGGCTCTCGAGCGTGCCGGCGAACCACGAGCCGACCATGACGTTCGAGGCGCCGGCGGCCAGCGCGAGGGCGACGTCGCGCGGGTGGCGGACCCCGCCGTCGGCCCAGACGTGCTTGCCGTGGTTGCGGGCCTCGGCGGCGCACTCGAGGACGGCGGAGAACTGAGGCCGACCGACCGCGGTCATCATGCGGGTCGTGCACATGGCGCCGGGTCCGACGCCGACCTTGATGATGTCGGCACCGGCCTCGATGAGGTCACGGGCCCCGGCGGCGGAGACGACGTTGCCCGCAGCGATGGGCACCTGCGGGTCGAGCGCCCGGACGGCCTTGAGGGCGTCGAGCATCTTCTCCTGGTGGCCGTGCGCGGTGTCCATGACGAGCAGGTCGACGCCGGCGTCGAGGAGCGCGGTGGCCTTGGCGGCGACGTCACCGTTGATGCCGACAGCGGCGGCGATGCGCAGGCGGCCCTGGCTGTCGGTGTTGGGGGAGTAGAGGCGGGCACGCAGGGCGCCGGCGCGGGTGATGATGCCGGCGAGGTTGCCGGCGTCGTCGACGACCGGGGCGACGTGGTGGTGCGTCGTCGCGAGGAGGTTGAACGCCTCCTCGGGGTCGGTGCCGTCGGTGACGAGCACGGGGTTCGCCGACATCACCTCGCCGACCTGGGTGAATCGGTCGACCCCGGTGAGGTCGGCCTCGGTGACGACACCGATCGGTCGCTTGCCGGACTCGTCGACGACGACGGCCGCGCCGTGGGCGCGTTTGGGCAGCAGGCCCAGCGCCGCGCCGGCCGTCTCGTGGGCCGAGAGCGTGATCGGGGTGTCGTGGACCAGGTGGCGGCTCTTGATCCACGAGGTCACCTCGGTGACGACGTCGACCGGGATGTCCTGGGGGATGACCGTGATGCCGCCGCGACGAGCGACCGTCTCGGCCATCCGTCGGCCGGCGATCGCCGTCATGTTGGCGACCACGAGCGGGATCGTCGTCCCGCTGCCGTCGGCGGTCGACAGGTCCACGTCGAGGCGGCTCGTGACGTCCGAGCGGCTCGGGACCATGAAGACGTCGTCGTACGTCAGGTCGAACTGGGGCTGGAGACCGTTGAGGAACTGCACGCCGGAAGTCTAGGCGCGTCCCCGGGCGTGGTCCCGGTTCGTCTGCGGGTCAGGCCTTGAACTGCTGCTTCACGATGCCGTCCCAGACCCGGTCGCCACCGAGCGTGCGTGCCGCGATCATGGCGCGGGCCGCGGGCGTGATGACGTAGCGCGACCTCGGGTTGCTCGACTCGATCGCCTTGAGCACCGCACGGGCCACGGACTCCGGGCCGGCAGCCAGGCGCGGGTTCGAGTAACCGCCCGCGGTGGCCTGCGCGCTGGCAGCCAGCAGCGCTGAATACGGGGAGGAGTCGTCGACGGTCGCGGCGTCGGAGGTGAGGGCAGTCTCCTCGAAGCGGGTCCGGATCAGGCCGGGCTCGATGAGGCTGACGTGGATGCCGAAGGGGCGGACCTCGTTGCGCAGGGCGTCGGTGATGGCCTCCACGGCGTACTTGGTCGCGTGGTAGTACCCGCCGACCGGCCAGGTGAAGCGGCCACCCATGGAGCCGATGTTGACGATCCGCCCGGCCTTGGCCTCGCGCATCCCGGGCAGCACGAACTGGGTCATCCGGGAGAGCCCGAAGACGTTGGTCTCGAACATCGTGCGCACCCGGTCGAGCTCGACCTCCTCGATCGTGCCGTACTCGCCGTACCCGGCGTTGTTGACGAGGACCCCGACCCGGCCGTGCTCGTCCTCGACCGCGCGGACGGCCTCGGCCATCGAGTCCTCGGAGGTCACGTCGAGCGCGAGCGTGCGGGCGCCGGCGAGCTCGAGCGACCGGAGCGTCTCGGGGCGGCGGGCGGTGGCGTAGACCGTGTGGCCGGCCTTGACGAGGAAGTCGGCGGTCGCGGCGCCGATCCCCGAGGAGCAGCCGGTGACGAGGACCGGGCCGGTCGGGGCGCTGTGGGTGGAGCCGCTCACCGCAGGCCGTCCTGCTTGGTGGCGTTGCGCTTGGCGATGACGCGCTCGGCGACGGTGAAGACCGTCCAGCCCACGGCCAGGCCGGCGATGAAGACGATCCAGTAGCTGAGGTCGGGGGCGAACCGGTCCAGGCCCTCGCGGACCAGGATGAGGCTGCACAGGCCGAGCAGGAACGGGACGAGGAACGGTCGACGGTTGGCGGTGCGGTCGCCGGGCGCGGGGCTCATGACACCAGTGTGACCGATCGGGTGTGGTGCCCGGTCAGTCCTCGAGCGTGTACCTCACGACTCGTCCTTCTTCGCGGACCACGAGGGAATCGCGGTCGAGCAGGAGCACGGTGACCGGGGACTCGGTCACCAGTCGCGCCCGCACCTCACGGGAGCGGGTGTCCCGGAGCTCGAGGATGTGGTCGTCCTCTCCCCACCGGCGCGGGTCGAGCAGCGACGCAGCGGTATGGCGCGTGGCCACGAGCCCGTCGCTGCTCGCCACGGCCTCGGGGACCGGCGTGGTGGTGGGTCGAGGCAGGGTGGCGCCCGTGTCGGTCGCGAGGCGCTCGGTGCGCCCCGGCCAGGAGAGCAGGACGGCGCCCTCGGACACAGAGACCTCGGGGACCTTTCCGCCGGGGCAGGGGCCGAGGACCTGGGTCCACAGCGGGTCCGGCGAGGCGAAGAGCGACACGACGCACTGCCCGCCCTGCTGCACGGGCACGACGACCGGGCCGTCGGGGACAGCCGTGAACGACGTCCCCGGCTGGAGGGTGGACCGTCCGCTCACCGGGTCGGTGAGCAGCACGCCGCCACCCTCGACCGACTCGGCGTGGATCCGCGGCAGGGAGGGCTCGGGCTGGTCGACGGGTCGGCCCGCATCGGTGGACTCCCAGCCCGGCTTCCCGGCGCTGTCGAGGCCGACCAGCCGGCACGTCTTCCCGGCCCCGGCGGGACAGTCCGCGACCAGCGTGCTTCCTGCGGCGGCTGCCAGCGGGATGGCGACGTGGCCGGCGGGAGCACGCCAGGTCCACCGCACCGAGGCGTCGAGGCGCACGGAGTCCACGCGCCCGTCCTTGCTCACGATCAGCCGGTCGTCCGCGTAGGTGGCGGCACCACCCGCCACGGAGCCGAGGCGGACGGACTTCCCGGTCCGGAGGTCGAGGGCGGCGTTGCCACCGCTGACGAGCGCCCGCCCGGCCACGACCTTGCCGTCGCTCGACGGTGCCGACCACTCTCCTGCCAGGCCCTCGGTCCGTGGGCTCGCGACGTAGGCGCCCGTCACAGCCACCACCAGGACTGCCGCAACACCGGCGGCCACGACCAGCCTGGGGCGTGCAGGACGACCGCGGGTCGGCAGCCTCACGAGTCCTGGGGGGCGCGAGAGGCGTTGCGGCGTGGGCGGATCCGCACTGCGGGCAGCGTCGGCGCCGGCAGGTGCTGGACCTCGCCGGCATACCCCTGCACCTCGCCGAACCGCTCGGCGTGGGCCATCCACTCCTCCCGGGCCGCGACGATGTCCTCGTGGCTGCGGCCCACGAAGTTCCACCACATGAGGATCTCCTCCTCGAACGGCGGCCCGCCCAGCAGCAGCGCCCGAGCCGGGTCGTCGCTGCGGTTCGTGAGCGTCAGCACCGTCTGGCCCGTACGGAGGTAGGCCAGGGCGCTGCGTGCCAGGTCCGTGCCATCGACGGTGAACCCGTCGGTGTCCGCCAGCACCCCGTGCTCGTATGCCGCGTCGAGACCGAGCTCGACCGTGGCCCCCGCGTCGAGGACCACCTCGGCGCCGAGCAGCGGCGTGAACGTCTCGACGGGGGAGGTCTGGCCGGCGAGCGACCCGAGGAAGACGGAGACGGTGGCCCCGTCGATACGGGCCGGGGTGGGGACGAAGTGCTGGAAGTCCTTGGGGGAGTGGCGATCTGCGTCCGGCAGGGCGACCCAGAGCTGGGCACCGTGCAGGACCTTCGTGCCGGGGGTGGAGACCTCGGAGTGTGCGATGCCGTGGCCGCCCGTCATGAGGTTGAGCTCGCCGGGGCGCACCACGGCGTGGGTGCCGAGGCTGTCACGGTGCTCGACCTCGCCCGCGAACAGCCAGCTGACGGTCTGCAGGCCGGTGTGCGGGTGGGGCGGGACGTCCATGCCGCCGGACGCGGCGACGTCGTCAGGGCCGTAGTGGTCGGCGAAGCACCACGCGCCGATGAGGGAGCGTTGGCGCTGGGGGAGGGTGCGCCGCACGGTCATCGCGCGGGGCCCTCCGAGGGGGACGTCGCGGGGCTCGAGGACCTCCACGTCCGTCGTCGGTGGACCGTCGGCGCAGACGGTCTCCTCTGGTGCGCTCTCGACGTTGCTCACCCGCACAGTCTGCACCGCGACCCCTGTGGAAGGGTGACCCGAGAGAGGGGTGGAGCGGTGACTGCACGTGAGGCGGAGTCCGCCGTCGACGAGGGCGTGCGCTGGCACGAGCTCGCCGCCGGCCCGGTCCGGTCCCTGTGGTTCTCGCCGCCCGACGGTGTCGAGGTGACCGGCAGCGTCGTCGTCTTCCCCGGGCTCGGGCTGCCGCGCTACCTCCTGCCGCTGGCCCGCACTCTGGCCGGGAGCGGGGTGGAGGTCGTCGTCTTCGACGCCCTGGCCTTCCGCGGCCGCAGGCGGCGTGTGCGCCCCACGATCCGGGGCCTTGCCACTGCTGGCCAGCAGTGGGTCGCCGAGCTGGCCAGGACCAGCCTCGCCCCGCACGGTCCGTTGGTCGTCTTCGGCCACTCGACCGGGGCCCAGGTGGCGCTCGAGGTGGCGCTCGGCCTGCAGCACACCGGTCGCATCGACTGCCTCGTCATGGCCGGGCCGACCTTCACGCCGAAGCAACGGGGGTTGCTCCACCTCGTGCCGGCGGGTTTGACCGCGTGGCGCAAGGATCCGCCGACCGAGCTCGTCGTCCTCAAGAACCTCGCGCGCGTGCGCACCGACGTGGTGCGCATGGTCCTGTCGGGGCTGCGGCACCGACCCGAGGAACGCGTCACGCGGCTGCGGGTGCCCCTGACGACGACGGCCGGCGAGGCGGACTCGTTCGCGCCGTCGGAGTGGTTGGAGCAGCTGGCCGCCAAGGCCGGCGCTGGAGGCAGGTCCCAGGTGCTCGTGGGCTCGCACAACAACGTCTTCCCCCACCCCGACGAGGTCGCCGAGCTCGTGAGGGCAGCCAGTCGCCTCGGGTGAGGTCAGTGCCCGCGCAGGCGGGTGGCCTCGGCTGCGAGGTGCCGCTGCTCCTGGAGGTTGGTGGCCCGGTCCGCGGCCAGCCGGTATGCCGCCGCGGCCTCGTCGAGTCGTCCGGCCAGCTCGAGGAGGTGGCCCCGCACCGCCTCGACACGGTGGTGGTCCCCCAGCCGGTCGCCGAGCTCGTCGAGGACCGCCAGACCCGCCAGCGGCCCGTCCACCCTGGCGGTGGAGACGGCCCGCGACAGGGTGACCAACGGGTTGCCGGTGAGCCGCTCCAACATCTCCTGGAGGGCGCGGATCTGGGCCCAGTCCGTCTCCGACGCCGTGGCTGCGCGGTCGTGCACGGCGGCGATCGCGGCCTGCAGCTGGTAGGCGCCGATCCGGCCACGGCCTGAGCCGAGGGTGCTGTCGAGCAGTGCCGTGCCCTCCCTGATCATCGCCGCGTCCCAGCGACTGCGATCCTGCTCGGCCAACGGCACCAGGTCCCCAGATGAAGTGGTGCGAGCAGGTCGACGCGCGTCGGTGAGCAGCATGAGGGCGAGCAGGCTCGTCACCTCCGGGTCGTCGGGCAGCAGCCGGTGCGCCATCCTCGTCAGCCGGACCGCCTCGCCGGTGAGGTCGGTGCGGTGCACGCTCGACCCGGCACTGGCTGCATACCCCTCGTTGAACACGAGGTAGAGGACGTGCAGGACCGACCCGAGACGTTGCGGCAGCTCCTCGGGCGACGGCGGTCCGAAGGCGGTGCCGGACGCGCGGATCGTCGCCTTGGCGCGGCTGATCCGCTGGGCCATCGTCGCCTCCGGCACGAGGAAGGCGCTGGCCACCTGAGCCGTCGTGAGGCCCCCGACCGCCCGCAGGGTCAGCGCGATCGCCGAGGCCGGCGTGAGCGAGGGGTGGCAGCAGAGCAGGAGCACCGTCAACGTGTCGTCGTGGTGCACGACGCCCGGCTGCTCGCCGCCGTCGTGGGTGGCGGTCAGGCGCTCGCGACGTCGCCGCGCGTCGTCGCTGCGCCACAGGTCCACGAGCTTGCGCTGGGCGGTCTGCAGGAGCCACCCCCGCGGGCGTTCGGGTATGCCGTCGCGCGGCCACCGCTGCGAGGCGACGAGCAAGGCCTCCTGGACCGCGTCCTCGGACGCGTCGAAGTCACCGGTGCGGCGGGCGAGCGCGCCGAGGACCTGCGGCGCCAGGGTGCGCAGCAGGTCCTCGACCTCGCGCTCGTCGGTCACCGGGCGCTGCTTCAGCCGTCGTGGTGGGTGACGGTCGCGAGGAAGTCGTCCATCGCCGCTGCGTCGCCGGGGCCGTCGTCCATGACGCGGCGGACCTGGATCGGCTGCTGGGTGGGCACGCCCCCGCGACCGGGGACGGCGGAGACGCGGGCGGCGATCTCGAGCGCGCGGGCCTCGGAGTCGACGTCGACGACCTGGTACCCCGCCACCCACTCCTTGATCTCCTGGAAGGGGCCGTCGGTGACGACCGAGGTGCTGCCGTCGGAGCGCACGACCTTGGCCAGGTCGGGGCCGGTGAGGATCGTGGTCTCGAGCAGCTCGCCGCTGGCCTCGAGCTCGGCGTTGAGGGCGCGGTAGTAGTCGAGGTGGGCGGCCACCTCCTCCGGCCCCCACTGGTCCATGGGGGTGTCGTCGGGGCCGGACTGGAAGTCGACCACCAGCAGGTAACGGGTCATGGGGTGCTCCTCGGGTCGTGGTGCGGTGCGCTGGGTCGCGCTGTGCACGGACACCCCCAGAACGAGGCCGGGACGGCGTCCTCGACATCCTCTGACGACTTCCTCGACATGTCGCGGTGTCCGCGTGACCAATCCAAACGGACATATGCACCGAATCGCCTCGGCACTGCACCACCCGAGGGGCTCAGAGACCGGGTCTCGCGGAACTGAACTGAAGGAGCACAGCGAATGCGTTCAACGACGAAGCTTGCGCTTGCCGCGCCCGCCACCTGCGCCCTGATCTTTGCGGGGGCCACCGGCGCGAGCGCTGACGAGGCCTACACGATGTCGCTGGTCGACACCATGGGCAACAACAGCGGCTCGAAGTCCACCGCCCAGGTCACCCTCAACGGGGACAGCATGACGATCAAGATCAACGGCACCGGCTTCACGCCGAACTCGCCGCATGCCCAGCACTTCCACGGGTCCTTCAGCGACGACAAGGACTTCACCTGCCCGACCTCGGCCGCTGACGCGGACGGCGACGGCCAGGTCAACGTCGAGGAGGGGCTGCCCATGTACGGCGACGTCATGATCTCGCTGACCACCAAGGGCGACACCAGCCCCAAGAGTGGTCTGGCCGTCGACCGCATGCCGGTCGCCGACGCCGACGGCAACCTGTCCTACAGCCGCACCATCGAGCTGCCCGAGGGTGCCGGAGCGAAGCTGAGGAACCTGCACGTCGTGCAGCACGGCCTGGACGCCAACGGCAACGACAAGTACGACATGGACGCGCTGGGCGAGTCGACGTTCGCCAAGTCCTTGGGCGTCAACGGGATCCCGGAGGAGGCCACCAACCCGGCCACCTGCGGCACGATCTCCGGCGCCTCCGCCGGTGCTGCTCCGACCGGTGGTGTCGAGACCGGTGGTGGCTCGTCCGAGGGCATCGAGGCCAAGGGCTCGCTGGGCCTGGGTGCGCTGGCCCTTGCTGGTGCGGGTGGACTGCTGGCCTTCCGTCGCCGTTCGACCGTGAACGTCGAGGGCTGACCGAACTCGTGCAGACAGCACAGGACGATCACGGCCGCGGACGGCGCCTCACCGCGCCGGCTGCGGTCGTGGCCCTGGCCGTCGCGGGCATCGGGCTGCTCGGGTTCGGGCTCTCCCAGCAGGAGTCACGCACGCCGCCCTCACCGGCGCTCGCGAGCGGCACGCACGACCACGGTGGTGGTGAGCAGTGGGAGCAGCCGCCCGTGGAGGCGTTGAACCCGACCCCGTCGACCACGGCGACCGCGAAGCCCAAGGCCGCCGGCGGCGCTGCATACGCCGAGCCGAAGGGGACGATCCTCGACCGGTCGACGCCGACGAAGGTCCGCATCCTCGGCCTCGGTGTGTCTGCCTCGATGATCACGTTGGGGCTGCAGAAGGACAACACCATGGAGGTGCCCCAGGACGGGACCTCCGCCGGGTGGTACGACGGCAGCCCCACCCCGGGTGAGCTCGGTCCGTCGGTCATCGCGGCCCACGTGACGTGGCAGAAGAAGCCGGCCGTGTTCTTCGAGCTCGGTGCCCTGAAGAAGGGGCAGCAGATCGAGGTCGACCGCAAGGACGGGACGACCGCCGTCTTCAAGGTCACCGATGTCGGCCAGTACCCGAAGAAGGACTTTCCGACCGACAAGGTCTACGGCACCGTCGACCGGGCTGCGTTGCGACTCATTACCTGCGGTGGTGTGTTCAACGGCGAGACCGGCCACCACGTCGACAACGTCGTGGTCTACGCCGACCTCGTCGGCACGAAGTAACCACTCAATGCCGCTGACCTCGTATGTCGCGGCCTCGCCGTCGTGGGGTCGCTCACCAGCCGGCGGTGGCGAGTACTGCGCTCGCCACCTGCCGGGGTGACCGGCCGGCCACCGGCACGACGTGGTCTGCCACGGAGGACGCGCGCAGCCGCTCCTCCATCGCCGCGGCCACGCCGAGGTGCCACCCGAGGTGGCGGCGACGATCGGGGTCGGTGTACCGCGTGCGAAGCTGCCGCTCGAGCTGGTCAGGCTCCACCTCGAGCCGCACGACGGTCATCGGGCGCGCCAAGGCGTGGGTGACGGCTGCCCGTTGGTCGTCGTCCACCAGCACGCCAGCCAGCACGAAGCTGTGCTCCGAGCCGCTGGGTGCAGGCCGGTCGCCCTGTGCAGCAAGCACATTCGTCACGAGACTTTGGAGGTTGGCCAGCTCCAGCCGTGACTGCTGGGGGTCGTCCGGGGGAGGCGGCCACGTCCGGTGGAGCCAGTCGAGGTCGACGAGGGTGAACGGCGCGCCTGCCTCCTCGAGCAGGTCGCCGAGGTGGTCGAGCACCGTGCTCTTGCCCGAACCCACTGCTCCCGTGACGAACAGCGCCCGCGATGTCTGGTCCTTGCGTGTCATGGAATGTGGCTGCCCGGTGTCTGCGCCCATGGGTCCATGCTCGTGGACAGCTGGGGGGACTGCGAGGATCGCGGGATGACGATGCTCCGATCGGTCCTGCTGTTCGTGCTCGCCGCCGTGGCGGAGATCGGTGGAGCCTGGCTGGTGTGGCAGGGAGTTCGTGAGCACCGCGGGTGGCTCTGGATCGGATCCGGGGTGATTGCCCTGGGGCTGTACGGGTTCGTCGCCACCCTCCAACCAGACGCACAGTTCGGCCGCATCCTCGCGGCATACGGAGGGGTGTTCGTCGCCGGGTCGCTGCTCTGGGGCATGGTCGTGGACGGGTTCCGGCCGGACCGGTATGACGTCGTCGGTGCCCTGGTGTGCCTGGTCGGCGTCGCCGTGATCATGTACGCGCCACGCAGCGCCTGATGGTTGAGGTGCTTCGTCGGGCATCACGATTCGTGCTCGGTTCGCGCTGCTCGGCACCTCTTCGGCACGCCCTGCTGCGATCCTGACGGCAGGGGGTGACGCTGATGCGCAGAGTTGCCGGGTCGCGGGTGGCGGTTGCAGTCGGGCTCGCTGTGCTGGTTTCGGGGTGCAGCGATCGGCAGCCCAGTCGCGAGGAGCTCACGGCCTACACGCAGGTCATGCCGCCCCAGGGTGAAGCGGTCACGTTCTTCGTCCTCACCCACTGCGGTGTCGAGTACGCCCGGATCGGCGACCACTGGTGGCGGGCCGAGAAACCGTTGGCGAGTGACGGCGGAGGGTCGGCTCCGCCCGGGTGGGATAACCCCTACCAAGAAGGTCGCCTCACGCTCGACTCGGAGCAGCGGGCGGTCTTCGAAGCCGAAGGCGACGAAGTGGTCTTCCTTCGCACGGCTGGCGACGCGGAACCACCCGGCTGCGCGTAGCGCGTGCGCGTTGCCCTTCAGCCGAAGCAGGTGTCGCGCATCAGGCGAAGTCGTAGCGAGATGAGTGGGCCCCGTGGGGCTCGAACCCACAACCTACGGATTAAAAGTCCGCAGCTCTGCCAATTGAGCTAGAGGCCCTCGGTCCGGACGCGTCCCCCTGCAAGCGGCCGCGCGCCATACCGGCGGGCGACAGGCTATCGGGCGACGGCCGCCGTCACGGCCGAGGGCCGCAGGACCGTCTGGTACTCCGCCTTCGACCCCGTGACCACGACCTGCAGCCGGTAGCCGCCGTCGGTCGCGACGGGGGTGTAGGTCCGAGCAGTCGCCCCGGAGATCGGTGAGGTGCTGCCCGTCGAGGCGACGCGGTACCAGCGGTAGGTGAGGGTGACCGGCGCCGGCTCCCAGGTCCCCGCCGTCGCGGTCAGGGTGGATCCGACCTTCGCGGTCCCGGTCACGACCGGCGTGGGCTTGACCGTGAGTCCCAGCGGCACCCGCGTGGTCCAGAAGGCGCGGGTCACCGTGGGGTATCCGCCGACCTTCGACGCCGTCACCTCGAACGCGAGCCGGTGTCCGCGGTCGGACTCCTTCACCTTGTAGGTCAGGGAGGTCGCGCCCGCGATGGGCGTGGCCGTGCCAGACCCGTCGTCCTTGAGGTGGCCCCAGCGATACGTGAGCTGATCCGGGGTGGGCTCCCACGTGCCGGGCGCAGCGGTGAGGGTGTAGGCGACCTTGGCGACGCCGGTGACGACAGGGGGAGGGGTCCTGCGGAAGGCCGGCCGCGCGGTCATGGGCGCAGTGGGACGGGACTCCTCGCTGGCGCCACGGGCATTGATCGCAGCCACGGTGAACGTGTACGTGACCCCGTTCGTCAGCCCCTTCATGAGGAAGTTGCACGACGTGCCAGTCATCGTCATGCCGCCGGGGGTGGCAGTGACCCGATAACCCGTGATGGGCGAACCGCCGTTCCACTCCGGCCCGCCCATGCAGTAGATGTTGGCCATCGTGTTCCCGGGGAAGCCGGACAGCGCGGACGGGGCTGTGGGCGCCGACGGGATCGAGCTGTTGTAGCCGGTCATGGTTGAGAAGTCGGGGTGCGACTGCGTCTCGGCGTTGCCGAGGGTGTCGACGAGCGGGTTGACCACGACGTACCAGGTGCGCAGGGCCGAGGTCGGGACGGTGATCCGGCGCTGCCAGTTCGTCTGCTGCGCCGTCCCCGACACGCGGGTCATCGGACCGAAGCCGAAGCTCTCGTCCGTGTTGACGGCCCTGAACCCAGCCGTCGGCGTCCTGGCACCGGTCTCGTCCGTGGTCGTCAGGGTGATGACGACGTCCTTGGTGCCGGCGGCCAGGTCGACGCCGCGCGGACCGAAGTTCTGCGTGTAGACCTTGGGCGGGGTGGTGTCGCCGATCACCAGCGGAGCAGCCGAGGCGGCGCCGGCGCTCAGGGCCGCGGCCGAGGCGAGCAGGGTGATTCCCGCAACCAGGGGAAAGGGGAGCCGTCGTCGCGCGCGCATGCCCGGAAGGTATCGGCCGGTCAGGCCGGGTTGGTGCGAAATGCCCGAATCCGGACCGTTCGGTGGAGGCGGCGGGGAGTGGTCCCGCCGCCGATCACGTCGAGGGGCGGGTGCGAGCCACGAGGTCGCGCAGCACCGTGGCGAGGGCGCGGGGGCTGAACGGCTTCAGCACGTACTCGTCCGCCCCCGCCTCCAGGCCGTCCTGCCGGTCCTCGGGGCGCGCCATGGCACTGAGCATGACCACGGGAGTGGTCTCGAGGTACGTGTGCGCCCGCATGGCGCGCACGACGTCGAGCCCGCTCAGCCCCGGCATACGCACGTCCAGCACGACGACATCGGGCTTGAGCCCGTCGGCGATGAGGGTCATGGCCGCTTCGCCGCAGTCCGCCGCCACCGGCTCGAGGCCGGCCTTCGCCGCGGACAGGGACACCAGGGTCCTGATGTCGTCGTCGTGCTCGACGACCAGAGCTACCGCCATGACCTGCCTCTCGTGATGGTCCGGTGCCGGGCTGGCTCATGCCATGGTGACAACGTTGTCGCCACATCGGCCGACCCGGCGCGCCCGCTGAGGAGTTAGCGGGGAGAACGACCTGTTCGGACGAGGACAAAACAAGGCAAAAAGTATGCAGCCCGGCCGGCTTTCCGGGAGAACCTACCCAGCCGCCCGACCGGCGGTCACACCAGGCGGGCGCGCCTCCAGAGCCGCTGCGACGGGCCGCCGATCAGGCCGGCATCGGCGAGGAACGTCGTCAGATTCTCCGCGCTCGTCCGCAGCTTGTCGGCGTAGTGGTCGTTGGCCCGCGCAGCCGCAGCGGCTGCGTCGGGGTCGAGACCGGCGGCGGCATACACGTCCTTGTGGACGAGGTTGTCGATGATGATGTTGGCGACGATGCCGAGGACCACCCGCTGCTGGCCGCGCTGGGCCCGCGACATCTCCGCCGCCCGCCGCGCGATCTCCTCGCGGGCGAACCGCATGTGCCGCGCCTCCTCGATGACGTGGATCCGGCTCACGGCACGGGTCAGTGGCTGCACCCGCTCGTCCGCGATGAGCTCGCGCTGGAAGATGTCGAGCACCTCCTCCGCGACGAGGATCGAGGCGAACAGGTTCGGGCCGTGGGCCAACGTCTTGAAGAGCCGGCCGAGCTGGTGGGAGACGTGGGTGGGTCGGTAGGAAGGGGCCCCGTACTTCTCCGCCGTCTTGGCGAACATCACCGAGTGGCGGCACTCGTCAGCGATCTCGGTGAGCGCGAACTGCACGTGCGGAGTGGCCGGGTCCTGGTCGTAGACGTCGCGCAGGATCATCTGCATGAGGATTATCTCGAACCAGATCCCCACTCCCGACACGGAGCAGAACTCGTGCTCCGTGAGCCGGATGCGGTGCTCCTGGTCGAGCGAGTCCCACAGCGGCGTCCCGTAGAGCGGGGACCACTCAGGACTCAGGCCGTACAGCCCCGCCTCGAGCGGCTCGGACCAGTCGATGTCGACCTGCGGGTCGTACGAGTGCTTCGCGGCCGAGGCGAGCAGGCGGCGGGCGGTGGTGTCGCGGTCGTGCCGGGGCTGGATGCGCGCCAGCCGCTCGGCGGCGTCCGGGTGAGAGCTGGGGGGTGCGGTGTTCACGGTGGTCATGGGGTGACTCCAGAGGTGTAACCGTCAGTAACAGTTACCATGCTTAGCATGAAGTCTGGAGAAGTCAAGGGGTCGTCGGTCGACGACGGTGGGGCCGATGAGGCGAACCGCCCCGACGGGCGCCGCGAGCGGTGGAAGGCGCACCGCGAAGAGCGTCGACGCGAGTTCGTCGACGCCGCCATCGCCGCCATCCGTCAGGTCGGCCCCCACATCAGCCTCGACGACGTCTGCCGCCAGGCGAAGGTCACCAAGCCCGTCCTCTACCGCCACTTCCGCGACAAGGACGACCTGCACCGCGCGGTGCTCGAGCAGGTGGCAGCCGACCTCCTCATCCCGCGCATCACCACCGAGCTCGCCCGCGTGCATGGTGACGACCGCGACCTGTTGCGCGCCGCGATCGGGGCGTATGTCGCGCTGGTCCGGGAGGAGCGCGACCTCTACCGGTACGCCATGGCCCACAACGACCTCGGCGAGGGTGGCGACTTCGTCGGCAGTGTCGAGGCGGCCATCGCCGGCGCAGTAGGCGTCCTCGTCGCGACCCGTCAGGAGGAGCAGAGCGACGACGCGGAGACCGTCGCCTACGCCATCGTCGGCATGGTCCAGCTCGCGACGAACCGTTGGCTCGACCGCCCGACGGTGAGCGAGGAGGCCTTCGTCGCCACGCTCACCGACCTCGCCTGGATGGGTCTGTCCCCTCGCGTCACGGGCACCCGGGCCTGACGGTGACCGGCGTCGCCGGCGTGCGTCGGCGCCGGCCGCGCCGAGTCAGCGGCTCTCCGCCATGCACGTCGCGTGGGAGATCGAGCGCGGGCATCCGCGCCAGTCCGCACCGATGGCGGCGCCCAGGGTGACGGTGGCCACGAGGGCCAGCAGCACTCCATACGCGGCGCTGCGAACGTTGCGGCGCAACGCTGCTCGCACCATCAGGCCCACCAGCAGGCAGGCTCCGGCGAGGGCCAGCATCAGCTGGGTCCCTCCCGGATCGGTCGACAGCCCGAACCCGCCGCCCGAGCACCCGGACACCCCGCACAGCCCGAGCCACGCGAGGAACCCGAAGAACGCGAACCCGGCCACCCCCAGCACCACGACGACCGCGGAGACGACGGTGACAGCGACGCGTCGCCCGCGATGGGGCTCCGGTGACGGTGGGGTGGACGGGCTCGGCTGCACGTCGGTCATGGTTCCCACCATGGCGTATGCCGCGCGGTGGGCGGGGGAGCGTGGGCCCGTCGGCGCCACTCAAGCCGCTTGTCGACGGCTCGCGCGGAACCCCGTCGCCGGGCGGTCCGTTGGCTCGTCATGAGCACCCTGACCTGCCCCAAGTGCGGCTCCGACATGCGTTCCTACGAGCGCAACCGTGTCCACGTCGACCAGTGCACCGGTTGTGGTGGTCTGTTCCTCGACCGGGGCGAGCTCGAGGCGCTCGTTGCCGCGGAGAACGCCTGGCATCAGCCCGGTCCGCCCCAAGGCCCGCCCGCTGGCCCGCCCGGACAGGCGCCGGCCCAGGGCCAGCAGTACGCGCAGCAGCCGCCGCAGCAGGGCGGGTGGCAGCAGCCGCCGGTGCACAGCCAGCAGGCTCCCTACCGCCAGACCTCGAAGGTGCCGGGGTACGGCTACGGCGGGCACAACCAGGGGTACGGGCACGGCAAGCGCAAGAAGTCGTTCCTCGACGACCTCTTCGGCTGAGCGGTCCGCCCCGACCGCTGGGCCGTGGGGGTCTGGGTGCACGAACTGAGCGCGAACTGAGCGCACGTCGGGGGCTGCTGGGACACTGGTGTCGATGAACAACGAGCCCAGCGGTCGTCCCGGCCCCCGTCGTCCCGCCTTCTTCAGCCCTGCGGCCATGGAGTCGCAGGGCGGCACCGTCCCCGACCCCGCGCAGGTGACCGAGGTCGCCCACGAGACCGCGGCCGTCCTCGTCGGGACCGGCCGGGCATCGGACGACCCGGCCGTGACCGCGCGCCTCGTCGCGCTCGTCGACGACCTTGGCCTCTCGACGGTCGCCGAGCTGTGGGCCGACCGCCCGCCGCGCAGCCTGCCCGGCGCGCTGTGGCGGCTCTACGCGTTGCGCGAGTGGGTGCGTCGGAGCCCTGAGGACGCCGCGTCCGACTACGCCGCCGGGATCCGGTTCACGGACGTCAACCACGTGGTCGCCGGAGTGGCCGAGCCGCCCGGTCCGACAGAGCTGCGAGAGCTCACCGATGCCATCCTGCGCGGAGTGTTCGAAGGCGACTTTGCCGTTGCGCTGCAACGGGCAGCGGCATTCTGCCGGGTCGTCGCCGCCGGCCGTGCCGATCGTGCCCACACCACCGACGCGCAGGACCGCGAGGCTGCCGGGGTGCAGACCCAGCGGGCGGCGTCGATGCTCTCGACCGCCGGCGACCTCGAGGCGTGCGCCCGCCTGTGGCGGGCCGGCGAGCTGCGCTGAGAGGTTCCGCGCGGCACCGTGCGGCGCACGCTGCATACCCTCGCGCCCTGGTCGGTCACACCGACGTCGGGTCGTCCACAAGGGGCCGAACGGGGGAACAGTCTGCGGGTGCGCGGGGTTATGGTTTGGTGTGCGCCGGGCCGCGGTAGCCCCGGGTCCCAAATTAAGCCGCTACGAGCGGCCTCGTGCCGTGAGGCGCTCCCGGCCCGGCGCACACACACCGATCCTGAACCCACGACCGCGTCCCGCGGGGGTCAGGAGTGCTGGTCCTCAGCCCCGGTCGTCTCGGCGGCCGTCGTCGGTGGCCGCACCGCTGTGGCGCTCGTCCAGGTGCTTGGCCGCATCGCGGCGCGACCCCTGGCGGGCGCGTCGTCCCGGCCCGGTCCACCCGCACACGTGGCACACGGCATGGCTGAAGGAACCTCTGTCCTCGACGTGTGTCGGCTCGCCCTCGCGGGCGCCGTCGACCTCGGGCGGCATGACTCCATCATCCGACATAGAACTAAGTGACTAGTCCGTATGGTCCCGGCATGACCCGGATGGGTGGTTAGTGCCGTGCGCTGGTCAAGACATCGCAAACTAATGTCCGGGTCGTCTCCAGACTCCGTTAGCGTTTTGCCATGACCACGGACCCGCACGCCGGTGCAGAGCTCACCGACGACGCGCTCCAGGACGAGATCGAGCTCGTGGGAGACCTCGTCGTGGCTGCTTCGGCGAGCGAGCGTCCCCTGACGGATGACGAGATCGACCGGGCGCTGGGGATCGAGCGGGGCCAGTGCGAGGGGCCGGACGAGGCCACCGAGCACGCCCACCGCATCTGGAAGCGGCAGAACGCCTGAACGTCCGGTGAACGGCAGGCTTCGGCCGGGTTGCACGTTCCGGCCGGGTTGCCCGTAGCATCGTCTCCGGCCATCCCCCCGCATGACCGGAGAGAACCGTGGGCTTCCGCCTCACCCCGCAGGAGAACAGCTTCTACGACCTGTTCGCCAAGTCTGCTTCCTACCTCATCGACGGCTCCCGTGAGCTGACCACCATCCTCGGTGTCGCCCACAGCGAGCGCGAGACGGTGGCTGCGCGGATGCGCGAGATCGAGCACGCCGCCGACGAGGCGACGCACGAGATCATCCGCAAGGTGAACAGCTCGTTCATCACGCCGTTCGACCGTGAGGACATCCACGGCCTGGCGTCGACGCTCGACGACTGCATGGACCTCATGGATGCGGCGGTCGACCTGATCGTGCTCTACCGCATCGGTGACCTCCCGGCCGGCGTGTCCGACCAGGTCGAGGTGCTGTCGCGGATGTCCGAGCTGACGGCCGAGGCGATGCCGCGGCTGCGTTCGATGAAGGACCTCTCGGAGTACTGGATCGAGATCAACCGTCTCGAGAACCAGGCCGACCAGATCTACCGCGGCCTGCTCGCGGCGCTGTTCAACGGCGAGTACGGCACCGACGCGATCACCATCATGAAGCTCAAGGAGGTCATCGAGGAGCTCGAGGCCGCCGCCGACGCCTTCGAGACCGTCGCGCACAAGGTCGAGAGCATCGCGGTCAAGGAGTCCTGAGTCCTCCCATGGATTGGCTTCCGGTCGGAATCGTCATCGCCCTGGCGATGGGGTTCAACTACACCAACGGTTTCCACGACGCGGCGAACGCCATCGCGACCTCGGTCTCGACGCGCGCCCTCACCCCTCGGGTCGCCCTCGCGATGGCTGCCGTCGCCAACCTCGTCGGCGCCTTCTTCGGCACCAAGGTCGCCAAGACGATCGGCTCCGGTGTCATCGACGCCCCCAGCGGCAACGTCGGCCTGATGATCTGCGGCGCCGGCCTCGTCGGCGCCATCGGCTGGAACCTCCTCACCTGGTGGTACGGCCTGCCCTCGTCCTCGTCGCACGCGCTCATCGGCGGACTCGGCGGGGCAGCACTGGCGGCCTCGGCGGGCGTCCACTGGGCCAGCGTCTTCGAGAAGATCATCATCCCGATGATCGCGTCTCCCATCGTCGGTGTCGTCGTGGGTTACCTCGTGATGACCTCGATCCTGTGGCTGTTCCGCAACGCCCAGCCGGGCCGGGTCTCGCGAGGCTTCCGCTACGCCCAGACGGCGTCCGCCGCGGCGATGGCGTTCGGCCACGGACTGCAGGACGCCGCGAAGACCGCCGGTGTCGTCGTGCTGGCCCTGACGGTCGGCGGCTACCACGCCCCCGGTGACGACTCCATCCCGATCTGGGTGCTCGTGCTCTCGGCCGTGGTCATCTCGCTCGGCACCTACGCCGGAGGGTGGCGCATCATGCGTACCCTCGGCCGACGCATCATCCACCTCGACCCGCCACAGGGTTTCGCCGCCGAGACGACCGCGGCCGGCATCCTCTACGTCGCCGGCCTGGCGTTCGGCGCCCCGATCTCGACGACCCACACGATCACCTCGGCGATCATGGGTGTCGGGGCCACCAAGCGGCTCTCCGCGGTGCGCTGGGGTGTGGCCGGCAACATCGTCGGCGCCTGGGTGCTGACCTTCCCCGGAGCCGGCATCGTCGCCGCCGTCAGCTTCTGGCTCGTCGACCTCGTCGTCTGACCCCCGGGGCCCCTCGCCCCTCTTCCCCGACTTCGTACCCGCTGTTCCGCTCATCTGGGCGGAACAGCGGCGTTTCAGCGGGCTGGCGGGTACGAGGTCGCCGCTGGAGAGCCCTCGAGCCGGACGAGCGCGCGGATCCTGGACCGGTCTGTCGCCGCTGCGGTGGCATGGAAGCGGCGTGCCACCCGCGCGGGGTTGGTCGTGATCTCCCGTGGGTCCCAGCGCACCACCCCGAAGCCCAGGTCGCGCAACCGCGACTCCCGGACCCCGGCTGCGATGACCCTGCGGGCGACGGCCTCCGGGCTGCGGTCACCGGCCTCGTCGAAGTCCCCGAGGTACTTCCCTGCCCCGTCCGCCTCGCCGATGACGCCGTGCTCCTGCCACAGCGCGTCGACCCGGGCGACGAAGGTGCCGTCCAGGTCGTAGACCGCGACCTGCGGCGTAGCGAGAGGCACGCCATGGGTGGCCAGGGCAGCTGCTGAGAAGGACTCGAGCCAGTTCTCGCGTCGTGGATCGATCAGGGGTATGCCGCGGTGCACCCGTTCCAGCTGCGGCCACCGGTGCATGAGTTCAAGGGCATCCTCGAGGTGGACCGCCTCGAGGAGCTCGCGACGGAAGGCGGCGTCGGCGACGGCCAGCGCGTCGCCCAGAGGGAGGGTGCGGAAGCAGTCGAGGACGGTCCGGGCCGGGGAGGTGACGCAGAGACCGTCGACGACCGCGCGGTGGCGGTGCGGCAGCGCGGCGCGGTGCAGCAGGACTGCACTGCCGGCGCGACTGGTGCGGGCGCGTCCGGTCACCGTCAGCTGGATGCGCGGGGTGGTCCAGCGTGGGTTGGGTAGTCCCCAGACCAGGGCGGCCGAGACGTGACTGAGGACCGCCCCCGTCTCGGACGCCTGAACTGCCTCGGCCAGCCCGACATGCCGCGCGGGGGTGGTGAGGCGCGCGCAGCGGCCCGGATCGTCATACAGGCCGCGCCGCACCCGCCCGAGGCGTCCTGAGGCGAGAGCCCCGTCGAGCTGGTGCCGGGTCAGGGTCCGGAGCGCGCGCTCCCGGGTGACGAGAGGCGGCAGGGCGGTCAGGTCGGGTGGTGGACGCACTGCCCGATCGTGGGCGATCAGCGAAGGGGAGATCGATGTCGTCGTGCGCGCCTGTGGACGGCCGTGTGCACCGAGCTCACCTGTGCACGCCCAACTCCCCCGACTTCGTACCCGCAGTTCCGCCGAAACCCGCAATTCCGGTGGCGATGAGCGGAACAGCGGGTACGAAGTCGGGGAAGAGGGGCGAGGGGAAAGAGGGGGAAGAGGGGGCAGAGGCAGGGGGAGGGGGCGGGGCGGGGTCAGCCGAAGCGGCCGGAGATGTAGTCCTCCGTGGCCTTGACGCTCGGGTTGTTGAAGATGCGCTGGGTGTCGTTGACCTCGATCAGCTTGCCGGGCTTGCCGGTCGCTGCGAGGTTGAAGAACGCCGTGCGGTCCGAGACGCGCGCCGCCTGCTGCATGTTGTGGGTGACGATGACGATCGTGTACTGGCTCTTCAGCTCACCGATCAGGTCCTCGATCGCGAGCGTGGAGATCGGGTCGAGCGCCGAGCACGGCTCGTCCATGAGCAGCACCTGCGGCTCGACGGCGATGGCGCGGGCGATGCACAGGCGCTGCTGCTGGCCACCGGAGAGGCCGGCGCCGGGCTTGTTGAGGCGGTCCTTGACCTCGTTCCAGAGGTTCGCCCCGTGCAGCGACTTCTCGACGACCTCGTCGAGCCGCTTCTTGCCCTTGACGCCGTTGAGCTTCAGGCCCGCGGCGACGTTGTCGTAGATGGACATCGTCGGGAACGGGTTCGGCCGCTGGAACACCATGCCGACGGTGCGGCGCACGGCCACCGGGTCGACCGACGAGTCGTAGAGGTCCTGGTCGTCGAGCATGACCTTGCCCTCGACGCGACCGCCGGGGATGACCTCGTGCATGCGGTTCAGGGTGCGCAGGAACGTCGACTTGCCGCAGCCGGAGGGTCCGATGAACGCGGTCACCGAGCGCGGTTCCACGGTCATCGTCACGCCTTCGACGGCCTTGAACGCGCCGTAGTAGACGTTCAGGTCGCTGACGTCGATTCGCTTGGCCATGAGGGGAATTCGTCCTTTACTTCTTCACGGAGCCGAAGCGCGAGACGACGCGACCGGCGATGTTGAGCAGGAGCACGAGCAGGATCAGGGTGAGGGCGGCAGCCCACATGCGGTCGACCGCGGCGGGCAGCGACTCGGTCCGGTCCTGGTTGATCATCGTCGGCAGCGTCGGCATGAGTCCACCGAAGAGGTCCGTCGCGATCGACTTCGTGTACGGCCCGAGGATGAGCAGCGGCGCGGTCTCGCCCATGACGCGGGCCAGGCCGAGCAGGACGCCGGTGACGATGCCCGAGAAGGCCGTGGGGAGCACGACCCGCATGATCGTCTTCCACTTCGGCACGCCGAGGGCGTAGGACGCCTCGCGGAGCTCGTTCGGGACGAGCTTGAGCATCTCCTCGGTCGAGCGGACCACGACCGGGATCATGAGCAGCACGAGTGCGAGGCAGACGGCGAAGCCGACGCGCTGGAACCCGAACGTCGTCACCCAGAGGGCGTAGACGAACAGGCCGGCGACGATCGACGGGACACCGGTGAGGATGTCGACCATGAACGAGACGGTCTTCGCGAGGCGTCCGCGCCCGTACTCGACGAGGTAGATGGCGGTGAGGACGCCGATCGGCACCGAGATGAGCGCCGTGGTCAGGCCCTGGATGAGCGTGCCCTGGATGGCGTGGACGGCGCCGCCGCCCTCGCGGCGCGAGGTGATGCCGCGCTGGGAGTTGGTCCACCAGGTCGAGTCGAGGAGCAGGTGGTACCCCTTCGAGCCGACCGTCCACAGGATCCAGACGAGCGGGATCAGGGCGAGCAGGAACGCGCCCCACATGACCACGCGGGCGATCTGATCCTTGACCGCGCGACCACGAGCCTTGTGACCCAGGCCCGTCGGGCTGCCACCGCGCGAGCTCGGTGGGGTGGAGTCGGCGGTCTTCGTCGAGCCGGAGGACGTCACGGCGGGAGTCGAGGTCGTCATTCGGTGAAGGCCTTCCTGCGGTCGATCACGATTCGCGCGATGGCGTTGACGACGAAGGTCAGGATGAACAGCACGAGGCCGGCAGCGATGAACGCGCCCGCCTTCTGCGGGGTGTCGAACTCAGCGGCGTTGTTGGCGATCCGCGAGGCGAAGGTCTCGCCACCGTTGAGCAGCGACCAGGTCCACTTCGACCCGTCGGGGAGCGTGGACAGGATGATCGTCACGGCGATCGTCTCGCCGAGCGCCCGGCCCAGGCCGAGCATCGCGGCGCTGATGACGCCGGGCTTGCCGAACGGCAGCACCGCGACGCGGATCATCTCCCACTTGGTGGCACCGAGCGCCAGGGCGCCCTCACGGTGGGTGATGGGGGTCTGGGCGAACACCTCGCGGGACAGGGCGGTGACGATCGGCAGGACCATGATCGCGAGCACGACGCCAACAAACAAGATCGTGCTGCCGCCGCTGATGTTGGCGTCGCTGAAGAGCGGGATCCAGCCGATGGTGTCGCGCAGGAAGTTCTGCACCGGCTCGAACACGGGGCCGAACGTCCGCAGGCCCCAGATGCCGAACACGATCGACGGCACCGCCGCCAGGAGGTCGATGAGGCTGGCAGCCGGCCGGGAGAGCCAGGTCGGGGCGTACTGCGTGATGAACAGGGCGACGGCGACCCCGACGGGGACGGCGATCAGCATCGCGATGGCGCTCACCGTCACGGTGGTCCAGAGCAGCTCGACGATGCCGAACCGCAGGTTGTTGCTGTCGTTGACCGACCACTCGCGCGAGGTCAGGAAGTTGACCTTGTCGTTCGCGATCGCCGGGATCGCCTGCCAGAGCAGGAAGACCCCGACGAGGGTCACGAGGGCGATGACGAGCAGTCCGGCGCCCTTGGCCGCGCCACCGAAGAGGCGGTCGCCGAGGCGGCCGGTGCCGGCGCCGTCACCGCTGAGCGGTGCGCCGCCGTGGGGTCCGGGGGTCTTGTCGGCCAGGGATACGCCGGTCACTGATGACACGTGATGCCTATCGCGGTGGGGGGAAGGAGGAGCAGCGGTGAGCCGGGGCCGGAGGTGTCCAGCCCCGGCTCACCCGGTGGTTCAGGACAGTGCGTCGATGGCCGCGTCGACCTTGGTGCGGACCTCGTCGGGAAGCGGAGCGTAACCGATCTCCTCGAGGGAGCTCTGGGTCTCCTCCGAGGCGAAGTGCTTGAGGAAGGCCTTCGTCAGGGCACCCTTGGCGGCATCCTTGCTCTTGGAGCAGACGATCTCGTAGGTCACCAGGTTGATCGGGTAGGCCCCGGCCTCCTTGGTGGCGTAGTCGAGCTTGAGGCGCAGGTCGTTGCCCTCGCCGTCGGCCTTCGCGGTGGCGACGGCCTTGCCGACGGTCTCACCGGTCAGCTCGACCGGGCCGGCGCCGTTGTCGATCTGGGCGATGCCGAGCTGGTTGTCCTTGGCGTAGGACCACTCGGCGTAGGTGATACCACCCTCGGTGGACTTCACGGCACCCGCGACACCGGCGGACTTCTCCTTGCCCTCGCCCTTGCCGGTCCAGCTCTTGGCCGGCTCGGCGGTCCACGCGGACGGAGCCGCGGCGCTGAGGTACTTGGTGAAGTTCTCGGTCGTCCCGGACTCGTCGGAGCGGAAGAAGACCTTGATCGGCTCGGACGGCAGCGTCACGCCGGAGTTGATCTTGGCGATCGACGCGTCGTTCCAGGTGGTCACCTTGCCGTTGAAGATGTTGGCGATGACCTCAGGGGTGAGGACGAGCTTGTCGACGCCCTTGACGTTGTAGGACACGGCGATCGGGCCGGTCACCATGGGGAGGTTCCAGGCGGGGGAGCCGCAGTAGGTCTCGGCCTCGTCCGCCTCGATCTTGCCGTCCTTCTCCTCCGTCTTGAGCGCGGAGTCGGAACCGGCGAAGTCGACCTGCCCGGCGAGGAACTGCTTGATGCCCGCGCCCGAACCGGTCGGGTTGTAGTTCACGGTGGCGCCTTCGCAGGTGTCCTGGAAGGTGGAGATCGCCTCGTCGATGGCGTTCTTCTGGGCCGAGGAACCCTCTGCGTTCAGGGTGCCCGTGGGGCAGTCGGACGAGCTGGAGCTGGACGACCCGCCCGCGGCGGCGTCGGTGCCGGTGTTGTTGTCGGAGCCGCACGCCGTCAGCGCGAGGGAGCCGACCACGGCGACGCTGGCCAGCAGGCCGAAACGCTGGATCTTCACGGTGTTCAAACCTCTCACAGGGGAAAATTCGGGGCGGGCGGGATGCCCGACGACTGTGAAGGTAGGCAGGTCGGGTGACACGGTGGCCCGTCGTGGGTGAACGCACGGTGAACAGCAGCCAGACATTGGTGGGCGCAGCACCGTCTCCCGGACGGGTTCCACGTGAACGGCAGGTCAGCACCCGGTCAGCAGCGGCCTGTCGGCTGGACGCGCCGCCTGCGTCCGTGCGGTCCTGTGGGGGCAGGGCCTGTCGAAGCAGGTTCTGTCAGGGCAAGTGGCGTTCCACCGCGACGATCCGGGCTGCCTCGCCATGGCCCACCAGGTGCGCCACGAGGACCTCGCCCTTGGCCATCGCCTCCGTCGCGGCGGTCCCGAGGGTCGCGGTGACGTGGGCGGCGTCGGGCTCGCCGGGGTGCACCAGCGGCAGCAGCACGCCGAGCAGGTCCGGCAGGACCGGTCCGTGGCTGCACAACGCCGCGGGCACGCCGCGCTCGAGCAGCCGCAGGAGGTGACGCGGCGCGCGGCCGGCGTCCGCGGCATACCCCTCCTCGCTCAGTCCGTCCTTGGTCCGCAGCGGGACCCCCAGGGCGGCGGCATGGGGGCGCAGTGTGTCGGCGCACCTCACCGAGGGCGAGCTGACGAGCCGCGTGATGCCGTATGCAGCGAGGAGCCGGGAGACCTCGGCGGCGCGGGCCGTGCCGGGCCGGTCGAGGGGACGCAACCGGTCGTCGCCGGACCACGAGCCGCGGCCCACGGCGTGCGCGTGGCGCACGAGCGCCAGCGGCCACGTGGTGAGGGTGCCCGCCTTGTCGGCGCGCACGAGCGCGCGGAGCTGGTCGCGGTCGCGGGCGTAGTCCAGGCGGTCGGAGGCGCTCACGACGTCGAGCCAGCGCACCTCGTCGATCTCGTTGCGCAGGGCCCCGGCGGGCTTGGTGGCCTCGGCGGCCCAGTAGTGCACGGTCTTCGTCGCGGGGGTCCCGGCCGCGTCGAGCACGGTGTACTCCGCGGTGGGCAGGGGTCGGCCGAGGCCGACCTCCAGCGAGGTCTCCTCCTCGGTCTCGCGGACCGCGGCGACCGGCCAGGCCTCACCCGGGTCGAGCTTGCCCTTGGCCCAGGACCAGTCGTCGTACTTCGGCCGGTGGACGAGCGCGACCTCGAGCTGTCCCCGGCGCCGGCGCCACGGGAGCGTGCCCGCGGCGGGGATCGGCGCGGTCAACGCCGGCGTGCCTTGCGCCGTCGCTTGGCGTGCACCTCGATCATCGCCGCCTGGAGGTCGGCCAGGGGCTGGCCGTCGGCGTCGAGGGTCGTGCGGGTCCAGCGCCCGTCACCGCTGAGCCGCCAGTGGGCGTACTCGTCGCTCATCCCGCGGGCCATGAGCGACTGGAGGTCCTCGACGTGCCGGGGGTCGGAGATGCGCAGCAACGCCTCGACCCGCCGGTCCAGGTTGCGGTGCATCATGTCGGCGCTGCCGATGTAGACCTCCAGCTCCTCGCCGCCCCCGCCGAACAGGAAGACGCGCGAGTGCTCGAGGAAGCGGCCGAGGATCGACCTGACCTCGATGTTCTCCGACAGGCCGGGCACTCCGGGCCGCAGGGCGCAGATGCCGCGCACCCAGATGTCGACGTGCACGCCGGCCTGCGAAGCGCGGTAGAGCGCATCGATGACCTGCTCGTCGACGATCGAGTTCACCTTGATCTGGACCAGTCCGCCGCGGCCCTCCTGGGCGTGCTCGATCTCCATCTCGATGCGGTCGATGAGCCCGGAGCGGACCGAGCGGGGTGCGACGAGCAGCCGCTTGAACTTGCTGCGGGGGGCGAACCCGGACAGCTGGTTGAAGAGGCGGGCGAGGTCCTCGCCGACCTGGGCGTCGGACGTGAGCACGCCGAAGTCCTCGTAGATGCGCGCGGTCTTGCCGTTGTAGTTGCCGGTGCCGATGTGGCAGTAGCGCCGCAGCGTGCCGTCGTTCTCCTGGCGCACGACCATGCAGAGCTTGGCGTGCGTCTTGAGGCCGACGATGCCGTAGACGACGTGGACGCCGGCGTGCTCCAGCTTGCGGGCCCACGAGATGTTGTTCTGCTCGTCGAAGCGGGCCTTGATCTCGACGATCGCCAGCACCTGCTTGCCGGCCTCGGCCGCGTCGATGAGGGCGTCGATGATGGGGGAGTCGCCGCTGGTGCGGTAGAGCGTCTGCTTGATGGCCAGGACGTTGGGGTCGGCGGCAGCCTGCTCGATGAAGGACTGCACCGACGTCGAGAACGAGTCGTAGGGGTGCTGGAGCAGCACGTCCTTGTCGCGGACGACGGCGAGGATGTCTGCGGCCTTGGCCGTCTCCGCCGGGGCCAGGTCGGGGTGGGACTGGCCGCGGAACGGCTCGAAGCGCAAGTCGGAGCGTTCGAGGTCGGCGACGAGGTTGAGGCCGCGCAGGTCCAGCGGTGCCGGGAGGCGGTAGACCTCGCTGTCGCTCACGCCCAGCTCGCGCACGAGCATGTCGAGCACGTGGTCGTCGATGAGCTCGTCGACCTCGAGCCGCACGGGCGGTCCGAACCGGCGACGGGTCAGCTCCTTCTCCAGCGCGGTGAGGATGTTCTCGGCGTCGTCCTCCTCGACCTCGAGGTCCTCGTTGCGGGTGACGCGGAAGGTGAAGTGCTCACGCACCTCCATGCCGGGGAACAGCATGTCGAGGTGGGAGGCGATGACGTCCTCGAGCGGCACGAACCGCGTCGAGAACAGGTCGGACGTCGCCGGTTCGCCGCTCTCGGGCTCGATGTGGAGCAGTCGCGGCAGCAGCGGCGGCACCTTGACGCGGGCGAAATGCTCCTTGCCCGTCTTGGGGTTCACGAGGACGACGGCCAGGTTGAGCGAGAGGCCGGAGATGTAGGGGAACGGGTGCGCCGGGTCGACGGCCAGCGGCGTCAGCACGGGGAACACCCGCTCGGCGAAGAGCTCGGTCAGCAGGTCGCGCTCCGGGTCGCTGAGCTCGTCCCAGCGGACGATGGAGATGCCCTCGTCCTCGAGCGCGGGCTGGACCTTGTCCTTGTAGACCACGCTCTGCATGGCCTGCAGCTCGTGGGCGACCAGCGAGATCTGCTCCAGGACCTCACGCGGCTCGAGGCCGGAGGCCGAGCGGATCGCGAGCCCGGTGGCGATGCGGCGCTTGAGCCCGGCCACCCGCACCATGAAGAACTCGTCGAGGTTGGACGTGAAGATCGCGAGGAACCGCGCGCGCTCGAGCAGCGGCACCGACTCGTCGGCAGCGAGCTGGAGGACGCGCTCGTTGAACTGCAGCCACGAGATCTCACGGTCGAGGAACCGGTCTCCCGGCAGGCCGCTGTCGTCGGGCTGGTTCGTCGCGTGGACCACGCGCATGAAGCGGCCGTTCGACGCCCGGGGCTGGGCGCTCGCGATCGACACCT
Source organism: Pedococcus aerophilus (assembly GCF_039532215.1). Lineage (NCBI taxonomy): Bacteria > Bacillati > Actinomycetota > Actinomycetes > Micrococcales > Intrasporangiaceae > Pedococcus > Pedococcus aerophilus. Next base: position 212,690 of record NZ_BAAARN010000003.1, on the reverse strand, counting down.
CCTGCCCGGGGTAGTCGCCGTCGTTGCTGCCGTCGTGGGACTCCGCGGCGAGGCTGCCGGCCTCGTCGGCTGCACTGGGCACGCTGGACACGCTCATGCGCTCATCCTGACAGTGGTTCGTGAACGGTGCGCGAATACATCACGTCCACCATGATGCTGGCGAAACCCAGCCCGGTGTAGGTCCGTATCGCGGCCTGGTTGTCGCCGTCGACGTAGAGCTCCACCTCCGTCAGCCCCCGGGAGGCCAGGTGCGCGAGACCCAGGCCGGTGACAGGACGGCCCAGCCCGCGCCCCTGGTATGCCGGGTGCACCCCGACCACGTAGACCTCCCCCACGGCGTCCTCGACCTTGGTCCAGTGGAAGGCCGCCACCTCGTCGGGCTTGTCGTCGGCGACGACGAGGATGAAGCCCGCGGCGTCGAACCACGGCAACGCCATCCGCTCCCGGAGGTCGTCCAGCGTGATCCGGCCCTGCTCCGGGTGGTGGGCGAAGGCCGCCGCGTTGGTCGAGAGCCAGGCCTGCTCGTCGCGCCCGGGCTCGAACGCCCGCGCCGAGAACCCCTCAGGCAGGGCGCTCGCGGCCGGGTCGAGGTCGTCCGTACCGAGCGGGCGGGACATCTTGTGGAGCTCGCGGACCGCGGTCAGGCCTAGCCGCTCGGCCAGCGCCCCCGCACCCGGCAGCCGGCCGTGCGACCAGATCCGGGCCTGCGGGGCGTGCTCCAGCGCTGCCCGGGCCAGGGCCGTCCCCACCCCGTGCAGCCGCGCCCCCGGGTCGACGACCAGCTCACCGGAGGCGTCGGCGTCCTCGACCCCCTCGAGCTGGGCGTACCCCGTGAGCTGCTCGGCTGCATACGCCAGGAGGTGGCGGACCCGGCCCGGGCCGGAGGCGAGGTGGAGCACGGACTGCTCGGAGAGGGCGCTCACCCCGTCCTCCGCGGTGGCGCGGCCATGCAGGTCACGGACCTGTTGCCGCTGTGTGTCGTCCAGGGTGTCGGTGACGCGAATCGCAGGAGAAGGCACGGAAAGCATTGCACCATGCATCTTCCCTTCGGGGAGCGGCGCGGTTAGCGTGCACGGGTCCGGCTACCGCCGGGATCACCCTTTTCGCACAAGGACGCATCCATGACCTCACCCCGCACCCGGCGGCTGACCAGCGCTGTGGCCGTCGCCGCGCTGGCCGCCACGGGCGTCGCCTTCGCGAGTGGCACCTCCACCGCCGCGAAGAACGGCCCCACCCTCGACATCCAGCTGCTGTCGTTCAACGACTTCCACGGCAACCTCGAGCCCCCGGCCGGGTCCGGCGGTCGCATCATCACCGACCACAAGGCCGTCACCGACGCGGGCGGCGTGACCACCGCAGCGGACGTCACCGTCGACGCCGGCGGTGTGGAGTACCTCGCCACCAAGCTGGCCGAGCTGCGCAAGGGCCACAAGAACTCCCTCACCGTCGCTGCGGGCGACATCGTCGGCGCGAGCCCGCTGCTCTCGGCGGCGTTCCACGACGAGCCCACGATCGAGGCGATGAACAAGGTCGGCCTCGACGTCACGTCGGTCGGCAACCACGAGTTCGACGAGGGCTACAAGGAGCTCCAGCGCCTCGACGCCGGTGGCTGCCTCGACGACGGCGCGGGCGCCGCCAACCAGGACTCCTGCCCCGGCGGCAAGTCCTTCACCGGCGCGGACTTCCCGTTCCTCGCGGCCAACGTCAAGTACGCCGGCACCGACAAGACCATCCTGCCGCCGTACGAGATCAAGAACGTCAACGGCGCCAAGATCGGCTTCATCGGCATGACGCTCGAGGACACCCCCAACATCGTCACCAAGGCCGGTGTCGAGGGCCTGACCTTCACCGACGAGGTCGAGACCGCCAACAAGCTGGTCCCGGTCCTCAAGAAGCAGGGTGTCAACGCGATCGTCGTGCTCGTCCACGAGGGCGGGTTCCCCGCGTCCAAGCAGAACTGGACCGACCCGGCGACCGGCAAGACCTACTCGGTCAACGCCAACTACGACTACACCTGCCAGAAGGGCGGCGTCCTCTCCGGGCCGATCGTCAACATCGCGGGCGCCCTCGACCCGGCCATCGACATGGTCGTCTCGGGACACACCCACGCGCCGTACGTCTGTGACATCAAGGACCCGGCCGGCCAGCAGCGCATGGTCACCTCGGCGTCGTCCTTCGGCCGCCTCGTCACCGACACGAGCTTCGAGTACGACCGTCGCACCCAGGACATCGTCCGCACCTCGGTGAAGAGCGCCAACGTCGTCGTCACGCGCGACGCCAAGGCGCCCGAGCTGACCAAGCTCGTCACCGACTACCAGAAGCTCGTCGCCCCGATCGCCGGTCGCGTGCTGGGTTCCATCACCTCCGACGTGGGCCGCTCCAACACCGAGAACCCCGGCAGCGTCAACGCCGGCGGCGAGTCCCAGCTCGGTGACCTCATCGCCGACGCCCAGCTCGCCGACCCGACCGTCGTCACCGGTGGGCAGACGCCGCAGATCGCCTTCATGAACCCCGGTGGCATCCGGGCGCCCCTGACCTACAAGGCCACCAAGGGTGAGGGTGACGGCGTCGTCACCTACGAGGAGGCCTTCACGGTCCAGCCGTTCAACAACTACCTGGTCTCGCTGACCCTCACCGGTGCGCAGATCAAGTCGCTGCTCACCCAGCAGTGGTCCGGGCTCAACGCCACCGCGCCCAAGATCCTCCAGGTCTCCAAGGGCTTCAGCTACACCTACTCGGGCACGACGCTCGGGGCGGTCACGCTGAACGGCGTCCCGCTCGTCGACACCCAGTCCTACCGGGTCGTGACGAACAACTTCCTCGCGGACGGCGGCGACGGCTTCCCGGCCTTCACCTCCGGCACCGGCAAGTACTTCGGTGGTCTCGACATCGACGGCTTCGCGAACTACCTCGAGGACAACTCGCCGTACACCCCGGGTCCGCTGACCCGCATCACGAAGAACTGACGCACGACGAAGGCGTCCCTCCCACACCGGGAGGGGCGCCTTTCGTGTGCCTCGGGATCGGGTCAGGCGTCGGCGTGCGCGTCCTCGGACGGGACGAAGCGGTAGCCGACGTTGCGCACCGTGCCGATGAGCACCTCGTGCTCGGAGCCGAGCTTGGCGCGCAGCCGTCGCACATGGACGTCCACCGTGCGCGTGCCGCCGTAGTAGTCGTAGCCCCAGACCTCCTGGAGCAGCTGGGCGCGGCTGAACACACGGCCCGGGTGCTGGGCGAGGTACTTGAGGAGCTCGAACTCCTTGTACGTCAGGTCGAGCAGGCGACCACGCACGCGGGCGGAGTACGTCGCCTCGTCGATCGTGACGTCGCCGCTGGTGATCTGGACCTCGTCGGGCTCCTGCTGCTCCTGGAGGCGTCCGGCGGCCAGCCGCAGCCGTGCCTCCACCTCGGCGGGGCCTGCCGACTCCAGCAGGACCTCGTCGACGCCCCACTCGGCGGTGATGCCGGCGAGGCCCCCCTCGGTGAGGATGGCGATGAGGGGCACCGACATGCCGGTGGCGCGCAGGACGCGGCACAGCGAGCGCGCCACGGCCAGGTCGCGACGGGCGTCGAGCAGCACGGCGTCGGAGGGCGGGGCATCGACCAGGGCGGTGGGTTCCGCCGGGATGATGCGCACGTGGTGGGTCAGGAGCCCGAGCGCCGGCAACACCTCGGCGCTCGGCGCCAGGGAGTTGGTCAGCAGCAGCAGACGGGCCATGCCTGTGAAGGATACGGTGCCGGGGTCGCCTTCGAGCGGGCGAACACATGCTGAGACCCTTGTCTCACGATGAGACCCACCCCACGAGGGTGGTGGGTCGGGAGGAGCTGGGTATGCCGTCCGAGCAGGTCCCCGGGACCCGAGCCGGTTCGGTGACGGTGCGGTACTGGGCCGGGGCGCGTGCCGCCGCCGGCACCGAGCAGGACGTGGTGTCCGGTGGGACCGTCGCCGAGGCGGTTGCTGCCGTCACGGACCTGCACCCGGCACTGGAGCCGATCGCCGCCGTGAGCACCCTGCTGCTCGACGGCCGTGCGGTCGGCCGCGACGCCGCCCTGGCCGACGGGTCCGTGCTCGAGGTCCTGCCGCCCTTCGCCGGTGGGTGATGCGAGGATGCGGGCTGTGTCCGACGTTCCCGAGCAGCAGGCGGCGACCCCTGCGGCCCCGATGACCCGACGCGAACGCCGTGCCCGCAGCAGCAACAGCCCGACCACCCTGCCGAAGCGAGCACTGCTGGCGCGTCCGCTGACCATCGCGGCGACGGTCGCGTTCGCCGCGCTCGTCGGACTGACCGGGTATGCCAGCCCCGACTTCGTCGCTCTCGCCGTGGCGCTCGCGGGGCTCGTGGTCGCGTGGGGGTGGCCCCAGCTGCTCAGCCTGCCCAGCCCTCGGGGCACCAGCGCGGTCCTCACGGTCGGTACCGTCCTCATGACGGGCACCGTCCTGCTGACCCGCGACGAGCCGTTCCTCCAGTGGATGCCTGCGGCGATGGCGATCTCGGTGATCGTGGCGTTCCTGCACCAGCTGATGCGACGGGACGGGAGGCCCCGCCTCACCGAGTCGGTGTCCGCCAGCGTGATGGGGCTGGCCATCATCTCCGCCGGCATCGCGCTGGCCCCGGTCCCGCAGTTCCTCGACGGAGAGCACGCGTTGGCGGCGAGCATGGCCGGGCTGGGTGTCGGTGTCCTCGCCGACCCGCTCATCAAGGTCCAGCGGCTGCGCCAGTGGGCCCTGTTCATCTCGATGTTCATCGGTGGCGCCGCCGGGATGGCCGTGTCGTTCGCTGCCGGGGAGCCCAAGCCGTGGTCGGCGGCGCTGCTCGGGCTGCTGGCCGCCGCCGTCTCGCACGCGGCCCGCCGGGTGATGGCGGTTCTGCCGGCCACGGCGATGCCTCGGGCCCAGCTCGCCGTCGGTGCGTCGTCCTCGCTGCTCGTCGGCGTGGTGGCCTACGTGGTGGTCCGCTCGTCCTTCTTCGTCTGAGCGTCGTCCGAGCGAGACCGTCCGGGCTCTTCGTCCGGGTGCGGTCGCTCAGTAGACGAGGGCCTGGACGCCCTCGGCCATGACCTCCTCGACGAAGGCGGCTGCGCCGCGTACCACCACGCCCTCGATGAGGTCCGCCGCGCTGAGGTCGCGACGCGCTGCGCACTGGCCGCACACCGTCACGGTGCCTGTGGCGAGGACCGCGTCGACGAGGTCGCGCAGGGGTGCGGCATGGGGGAGCTCGACCCGCTCGGCCCGCCCCGGGACCGCCATCCAGGACGCGTCACCGGTCAGCCACAGGCTGACCTCGACGCCGCTCGCCGCCGCGGTGGCAGCCACGGTCAGCGCCTGGTTGAGGCGTTCGACCGACGCGGTGTCCGACCCGGTGTCGGTGTCGCTGCCGGTGGTGGGGGAGTCAGGGGCGCCGCAGGTGGCCTTGACCACGAGGCGGGCACGAGGAGCGGTCATGGCCCACAGGCTACGATCTGGTGCGTGCACTACTTCTACATCGGCCTGCTGGTCGCCTCCGCCGTCGTCATCACCTGGTTCGCCGGGTTCGTCGTCTACCGCCTGGTGAAGACGCCCCGCTGATGGTGTTTCACCTCGACACCGACCTGCCCCGTGAGCTCGCCCCATTGGCCTGGATGATCGGCCGCTGGGAGGGTGCCGGGGTCGTCGGCTACCCCACGATCGAGTCGGCCAACTTCGGCCAGGAGATCGAGGTCAGCCACGACGGCCGCCCGTTCCTCACGTGGCAGAGCCGCACCTGGCTGCTCAACGACGCAGGTGAGCAGGTGCGCCCGCTGGCCACCGAGCTCGGGTTCTGGCGACCGGTCGAGGACGGCGAGGTCGAGCTGGTGCTGGCCCACCCCACAGGCATCGTCGAGCTCTACTTCGGCAAGGCCGAGCCGGCCAAGATCGAGCTGCGCACCGACGGCGTGCTCCGCAGCCCGCACGCCAAGGAGTACAACGCGGCCACCCGGCTCTACGGGCTGGTCAACTCCAACCTGCTGTGGGCCATGGACATGGCTGCCGTGGGCCAGAAGCTCCAGAGCCACGTGTCCGCCGAGCTCAAGCGCGTGGGCTGAGGCGTTGACCGCCCGGCCGGCGCGGATCCTCACCGTCTGCACCGGCAACATCTGCCGTTCGCCGTTCCTTGAGCGGGCGCTCCAGGCTGAGCTCGACCGTTCCTGGGGGGCCGGTGCCGTCGAGGTCGCCAGCGCCGGGACGGGGGCCCTGGCCGGGCACGGCATGGAGGCGCAGGCGCGCACGCGGCTGGAGGCCGCGGGATACGACGCCTCGGGGTTCGTCGCCCGGCACCTCGAGGAGGGCATGGTCGCGGATGCCGACCTCGTCCTGACCGCGACGCGGGCCCACATCGGTCGGGTCACGACCCTGCACCCGCGCGCCCTGCGTCGGGTGTTCGCGTTCCGCGAGTTCGCCCAGCTGGTGGCGGCGGTCCCGGTCGGCGAGCTGGACGCGCCCGCGGACTCGGCCCGCGAGCACCTGGTGCGGACGGTGCGGTTGGCGGCGGCCGAGCGCGGCATGGTGCCGTCGCTGCCGGCTGCCGAGGCGGACGTCGTCGACCCCTACCGCCGCGAGCCCGAGGTGTTCGACGCCATGGCCGACCAGATCAGGGCGTCCCTGCCCGTGGTGGTCCGGGCGTTGTCACGCCCCTGACCGGGGCGGGCGGTCGACCGGCGGCTACGGCGTGCGGGTGACGTCCTCGTAGGTGTCCATCGCGTCGTTCTGCAGCGCCTCGCCGAGGGCGGCCATGCCGGGCTCGTCGAGGATGTCGATCGACGCGCCGGCGGGGGAGGTGCCGTAGCCGGTGAACGGTGCCGTGATGAAGGCGATGTCCTTGCCGCGCAGGTTGCGCATGGCCACGGCCTCGCTGCGCATGTCGCCGGTCGAGAAGCCCTCGTCCACCGTGAGGTTGGAGGTGCCCGCCTCGACGAACTGGGCGAGCTTGACCGGGTTGCCGAGCACGTCCTTGCTGAGCGACTTGAGCATGAGGGCCTTGATGAAGGCCTGCTGGCGCTTGCCGCGCGAGATGTCGCCTTCGCTGAGGTCCTTGCGCTCGCGGACGAAGGCCAGCGCCTCGGCGCCACCCATCTGCTGGTAGCCCTTGGTGAACGTGTAGCCACCGCTGGCGCTGGACTCCTCGACGTAGACGTTGACGCCGCCCACGGCATCGGTCATGCGCTTGAAGCCCTCGAAGTCGATGATCGCCACGTGGTCGATCGGCACGCCGACGAGTCCCTGGAGGGTCTGGACCAGCAGGGGCGCGCCCCCGTACGCGAAGGCGGCGTTGATCTTGTCCTTGCCACGCCCGGGCAGGTCGACGTAGAGGTCGCGGGGGAAGTGGATGAGGTTGACGGACTTGCGGTCGGCCGAGACGTGCATCAGCACGATGACGTCGGAACGCGAGCCGGCCAGCCCCGAGCGGGCGTCGGAGCCGATGATGAGGAAGTTCTGGGCGTCCTTCGCCGCGGCCTTCTTGGTCGGGGCCTCGGTCGCGCCGCTGACACCGGGTGTCGGGAGCAGGGACTCGCGCTGGACGTTCGAGCTGACCTTGTTGTTGAGGAACAGCAGGTAGCCCGCCGAACCGCCGACCACGACGAGGAGAACGAGGGCCAGGACGATCGCCAAGGTCCGCCGCAGGCGGGAACGCCTGGGGCGCGCGGGCGGGGTCTGCGTCTCTTCGAATTGGTCCAGCACCCGGCAAGTGTAAGTGGCACGACGGGGCAGATCCGGCAAGTCGGTCCCTGCGGCGACCGTAGAGTGGTCCTCGTGCAAGACGTCGGCGAGCAGTTGCGGGCCCAGGGTCGCAGGATGACGCCCCAGCGCCAGCGGGTGCTCGACGCCGTGGCCACGCTCGGTCACGCCACCCCGGAGGACGTCGTCGCCCGGGTGTCGCAGGACGGGGGAGCGACCCTCGCGCCGTCGACGGTCTACCGCGCGCTCGAGGCGCTGGAGTCCCTCGGGGTCGTGGGCCACACCCATCTCGACCACCGGGCGCCGAGCTACCACCTGGCGGACCACGCCGACCACATCCACCTCGTCTGCCGCAGCTGCGGACGGGTGGAGCAGTGCGACCGCAGCCTCGCCGAGACGTTCACCGGGAATGTTCTCGGCGCCACCGGCTTTGTTGCAGACGTGACCCACATGGCGGTGCACGGCCAGTGCGCAGCCTGCGCGAGCCGATCCTGACGGCCGTGGACGGCCACCCGACGACAGAGGTGCACCCCGCATGACGCAGACCCCGACGACCCCGGTCCCCGCCGAGCAGGCCACCGACCACACCGCAGACGGCGCGGGCGGCCCCGCGGTCGAACCCCGCCACCGCTCGGTGCTGCTGTCGCGTCCCGGCGCGGTCGAGGGCGACGGCCCGGACGCCGGTGTGGCCGCGCACTACGGCGACCCCCTGCGTGAGCAGCGGCTCCTCGTCGAGGGCCTGGCCGTCGTCGACCTGTCCCACCGTGGCGTGGTCACCGTGACCGGTCCCGACCGCCTGTCCTGGCTGCACTCGATCACGACCCAGCACCTCACCGGTCTGCCCCCGCGCGAGTCCCGCGAGACCCTGGTCCTCAGCCCGAAGGGCCACATCGAGCACGACCTGCACCTCGTCGACGACGGCGAGACGACCTGGATCACCACCGAGCCGGGTGCGGCCACGCCGCTGGTCACCTGGCTCGACTCGATGCGCTTCATGCTGCGCGTCGAGGTCGCCGACGTCAGCGACGACTGGGCCGTGCTGGGCGAGCCCTCCGGCGCCGAGGCGCAGCCCGGCGAGCTGCTGGCCTGGCGCGACCCGTGGCCGGGGCTGGTCGGCGACACCGCTGCATACGGTCCGGTCGAAGGGCACCCGGCGCAGGGGCGGGCGTGGCGCGAGGTCCTCGTGCCGGTCGCCGACCTCGAGGCGGCCGTGGGCGACCGCGACCTGGCCGGCTCCTGGGCGGCCGAGGCCTTGCGTGTGGCCGCCTGGCGGCCGCGGCTGGGGTTCGAGACCGACCACCGCACCATCGCGCACGAGACCGACTGGCTGCGCACCGCGATCCACCTGCACAAGGGCTGCTACCGCGGTCAGGAGACGGTGGCACGCGTGCACAACCTCGGTCGCCCGCCGCGGCGCCTGGTGTTCCTGCACCTCGACGGCTCGGGCCACACGCTGCCCGAGCGCGGCGAGCCGGTGCTGCTCGGCGGCAAGCAGGTCGGCCTGCTCACCTCGGTGGCGCGCCACCACGAGGACGGACCGATCGGCCTGGCCCTCGTCAAGCGCAACACCCCCCTCGACGCCACCCTGGTCGTCGGTGGCGTCAGCGGCAGCCAGACCGAGGTCGTCGCCCCCTGACGGACTGCCATGATGTCCGCCATGGCCACCACCCCCGGCACCCTGATCACCGTCGCGCCCACCGGCGCCGAGCTGTCCAAGGGTGACTTCCCCCAGCTGCCGACCACGCTCGAGGAGCTCGTCGAGACCGCCGTCTCGTGCGAGGCCGCCGGGGCGTCGATGATCCACCTGCACATCCGCGACGGCGAGCACCGCCCGACCCTGGACCACGGCCACCTCAAGGCCGCTGTCGACGCCTTGCGCGAGCAGACCTCGCTCATCGTGCAGCTGTCGACCGGTGGCAGCGTCCACGACCCGCTCGAGCAGCGGCTGACCGTCCTCGACGCCGAGCCCGACTCCTGCTCGTTGACCTGCGGCACCACCAACTTCGGCGACGACGTCTTCCTCAATCCGTACGGCTTCATGTCCGACCTCTACGTGCAGGCGCAGGAGCGCGACGTGGTGCCGGAGTTCGAGCTGTTCGACCTCGGCCACGTCGCGGCGCTGGCGCGCCTCATCGACACCCACGGCCTGCCCTTCGGCGGCAAGGTGCACGTCGACTTCGTCACCGGCGTCCCCGGCGGCATGCCCGGCACGCCTGCGGCCCTGCTCGCGGGCGTCGCGATGCTCCCGGCAGAGGTCACGTCGTGGGCAGCGACCGGTATCGGGCGCACCCACCTGCCGATTGCGGCTGCCGCGCTCGCGGCCGGTGGTCACCTGCGGGTGGGCATGGAGGACAACGTGGTCTTCTCGCGCGGGGTCCAGGTGCAGCACAACCGCGAGCTCGTCGAGCGCGTCGCCCACCTCGCCGAGGTCATGCAGCGCCCGGCGATGTCCACGCAGGACGCCCGCGTGCTGCTCGGGGTCAAGGACCGCCGCGCCGCCTGACCCTGCTGCCNGCCCCCCACCCTGCGTTTCGCGCATGAAGAGTCGCGGTGTGGTCACCGTCACGCTGCCTCCAGTTTGCATGTTGCTAACTAGAGCAAGCATGATGGAGGCATGAGCCGACTTCCACTTGGACCCCTGGGGGGTGACAGCCTCGGTGACTACCTGCGCGAGCAGCGCACGTCCGCGAAGCTGTCTCTGCGCCAGCTGTCCGAGCTCGCCGGCATCTCCAACCCCTACCTGTCGCAGATCGAGCGGGGCCTGAAGAAGCCCAGCGCCGAGATCCTCCAGCAGCTCGCCAAGGGCCTCGAGGTCTCGGCGGAGTCGCTCTACGTGCGGGCCGGGATCCTCGACGAGCGCCACGGCCACCCGGCCGAGGCGCCCGACACCCGGGCCGTCATCGGCGCCGACCCGCGACTCAGCGACCGACAGAAGTCCGCCCTGCTGGACATCTACGACTCCTTCGTCGGTGGCGACGCCGCCCCGACGAAACGCCCTCGCAAGAGCGCGGCGCCCCGCCCCGCCGCCCGCACGAAGTCGGGCACGAGCAAGCGCAGCACCACGACCTCCACCACCCGCACCCAAGGAGACTGACATGGCACTCGTTGCCGACATCCGCAAGAACGTCATCGACACCACCCCCGTGTTCGCCGTCGTCGGCCTGACCGACCTCGCCGTCGAGAAGGTGCGCGACGCCCGCGTCCGCGCCACGACGGTCGGCGTCGAGCTGACCAACGACCTCAAGCCCTCCACCATCACGACCAAGGCCCAGGCCCGTGCGTTCGGTGTGGCCGAGCAGGCGCAGGAGCTCCCGGCCCTGGCCCTCAACCGCAGCCTCGAGCTGGCCGGCAAGGCGCAGGAGTCCTACGAGTCCGTCGCCGCCCGCGGTGAGAAGCTCGTCAAGCGCGTGCGCAGCCAGAAGGCCACCAAGGACCTCATCGCCCAGGCCGAGACCACGGTCGCCCTCGGCAAGGGTGCGGTCACCACCGTGCGCAAGTCCGCGAACGAGATCCAGCGCTCGGCCAAGGCCACGCTGACCACCGGTCGCAAGGAGGCCGCTGCGGTCGCCGAGGTCGTCGTCGACACCGTGGCCGCCGACACCACCGAGGTCGCCGCGGCGGCCAAGGAGTCCGCGAAGCGCACCCGCACGGCCGCCAAGCGCACCTCCACCACCACCAAGAAGTCGGCCACGGCCACCAAGTCCGCCACCAAGCGCGCGACCACCGGTGCCCGCAAGACCGCCTCCACCGCCAAGAAGGCCACCGCGAAGACCGCGGAGAAGGTCGGCAGCTGATCACCGTCCTGCCCTGAGCAGACCAGCGACGGCCCCCACCCCAACAGGGTGGGGGCCGTCGTCGTCCCCGACTGCGTGGCTAGGCTCGGTCGGGTGAGCACGCTGCATACCGACACCCCACCCGCCCTCGCCGACGCCCCGGTCCTCGCGCACTACGTGCGTGGCGGGTTCGTGGAGTCCGCCCACCGCGCCTCGGTCGTCGCGACCGCGCCCGACGGGGGCGAGCACCTCCTCGCGCTCGGAGCGGTGGACGACCCGGTGTTCCCGCGGTCCTCGCTCAAGCCGATCCAGACGCTGGCGATGGTGCGCGCGGGTCTGCGTGTGCCGCCCGCGCACCTCGCGCTCGCGTCGGCGAGCCACTCCGGCGAGGACTTCCACCTCGCGGCCGTGCGCGAGATGCTCGCCGCCGCCGGCCTCACCGAGGGTGCGCTCCAGAACACCCCCGACTACCCCGTGAACGAGGAGGCCCGCGAGGCCGTCCTGCGCAGCGGTGGCGGCAAGCTCCCCATCACGCAGAACTGCTCGGGCAAGCACGCCGCCATGCTGGCCACCTGCGTCGTCAACGGGTGGGACACCGCGACCTACCGCGACCCCGCCCACCCGCTCCAGGTCGCCATCGCCGAGACCCTGGCCGAGCTCACCGGTGACGAGATCGCCTCGACCGCGGTGGACGGCTGCGGTGCGCCCGTCATGGCCGTGACGCTCGCCGGGCTGGCGCGCGCGTTCGGCACGATGGCCTCGGCGCCCGCCGGCACCCCCGAGGCCGAGGTCGCCGACGGGATCCGCACCAACCCCGCCTACCTCGGTGGCACCGGTCGCGACGTGACCGCCCTCATCGAGCACACCCCCGGCCTCATCGCCAAGGACGGCGCCGAGTCCGTGTATGCCGTGGGGCTGGCCGACGGGCGCGGGATCGCCCTCAAGGTCGCCGACGGCTACCCGCGGGCCAAGCCGGTCATCCTGGCCGCGGTGCTGCGTCGCCTCGGCGTCGAGTCCGCGGCCCTGGCCCAGCTCGAGAACTCACCGGTCCTCGGCCACGGCGAGCCGGTCGGCGCGATCGTCGCCGTGAACCTCTGACCCCGGACGCCTGAGTCCCGTGCGCGCGGTCCTCCAGCGGGTGACGTCGGCCTCGGTCACGGTCGACGGCGAGGTGGTCGGCGCGATCGACCGCCCGGGGCTGCTGGCCCTGGTCGGCGTGACCCACGACGACGGCGCCGAGCAGGTGGCCGCCCTGGCCCGGAAGATCGGCGACCTGCGCATCCTCGACGGTGAGCGGTCCGTGGTCGACGAGGGTGCCCCGGTGCTCGTGGTCAGCCAGTTCACGCTCTATGCCGACACCCGCAAGGGGCGTCGCCCGTCGTGGAACAACGCCGCCCCGGGGCCGGTCGCCGAGCCGCTGGTGGAGGCGGTCGTGGCCGCGCTGCGCGGGCGCGGGGTCGAGGTGGCGACCGGGGTGTTCGGCGCGGACATGCAGGTGTCCCTCGTCAACGACGGCCCGGTGACACTGGTCGTCGACGTCTGACGTCTAGGCTGGGGCCCATGTTCGGGACACTCGGGAGCCTCCAGGCCTACGTCACGCTGCTGCTCAGCCTCGTGGCCTTCGCCGTCGAGGTCTTCGCGCTCGTCGACGGCCTGCGCTACAAGCCCGAGGTGTATGCCGCGGCGGGCAAGCGCACGAAGAAGTTCTGGACGATCATCCTCGGCATCGCCGTCGTGCTCGGGTTCGTGTCGATCGGGCCCTCGGGGCGGATCTTCTCGATCGGTCTCATCGCCTTCGTGGGCGCGGCGATCTACCTCGCCGATGTCCGTCCGGCCCTGCGGTCCATGGTGGGTCGCGGTGGCGGAGGCAACCAGCACATGGGTCCCTACGGGCCCTGGTGACGGCGATGGCGGCCGACAAGGTGGAGGACGTCGTGGCAGACGCGACGAATGACGTGGTCAAGGACGACAGGGGAGTACAGATGCGCGACCCGCGCGACGAGATCTTCGTGCAGGAACGGCCGTGGGGCCAGTTCGAGCAGTTCGTGTCCAACGAGCGCGTGACGGTCAAGATCATCACCGTCCAGCCGGGACACCGGCTCTCGCTCCAGACGCACGAGAACCGCGGCGAGTTCTGGCAGGTCCTCGACGGACCGATCGAGGTCACCGTCGGCGAGCAGACGTGGAGCGCCCAGCCGGGCGAGAAGGTCTGGGTCCCCCAGGGTGCCGTGCACCGCATGGCCAACCAGGGCGATGCCCCCGGTCGACTGCTCGAGGTCGCCTTCGGTGACTTCGACGAGGCCGACATCGTCCGCCTCCAGGACGACTACGCCCGCTGAGCCCCCGGGGCCACCGCGTCCCAGGCGACGGTGAGCTCGCCCAGCCGCCACCGGCTGGGTCCGTCGAGCAAGGGCCAGCCGTCCTCGCGCAGGGCTGCTGCCGTCGCGAGGAACCGTTGCCGCACCCCGAAGCTCGCGTGGTGCGCCGCGTGCGCCCAGGCCCGGTCGACGGCGACGAGGTAGGCGTGCACGGGCTCGCCGGCGACGTTGCGGTGGATCAGCGCCTTCGGCAGCCGCTCGGCGATGTCCGAGGGAGCCTCGAGGGCGCGCAGCCGCCATGACAGCGTGAGGGAGACCGGTCCTGCTCGGTCGACGGCGACCCAGGTGCTGCGACGGCCGAGCTCGTCGCAGGTGCCGTCGACGAGCAGGCCGTCGTCGGTGAGACGGTCGCGGACCGTGTCCCAGGCTGCGGCCACCTGCGACTCGTCATACTGCCGCAGCACGTTGAACGCGCGCACCACCGTGGCCCGCCGCCCGGCCTCGAGCGGCACCTCGAAGCCGCCGAGCCGGAACGACAGCCCCTCCCGCGCGAGCGCCTGTCCGAGGGCGACCCTCGCCGGCTCGATCTCGATCCCCACCACCTCCACGTCGCCGCGCACCATACGGAGGCGGTCGTGCAGCTCCACGGCGGTGACGGGGGAGGCGCCGTAACCCAGGTCGACGACGACGGGCGGTCCCGGCGAGCGACGCAGCCGCCAGGCCTGCGGGCCGGCGAGCCACCGGTCGACGCGGCGCAGCCGGTTGGGGTTGGTGGTGCCGCGCGTGATCGTCCCGACCGGCCGTTGCACCACCACGGAAGCAGCGTACGTGGCGCCGCGCCCTAGGGTTGGACCCGTGCGTTGGCGCGAGAGGAACATCAGCCGCAGCATGGTCGCGCTGGTGGCCTCGCTGGGAGCCCTCGCCCTGCTCGGCCTGTCGACGCAGCTGCCGGGCTGGCTCGGTCGGGACGCCGGTCTCGCCGACGTCTCCCCGGGGCTGCTCCGCGTGGCCCCGGACGCCAAGGGCGTCGCCACCCTCGGTGGTGGGGTCTCGGTCTCGCTGTATGCCGACGGGCTGCGGATCCTGCGCGGGCCCAACCTGCTCACGCAGACCGTCATCGGCGGGTCCATGCTCACCGCGCTCGAGGGGCGGGCGACCGGCACGGGTGCCGACACCGAGGAGGACGTGACCCGTCGCCTGGGCAACCTCAGCATCGACGAGCTGGTGTTCCTCCCCGGGCGGGCGACCTACTTCGGCACCATCGCCGACGGTGAGGGGTCGATGCCCGTGGTCATCCGGGTCGAGCTGGCGGGTTCGGTGATCCGGATCGGCGCATCGGTCAACGGCGCCGACGGCATCGTCTGGCACCTCGACCACCGGCCGCTCACGACGGGGCTGCGTCCGGCGCTGCCCGCGGGCAACCTGCGCGGCTCGGCGGCCTGGATCGCGAGGGGCGCCCTCGAGGGGCAGGCGGCGTTCTCCACCAACCTCGGCACCGACATCGGGGTCGGGCCGGGTCGGGTGGCCCGCGGTGTCGACGTCCGCTCCGACGGGCGCACCGACGTCCACATCTGGTCGGACGCCGGATTCCTGACCGTCTCGTCGTACGCACGACCCCAGCCCGCCCCGTCGCCGTAGCGCCCGCCCCGCAGTGGCAGACTCGGCGGCATGGGCACCCGCGACCGCATCGACCGCGTCGCCATGCTCAGCGTCCACACCTCACCGCTGGAGCAGCCGGGGACGGGTGACGCCGGCGGCCTCAACGTCTACGTCGTCGAGGTGGCGCGGGAGCTCGCCAAGCGCGACGTCGAGGTCGAGATCTTCACCCGGACCACCACCGCCGAGCTCGCGCCGACCGTCGAGCTGGAGCCGGGGGTGCTGGTCCGCCACGTGACGGCCGGTCCCTACGAGGGCCTCGGCAAGAACGACCTGCCCGGCCAGCTCTGCGCCTTTGCCGCCGGCGTGATGCGCACCGGCGCCCACGCCCCGGAGGACCACTACAGCCTCGTGCACAGCCACTACTGGCTGTCCGGCCAGGTGGGCTGGCTCGCGGCCGACCGCTGGCAGGTGCCGCTCGTGCACACCATGCACACCATGGCCCGCGTCAAGAACCGCCACCTCGCCGAGGGCGACGCGCCGGAGCCGTCCGGCCGCGAGATCGGGGAGCTCCAGGTCGTCGAGGCGGCAGACCGCCTCATCGCCAACACGTCGGGGGAGCGGGCCGAGCTCATCGACCTGTATGGCGCCGAGCCCTCCAAGGTCGTGGTGGTGCCGCCGGGTGTCGACCTGTCGGTCTTCGCGCCGGGGGACCAGGGCGCTGCCCGCGCCGCCGTGGGCGTGCCGCACGACGCGAAGGTGCTCCTGTTCGTCGGCCGGATCCAGCCGCTCAAGGCACCCGACGTGCTCGTCAAGGCGGCGGCCGAGCTGATCGGTCGGCACCCTGACTGGCGTGGTCAGCTGGTCGTCGCGGTGCTCGGGGGCCCGAGCGGTTCCGGGCTGGAGCACCCGCAGTCCCTGCAGGAGCTGGCCGTTGCCCTCGGTGTCGCACCGCAGGTCCGGTTCGTCCCGCCGGTGTCCCGACCCGAGCTCGCGCAGTGGTACCGCGCCGCGGACCTGGTGGCCGTCCCCTCCCACTCCGAGTCGTTCGGTCTCGTCGCCGTCGAGGCGCAGGCCTGCGGGACTCCTGTCGTGGCCGCCGACGTCGGCGGTCTCCCGACGGCGGTCGGTGACGCAGGCGTCCTGGTCGACGGTCACGACATCGCGACGTGGGCCGACGCCCTGGAAGGACTCCTCATGGACCCCGACCGCCGAAAGGTGCTCTCCCGCAAGGCGGTCGACCATGCGGCCCTGTTCGGTTGGGACCGGACCGCAGATCGTCTCTACGAGGTCTACGTCGAGGCGATGCGGGCCCGGGAGCGCGCGTCCGACCTGCCGTCGCCCAATGGCGCGTTGGCCGGCGTGCCTTCGGCGGTGACCCCGTGACGCGTGGCGCCGAAGCCTCCGCGCTGGGCGGCACCGTCGAGGCCTACCTCGCGGACGCCGGGATCGACTGGGAGCAGGGTGCGCGAGCCGGTGAGTACGTCGTCACCCTCCCGGGCGAGAAGAAGCTCAGGACCGTCGCCTCCCTCGTCGTGGGAGAGGCGTCACTGTCGGTGTCCGCCTTCGTGATCCGCAACCCCGACGAGAACCACGAGAAGTTCTACCGCTACCTGCTGCGCAAGAACCTGCGCCTGCCCGGGCTCGCCTACGCCATCGACACCTCGGGCGACGTCTACGTGACCGGTCGCCTGCCCGCAGCCGGCGTCGACGCCGGCTACCTCGACCAGCTCATGGGCGCCCTGCTCGAGGCAGCGGACTCGCACTTCAACGAGCTGCTCGCCATCGGCTTCCTCTCCAGCATGCAGAAGGAGTGGGACTGGCGGGTGTCCCGCGGTGAGTCGTTGCGCAACCTGGACGCGTTCCGCCACCTGTTGGACGGCGCCTCTTCGACGGACTCCACCGGGCCCTGAGACGGCCCCTGCACCCCGCAGCGACCGGTCACTACGCTGGACCCATGGCATACACCTTGATCCTGCTGCGCCACGGGCACTCCGACTGGAACGCCAAGAACCTCTTCACCGGGTGGGTCGACGTCGACCTCAACGACCAAGGTCGTGAGGAGGCCGTCGCCGGTGGAAAGCTGTTGAAGGACAAGGGAGTTCTGCCGACCGTCGTGCACACCTCCGTGCTGCGCCGCGCCATCACCACGGCCAACCTCGCGCTCGATGCGGCAGACCGCCACTGGATCCCGGTGCGCCGCGACTGGCGCCTCAACGAGCGTCACTACGGCGCGCTGCAGGGCCTGGACAAGGCGGCCACGCGTGAGAAGTACGGCGACGAGCAGTTCATGCTCTGGCGCCGGTCCTTCGACACCCCTCCGCCGGCGATCGAGGTGGGCTCGGAGTTCGACCAGTCGGGCGACCCGCGCTACGACGGCATCGAGGTGCCCCGCACCGAGTGCCTCAAGGACGTCATCGCCCGGATGATGCCCTACTGGGAAGGCGCCATCCAGGACGACCTGCGCGCTGGTGAGACCGTGCTCGTCACCGCCCACGGAAACAGCCTGCGCGCCCTGGTCAAGCACCTCGACCAGATCAGCGACGAGGACATCGCCGGGCTCAACATCCCGACGGGCCAGCCCCTCGTCTACACCCTCGGGGACGACTTCATGCCGACGAAGCCGGCGGAGTACCTCGACCCGGAGGCCGCCGCGGAGGCTGCGGCCGCCGTGGCCAACCAGGGCCGCTAGCAGCCCTCGCCCTACGGCGTCGCGCCCGCCATCCACTCGTCCTCCGACGGGAGGTCGATGGGCCACCGGCCGGTCTGCGTGCCGGCGGCGTCGAAGGTGACCACCTCGTAGGGGGCGATGGACGGGTCCGTCCGCTGGGTGGTGACGATGGCGGAGCCGTTCCGCACCGGCACGACCGCCGACGGCGGGTAGGCGAGGGTCCCCGGCGACACCAGCTGCACCTTCGCGGCAGTGGGGGCGAACACCTGGTGGATCACGCGGTCGCCGTCGACCTGCTGGTCGAGCACGAACGGACGCTCGGCTGCGGTGGCCGCGTCGATCGGGACGCCGGTGGCGGACTCCATCGTCATGGCCTGGCTGCCGTCCTTCTCGCTCACGACGACGACCGCGCTGCGCAGCACCTGACCGGCGGTCAGCGTGGTGTCCACGACGATGACCTGACTCGTGACCTGGCCCTTCGCGCCCAACTCCGTGCGCTCAACGACTGCCGGGTCGGCCGCCCCGAAGAAGCGCGTGGTGGTCCGGACGTCCTTCGGGTCGAGGCCGAGCCGGTAGGCGTCGCCCTCGCCGATCGCGAGCTCGGCCTTGGCACGGAAGTCCTCTCCGGTGCAGCCCAGGCAGATGGAACCCTCACCGGCGGCGTCCTTGGTCGGCCGACCCATGAGCGTGACGCGGCGCTTGGCGGCAGCTTGGTCATCACCCTCGACCGACACGCGGGTCAGGGCCGGCGGGGAGTCCTCGAGGACCTCCGCGTACATCCCGTCGGCCAGCGTGACGGGCCGGAACGCGTCGCGGGTCACCGACCCGTCCAGACCGATCTGCACCGAGCGCGAGATGCCTGCTCGGGAGACGGCGGGACTGGCCAGCACGACGAGCGTGGAGTCCTCGTCGGCGTGCTCGCGAATGCTCACGACGTCGTCGAGGCCACCGGCTGACGAGGAGACCTCGGCCAGGTCCCCGGCTGCCGCCCCGCGAGGGCCGGAGTACATGGTGAGCTTCTGCGCGTCGTCGGCGCTGGAGTTGTAGCTCACCACGACGCGGGAGGTGGGCAGGTCGGCGGCGTAGAGGATGTTCAAGGCCCCGAACCGCATGCCCACCGTGTCCAGGAAGGCCTTGTCGGTGGCCAGGGAACCACGGGTCGGCCACGTGGTGAACGAGCGCCAGCGTGGGTCGTTCGGGCCTGGGACGACGACCTGGGTGCGCTTGGCCGGCAGGGTCGAGTCGCGCCCGCCCTGCACCAGGCCGGGCACGAGCAGGGCGACGACGGCGACGGCAGCCACGGCACCGGCGGTGGCGACCCGGCGACGTCGGCGCTGCGTGACCACCGCACCGGCGACCCGCTCGTAGGGGTCGAAGGCCGGGGCGTCGAGCGCGTCGGCCCGGGAGACGAGGGCATCACGCAGCTGGGTCTCGAGGCTCATGACAGGCTCCTCTCGGGGGCGCCGTTGGTCTGGGCGAGCACGGTGCGGAGGCGTTCCAGCCCGCGCGAGGCCTGGCTCTTCACCGAGCCCCGCGACATGCCGAGCGCATCGGCGGTGGCGGCCTCGGAGAGGTCGTCGAAGTAGCGCAGCACCACCACCGCCCGCATGCGGGGTGGCAGGGCGAGGACCGCCCGGGCGACCTCGTCGCGGGTGTCGTACGCGGCATACACATCACCGGTGGCGCGGTCCGCGTGGGCAGGGACCTCGCCCAGGGTCTCGGCGACCCGGCGCCGACGCCACCACGAGGCGGACTCGTTCGCGAGCGCCGCACGGGTGTAGGCGTAGGGCCCGCCGCCGGTCTCGTCGCGGGAGATGTGGTCCCAGCGCCGGTGCACCTTGACGAGGGTCTGCTGGACGAGGTCCTCCGCGCGGCCCTGGTCGCCGGTGAGCAGGTAGGCCGTCCGCACCAGGGCGTTCCACCTCGCCTGCACGAAGCGGCGGAACTCCTCCTCGCCCGCTGCGTCCACGTCCCACCCCCTGACGGCCTGCCGACCCGATGTCGGCACCTACCCCCTAGACGCGGGTCAGCATGGCGCAGGTTGAGAGCCGGCGGAGAAACTTTCGGGAGCTTCGGGTGGTGCCACCGACCCAGTCAGGGCGTCAGAGTGCGGTGGAGCTCTTGTCCTCCTGCTCCTCGTGGTCCTCGGCGACGTCCCACTCGCCGGTCACGAGGTAGACGACCCGGTGGGCCACCGAGACGGCGTGGTCGGCGAAGCGCTCGTAGTAGCGGCCGACGAGGGTCATGTCCACCGCTGCCTCGGTGCCGTGCTTCCACGTCCCGTCGATGAGGTGGCTGAACAACGTGCGGTGCAGCTCGTCCATCGCGTCGTCGTCGCGCTCGAGCGTCTTGGCGTCCTCGACGTCCTTGGCCGCGATGACCTGGCCGCACTTGGCGACGATGCGTTCGGCGACCTGGCCCATCTGGAGGATCGTGGCGCGGATGTCGGCGGGGACGGCCGACTCGGGGTAGCGCAGCCGGGCCACCTTGGCGACGTGGCGGGCGAGGTCACCCATCCGCTCGAGGTCCGCGCTCATGCGCATCGAGGTGACCACCATGCGCAGGTCGGTGGCGACCGGCTGCTGGCGGGCGAGCAGGTCGATCGAGAGGGCGTCGAGCCCCTCACGCATGCGGTCGAGCTCCTTGTCGGCCTGGATGACCGACTCGGCGAGCTGGATGTCGGCGTCGAGGAGGGCGGTCGTGGCCCGGGACATGGCCGAGCCCGCCAGACGGGTCATCTCGACCAGCTGGTCGGAGATCGTGTCGAGGTCCTCGTGAAAAGCGTCGCGCATTACTTCCCTAGCGTGAGTGCGGTCGTGCGTGCGAGCCGAGGCTCGCACAGGGCAGTGAACGGTCGGATGACCTCAGGTGAACATCTGGGGGTCCCGTGCGGGCGAGTCCTGTTTCCGTCGCTGACGGGTATGACGCGCACCGTACATTGGGATCGTGGATGCGACCACTGCTGCCGTGCTGGCCGGGTTCGCCGGCCTGCTGACCGGCGCCCTGGCTGTCGTCGCCGTGCGGTACTCCGAACGCCAGCAGACCCAGCTGCCCGAGATGCCGCCCGTGACGTCGCTGCCGCCGGGGGTGGGCGACGTCCTCGCGGTGCTGCGCTCGAGCGCCATCGTGGTCGACCCCGCCGACGCCGTGACCAAGATGTCCCCGGCGGCTGTCGCCTACGGCCTCGTCCGCGACGGCGAGCTCGTCCACGCCGAGCTTCGCCACCTCGCCCGTCAGGTCCGCCGGGACGGGGTGATCCGCGAGTCCCAGCTGGAGCTGTCGCGCGGACCGCTCGGGCAGGGCCGCTCGATCATGCAGGCCCGGGTCGCCCCGCTCGGCAGCAGCCACGTGCTGCTCCTCGTCGAGGACCACACGCAGGCCCGTCGCGTCGAGGAGGTCCGCCGGGACTTCGTCGCGAACGTCAGCCACGAGCTGAAGACCCCGGTGGGTGGCATCGGACTGCTCGCCGAGGCGATCCTCGACGCCAAGGACGACCCCGAGGCGGTCGAGCGGTTCGCCGGGCGCATGCAGGTCGAGAGCCACCGACTGGCCCAGCTGGTCAAGGAGATCGTCGACCTGTCTCGCCTGCAGGTCGCCGACACGCTGCACGAACCCCGCCTCGTCGACGTGACGGCAGCCGTCCACGAGGCCATCGACTACTCCCGCGTCGGTGCGGACGCCAAGCAGATCGAGATCGCTGAGGCGTGCGCCCCGGACCTCAAGGTGTTCGGCGACGAGGACCTCCTCGTCACCGCGGTCCGCAACCTCATCGGCAACGCGATCGCCTACTCCGACAACGGCAGTCGCGTCGCCGTCGGCGGTCGGCTGAATGACGACATGGTCGAGATCACCGTGACCGACCAGGGCCAGGGCATCCCCGAGTCGGAGCAGGCCCGCATCTTCGAGCGTTTCTACCGGGTCGACGGTGCGCGCTCGCGCGCCACCGGCGGCACCGGTCTCGGCCTGGCCATCGTCAAGCACATCTGCAGCAACCACGGCGGCGACGTCACCGTGTGGAGCGAGGAGGGTCGCGGTTCGACCTTCACCATCCGCCTGCCTGCCGCCGCCGACCGCTCCGGCGGCGGTGTCCCCCCAGAGTCCTCAGAATCCCTGCCGTCACAAGGAGACCCCCGCGCATGACCCGAATCCTGGTCGTCGAGGACGAGGTGTCGTTCTCCGACCCCCTGTCCTACCTGCTGCGCAAGGAGGGCTACGAGGTGGCCGTCGCCGAGACCGGACCGGAGGCCCTCGAGGACTTCGACCGGTCCGGGGCGGACCTCGTGCTGCTCGACCTCATGCTGCCCGGGCTGTCGGGCACGGAGGTGTGCCGCGCCCTGCGCCAGCGCTCCAACGTCCCGGTGATCATGCTGACCGCCAAGGACAGCGAGATCGACAAGGTCGTGGGACTCGAGATCGGGGCCGACGACTACGTCACGAAGCCGTACTCCTCGCGTGAGCTCCTGGCCCGGATCAAGGCGGTGCTGCGCCGGCTGTCCGAGCCCGAGGACCTCGTGCCCGCGACGATCGAGGCAGGGCCGGTGCGCATGGACGTCGAGCGCCACATCGTCACCGTCTCGGGTGAGACGACCCAGCTCCCGCTCAAGGAGTTCGAGCTGCTGGAGATGTTGCTGCGCAACACCGGTCGCGTGCTGACCCGGATGCAGCTCATCGACCGCGTCTGGGGTAGCGACTACGTCGGCGACACCAAGACCCTCGACGTGCACGTGAAGCGCCTGCGCGCCAAGATCGAGCCCGACCCCGCCGACCCGCGCTTCATCGTCACCGTGCGAGGCCTGGGCTACAAGTTCGAGTCCGACTGAGCCGGTTGAGACGTGCCGCGTCCCCACTGACACGTATGGCGCGCGGCCCGGCCGCGCGCCATACGTGATCGATCAGGGGTGGGCCCGTCAGGGGGTGGCGGTCGTGGTCGACGGCACCGAGGTGGGTGCGAGCGTCGCGTAGTAGCCCGAGGCGGGCAGCACCGGGACCGTCACGACGGCGGCCGGCGCGGTGGGCGACTGCACCGTGAGGGTGACGACGTCGCCGGGGTTGACCGGTACGGAGGGCAGCTGCACCTGGGTGGCGCCGGAGAGGCGCTCCTCGGAGTAGGCGGCCGACTGCGCGTAGACCGGCTGGCCCTGCGGCAGCGCGAAGGCCAGGCGCTGCTCCTCGCCGGTGGTGTTGGACACCGAGGCGGACAGGACGCCGGGCTTGTCCTTGCCGGAGCTCACGACGACGAGGTCGCGCAGCTGCACGGCGCCGAGGTCGACGGACACGCCGTCGGCGGGCGCGTAGGAGACGTCGGTCTGGATCGGCGACTGGGTCTGGCACGCGGAGAGCGCGAGTGCGGCACCGAGTGCAGCCACCGGAAGAAGTCGACGCAGGGGCGAGGGGCGGCCTGCGGAGCGGGCGGCCAGCGGGGTTCGGCGCATCACGGGTGACAGCCTACCGGCCTCCTGCTCCGGAGTGCGCACCCGTGCGCGTTGCACGGGACACCGTGTCCTGTCAAGACCGAAATCATTGTCCTGTAAGGCATTTGCATGCCCCTGACCAGCGCAAACGCAATCAAGACTGCTTTCCTGTCACCGGCGTGGCGTGATATTCTGAGGGTCGCGAAAGGGGAAAACAGCACATGGTTTTCAAGGTCGGCGAGACGGTCGTGTACCCCCACCACGGGGCTGCACTCATCGAAGAAATCAACACCCGCACGATCAAGGGCGAGGAGAAGATCTACCTCAAGCTCAAGGTGGCCCAAGGCGACCTGACGATCGAGGTTCCCGCAGAGAACTGCGAGGACATCGGCGTGCGTGACGTCGTCGGACAGGAGGGCCTGGACAAGGTCTTCGCCGTCCTTCGCGCCCCCCACACCGAGGAGCCGACCAACTGGTCGCGCCGCTACAAGGCCAACCTCGAGAAGCTCGCCTCCGGCGATGTCATCAAGGTGGCCGAGGTCGTCCGCGACCTGTGGCGTCGGGACAAGGACCGTGGCCTGTCGGCCGGCGAGAAGCGCATGCTCGCCAAGGCACGCCAGATCCTCGTCTCCGAGCTGGCTCTGGCCGAGAAGACGAACGAGGACAAGGCCGAGGCCATCCTCGACGAGGTTCTCGCGTCCTGAGTGCCGCCGTCGTCCTCGTGGCCGGTGGCCAGGGGACCCGGCTCGGGGCTTCCCAGCCCAAGGCGTTCGTCGACCTCGACGGAATGTCACTGCTCGAGCACGCCGTGACTCGAGCGCTCGGGGCACCAGAGGTGTCCCACGTCGTCATCGTCGCGCCCGTCTCCCACCTCAGGGAGGCGGGCGCGATCGCGTCCCGCAGCAGCCGGCCCGCCGACGTCGAGGTGGTCCCCGGCGGGGCCGAGCGCACCGACTCCGTGGCGGCAGGCCTCGCGGTCCTGCGGCCCGAGGACGGCATCGTCCTGGTCCACGACGCCGCCCGCTGCCTCGCCCCGTCGGCGTTGTTCAGCCGTCTCGTCCGCGAGGTCCGCACCGGTCACCCGGCCGTCGTGCCGGGCCTGCTCGTCACCGACACCATCAAGCAGGTCGACGCCGACGGCGTCGTCGTGGCGACGCCGGACCGGGCGCGGTTGCGCGCCATTCAGACACCGCAAGCGTTCCTGCGCGAGGTCCTCGAGCACGCGCACGCGAGCGGGGCGCACGCCACCGACGACGCAGCGCTGGTCGAGGCCGTCGGTGGTCACGTGCGCGTGGTCGAAGGAGATCGGTTGGCCTTCAAGGTGACCACCCCCGACGACCTCGCGACGGCCCGGCGTCACCTCAGCGGCTGAGGGCCGCCCGCACCTCGTCCCACGTCGCCACCGGCTCGGCCGGAGCCGGGGCGTGCAGGGTGCTCATCCACCCGTCGATCAGCCGGCCGCGCTCGACGAGCAGGTCGGGGACGAACGTCGGCACGGGGAAGCCGACCCGCCACACGGCCTTGGCGCTGCCCCAGTTGCCGACGTGCGCCTGCCAGCGACAGGTCTGCCAGCCGAGCTGGTCGAAGGCGTACCGGACGACGGTGCGGACGGCATCGGTCATCACACCGCGGCCGCGGAAGTCCTGGTGGGTGGCGAAGCCCAGCGAGCCGGCCCCCGCCTCGACGTCCATCACGCGCAGGTCGATCGACCCCGCATAGGTGTCGTCCACCTCGATCGCCCAGCAGATCTGGTCGGGCGACGGGGCGGTGAACTCGGTGACGTACTCGTGCGCCATCTCGAGCGTGTAGTCGCGCGGGACCGTCGTGAACTGCTGCGTCACGGGGTCGACCGCCCGTTCGAAGACTCCTTGCGCGTGCGACGGGTCGTGCGCTCGCAGGGTGACGAGGTCACCGGTGAGGACAGGGATCGGCAGCACTTCGCTCATGCGCGGTCACGCTAGCGGGGCTGGGTTTGCCGGTTCACCTGGTTAACGCCGACTGCGGTGGTTGGATGGCGAGATGGTCACCCCCGGTATGCCGCGCACAGGGATCGGTGTGGACGTCCACGCCTTCTCGACCGACCAGACCCGGGAGTTGTGGGTGGCGGGGCTGCTCTGGCCGGGAGTGGGGCTGGACGGGCACTCCGACGCCGACGTGGCCTGCCATGCGGCGTGCGACGCACTGTTCTCGGCTGCCGGCATCGGCGACCTGGGGCTGCACTTCGGGACCGGTCGGCCCGAGTGGGCCGGTGCCGCCGGGCGGGTCCTGCTCGCCGAGGCGGCCCGCCTCGTGCGCGAGGCCGGCTTCGAGGTCGGCAACCTCGGGGTCCAGGTCATCGGCAACACCCCCAAGATCGGTACGCAGCGCCACCTCGCCGAGCAGGTCATGTCGGCTGCGGTCGACGCCCCGGTGTCCCTCAGCGGCACGACCACCGACGGCCTCGGCCTGACCGGTCGGGGCGAGGGCGTCGCGGCGATCGCGACGGCGCTGGTCTACTCCGCCTGACCCCGGCCGCGCGCCCTACCGACGACGGCCCCGGACCGGGGCGGTCCGGGGCCGTCGCAGGAGCGGCGCTGGGCTGCGCTCAGCGGTGGGACGGTCGGCTGTCGACGTGCCGTCCACCGACGGAGATCGCCGCCGAGAGGTCGGCGACCTTCGCGTCGCGCGGGGACAGAGGTGCCAGGCCCCACGCGTGCTCGATGGTGGCGAGGATCGACGTGGTGTCGTAGCTCGTGTGGCTGACGCCCGAGTGCTTCATGCCGGCGGACAGCACCAGGGCCGGGACGCGGGTGCCGGGGCCCCAGGCGTCGGTCCTCGGCGGGGAGACGTGGTCGTAGGACCCGCCGAACTCGTCGTACGTCACGACGACCAGGGTCTTGTCGGCCTGCGGACCGTGCGTGATGGTCCGCAGCAGGTCGACGAGGTGGTCGCTGCCGGTGTGCTCGCTGGCGTACCCGGGGTGCTCGTTCTCCGAGCCGTACGGCTTGACGAAGGAGACCTGGGGGAGCGTGCCGTTCTTCGCCGAGGCGATGAAGTTCTTCTCGTCCTGGAGGTGTGAGCGGCCGGGGGCGCCGGTCGCGTAGTTCGCGAAGTAGTCGAACGGCTGGTGGTGGTACTGGAAGTTCGCGCCCGGGTGTCCGGCGACGGCGTCGTCCCACCCGCCGGAGTACCAGTTCCAGCTCACCTTCGCGGCGCTGAGCCGGTCACCGATGTTGGGGTAGGCCGCGTCGTCGATGAGCGGGATCTTGGCCCCGTTGCCCGACGGGGCCGACGAGGGCTGGACGGTGTTGACGGCGTAGTCCCCGCAGGCGGCGACGGGGTCGTTGCCCCCTGCGCTGCACTTCTGGGTGAGCTGGCCGTCGACGACCGCCTCGGTGGGCTTGTAGAGCGGGTAGGTGGTCGGCATGCCGTTGCTGTCCAGCACCGAGCTCTTCGCGCCGAGTGCGCCGGCCGACGTGTCCAGGGGAGCGCGCGCCGAGATGAGGAACTGGTGGTTGAGGAACGACCCGCCGAAGGCGCCCTGGAAGAAGTTGTCGGCGAGGACGTAGTGGGGGGCGTCGTGCGAGTGGAGGTACTGGTAGACGGGCAGCGCCCTGGTGTCGTACCGACCCATGGTCAGGCCGACGGCGTCGGAGCCGGTCACGTAGCGGTCCTGCTTGCCGCCGTCGAGCTGGTACTGCTCCTGGTAGAACCGGTGGACCTGGTCGCGGGTGCAGCCACCCGGGAGGCCTGTGCCCTTGAGGACGCCGTTGGGGGCGAAGACCCCCTCGGGGGCACACGTGGTGTCCGACGGCTCGATGTAGTCGTCGATGGTGAAGGCGTCGTTGGTGAAGCTGCTGGCCGGGACACCGTGGCCGGCGTCCTGGCAGGTGTTCGGTTGCGGGGGCGTGGCCAGGTTGACGTCGTCCTGGAGCAGGCACCCGTATGCCGTGCCGTCCTGGGCCACCTGGGTCACCGCCGGCCGGGTCGCGCCGTTGACGGTGTCGCCGCCGATGCGGCCCCACCCGCCGTACAGGTTGTCGAACGAGTGGTTCTCCTCGTAGATCACGACGAGGTTGGTGTAGCCGTCGGGAAGGGCGCCCGGCGCTGCGTGGTGTCCCTTGCCGTCGTTGCCGGCGGCGTGGCCGTCGTACGAGGCGAGGGCGGTGCCGGGCAGGGCGGCGGCTGCCGCGCCCGCACCGAGCAACAGGGCGCCGATGACGGCGGTGGTGCGTCTGGTCACGAGGTCCTCCTGGGTGCGGTGCGCGAGCGGCGCACATTCCCCAACATCTCGGACGCGCGGCGTCCGGTCCCCTGACGGATGTCATGGGTGAGGGTGAACAGTCGGTCAGTCGCAGGCGGCGCCGACCCGCGGCAGGGGCAGCCGCAGGCAGACCCGGGTGCCACCCTCGGCTCGGCGGACCACCTCTACCGAGGCCCCGGCCACCTGCGCACGGTCACGCATCCCGGAGAGCCCGAGGTGACCGGGCCGGTCCCGGTCCTCGCCGTCCGCGATCCCTCGGCCGTCGTCGACGACGGTGGCGACGGCGTGGTCGTCGGACACGGCGAGCTCGACCACTACCGTCGTGGCGCCGGCATGCTTCCGGGCGTTGACGAGGGCCTCCTTGACCACGCGGTGGATCGTCACGCGCTCCGCCGCTGGGATCGGCAAGTCGTTCTCCCCGACGACGCGCACCTCGACGTCGGTGCCGGCGAAGATGAAGTTGGCTGCCTCCTCCACCGCGGTGGACAGGCTCATGCCCTCGGGGAGCGACTCGAGGTCGAACAGCAGGTGGCGCAGGCGCTCGGTCGCGATCGAGACGATCTCCTGCAGGGTCTCGACGTCGTCGGCCAGGGACGGCGCCTGCTTCGCGATGTGTCGCCGCAGCATCCCCAGCCGCAACGACACGGCGGCCAGCACCTGCACGGAGTCGTCGTGGACGTCCCCGGCGATGCGGGCTCGCTCGTCCTCCTGGGCCTTGACGAGCCGCTGGAGCAGTCGGGCCCGTTGCTCGGCGAGGTCGTGCATCGCCCGCTCGTTGCGACGGCGCTCGCTGATGTCGCGCTGGATGGTGGCCACGACCACACCGCCCTCTTGCGCGGGGTCCTCGACCACGAAGGTCGAGACCTCGACGGGGACAGGAGGGCTGGCGTCGACCGGGATCGCTTCGGCCTCACCCACGAAGCGACCCCGTCGCAGCAGCTCCGGCCATCGCCGGTCGAAGGTGGTGGGACCAACTCCGGGAACGAGCTCCGAGACGTGCAGATCGGGTACCTGCGCAGGGTCGCGGACGTGCAGCAACTCTCGTCCGGCAGGGTTGAGGTACAACAGCCGACCGTCGGCTCCGGCGATGCCGATCAGCTCCCCAGAGGCGTCGACGAGCGACTTGAACAGCTGGACGTCGACGCTCGCCACACCCAGCACCCGCTGGGCTTCGAGCTGAACCGAGCGCACCGTGAGCACGCCTCGGGTGATGGCGATGGCCCCGCCCACCCCGTAGCAGAGGAGGGCAGGCGCAACGGCGGGGATGATGTACCCGGACAAGGCGCACACGACGATGAGGATTCCCACGAGGGCGGCGGGCACGTTGATCCCCGACGCGAGGTCTGCGGCCGGGAGCTCCCCTGTGCGACGCAAGGGCGTCCTCCTGGCGCGCCAGGCCAGCCGCGGGAGGGCGACCGAGGTGGCGACGACCAGGGTCGCGATGGTGGACAGTGAGCTCACCCAGGTCCCGGGTCGCCACAGGCCTTCAGCCAGCAGGACGAAGTACGCCACGTCGACCACGGCTAGCGTGACGACTCCGGCGACCAGGGCCAGGTCGGCTCGCGTGATCCGTGAGCGCGCGGTCGTGAGGAGCCAGGCGGTGGCGACGAGCAGGGCGACGTCCAGAACCGGGTAGACGATGTTCATGACGATGGCCGGTCTCGCCACACCAACGCCGGCCAGCGCCTGCAGCGGGCTGTCGAGCGCGTTGATCACGAGACCGAGGGCGACCAGTGACACGCTCACCGCGTCGAGGATGATCAGCATTCCCCGTCGCCGGGACAGGATGCGCAGCCGCAGCACCAGGCCGACGAACAGGCACAGCGAGGACGCGAGCCACGCGGCATCTGCCCAGGAGGGGTAGGAGGGCGTGTGCCCCAGGCCAAGGCCGGTGAGGGCGATGCCGAAGCCCACTGCCCTCAGCACGAGGAAGGCCACGATGAACCACGACACCGCCGACGCCGTGCGCCGCTGCCAGGTGCCGATCACGGCAAACACAGCCAGGCACGTGTACGCACCACCTTGCAGCAGGCCGTCGAAGCGCGGGTCGAAGCCCGGTGCCGGGCGGACCCCGGGGAACGTCCACACGGTGTAGGCGCCGACCAGCGCGACGGTGAGCAGGAGCAGGATCCGGGTCCACACGGGCGCGCCGCGCATCGAGGTGGTGCGACCGTGTTCTGTCGTGCTCATGCTCGACCCCCCTCGTCGGGCCGTGGCGCGAACGCCCCCTGTTTGTCACCCTAGGCCCCCTGGCCCGGTTTCGTGCGTGGTTGCCTTTGATGAGTTCTGCTTGCAGCAGGTCAGGACGGCAGGTCTGGTCGCACCTGAGGCGCTCGCGGTTCGGCTGAGGGTGCCCGCGCCGGTAGCCTTGCGCCCGTGAGTCTTCGCCTGTACGACACCGCCGCGCGGCAGCTGCGCGACTTCACCCCCTTGGTGCCCGGCAAGGTGGGGATCTACATCTGTGGGCTCACGACCCAGAGCCAGCCGCACATCGGCCACGTCCGTTTCGCCGTCGCCTTCGACGTGTTGCGCCGGTGGCTCGAGGGCCGTCACGGCTACGACGTCTCCCTGGTCCGCAACGTCACCGACATCGACGACAAGATCCTGGCCAAGTCCGCGGAGGCCGGCGAGGAGTGGTTTGCCCTCTCCTACCGCAACGAGGTCGCCACGGCAGCCGCGCTCGCGTCGCTGGGGGTCCTGCCCCCGACCTACGAGCCGCGCGCGACCGGGCACATCACCGAGATGGTCGAGCTGATGGACACCCTCGTCGAGAAGGGTCACGCCTACGCGGCCACCGACGGCAGCGGCGACGTCTACTTCGACGTCAAGAGCTTCCCGGAGTACGGATCGCTCACCCACCAGAAGATCGAGGACATGGAGGCGGCGCAGGACGCCGACCCGCGCGGCAAGCGCGACCCCCGTGACTTCGCGCTCTGGAAGGGACGCAAGGAGTCCGAGCCGGCGACCGCCTCGTGGCCGACGCCGTTCGGGGTCGGCCGCCCGGGCTGGCACCTCGAGTGCTCGGCCATGGCGCGCAAGTACCTCGGTGACGCCTTCGACATCCACGGTGGCGGCGTCGACCTGCGCTTCCCGCACCACGAGAACGAGCAGGCACAGTCGCACGCGGCCGGCCTCGGCTTCGCCAACTTCTGGCTGCACAACGCCTGGGTCACCCTGGGCGGCGAGAAGATGAGCAAGTCGCTCGGCAACAGCCTGGTCGTCTCCGAGGTCACCAAGGTCGCCCGTCCGCTGGCGCTGCGCTACTACCTCACGGCCGCGCACTACCGCTCGACTATCGACTTCTACGAGGGTTCGCTGCGCGAGGCCGAGGCCACCGTGGCGCGCATCGAGGGCTTCCTCGCCCGCGCCCTGCGGGCGCTGCCCGACGGCACGTCGACGACGCCCGACCACAGCACCGTCCCTGATGCGTATGCCGCGGCGATGGACGACGACCTCAACGTGAGCGGTGCGCTCGCGGTCGTCCACGACACCGTGCGGGCCGGCAACACCGCGCTCGACGACGGCGACGACGAGGCGGTGGCGACGGCGTTCGCCGCGGTCGTCGCCATGACCGACCTCCTGGGGGTCAACCCCCTCGACCCGCAGTGGGGCACCGACACCACGTCGGGCTCCGGCGACGCCCAGGGCGCCCTCGACGCCCTCGTGCAGGTCCAGCTCGAGGCCCGGGCCGCGGCCCGGGCAGCACGCGACTTCGCCACGGCGGACGCGATCCGCGACCAGCTCGGGCTGGCCGGCATCGTCATCGAGGACACCGCGTCGGGAGCGAACTGGTCGCTGGCCCGGCGGGACAACGAAGAGACAGGCGACATCTGATGGCAGGCAACTCCCAGCGCCGCGGCGCGATCCGCAAGGGCGCGTCCAAGAAGGGTGCATCGGTCGGCTCCGGCGGCCAGCGTCGTCGTGGTCTCGAGGGCAAGGGGCCCACGCCGCGGGCGGAGGACCGCCCCAACCACAAGGCGCACAAGATGGCCAAGGCCGCTGCCAAGAGCGGCGGTCCGTCCGGGCCGCGCAGCTCCGGCGGCTCCGGCTCGCGCGGCGGCAGCTCGCGACGCGGTGGCAAGGCCTCCAGTGAGATCGTCGCCGGCCGCAACTCGGTCGTCGAGGCGCTGCGTGCCGACATCCCCGTCACCACGATGTACGTCGCCGGGCGCATCGACGCCGACGACCGCGTCCGTGAGGCCCTGAAGACCGCCACCGCCAAGGGCATCGCCATCCTCGAGACGCCCCGGGGTGAGCTCGACCGCATCACCGACGGAGCCGTCCACCAAGGCCTGGCCCTGCAGGTGCCGCCCTACGAGTACGCCCACCCCCAGGACTTCATCGACCCGCAGGTGCCCGGCATCCCGCTCGTCGTGGCCCTGGACGGCATCACGGACCCGCGGAACCTCGGCGCGATCATCCGGTCCGTCGCGGCCTTCGGTGGCCATGGTGTCGTCGTGCCGGAGCGCCGCTCCGTCGGCATGACCGCGAGCGCCTGGAAGACCTCTGCCGGTGCGGCGGCCCGGGTGCCGGTGGCGTTGGCCTCCAACCTGACCCGCGCCCTGGAGGAGTACCGCAAGGCCGGTTTCTTCATCCTCGGCCTCGACATGGACGGTGACGTCGAACTGCCCGGACTCGCCCTGGCGACCGAGCCGATCGTCATCGTCGTGGGCTCCGAGGGCAAGGGCCTGTCGCGCCTCGTCAGCGAGACCTGCGACCAGATCGTCTCCATCCCCATGTCGGCGGCGACCGAGTCGCTCAATGCCGGCATCGCGACCGGTGTGACGCTCTACGAGGTCGCGCGTCGTCGCGCGGAGGCCAAGCAGGGCTGAGCAGGGGCGTCAATCAGGGCAAACCGGCAGGCCTTCCGCTAGCGTTCCCAGCGTCGCGCCCATGGGGGGAGCGGCGACCCGTTCGAAGGGAACGACACATGTCTGACTACGGAAACCCGCCGCCTCCGCCCGGACCGCAGGGCGGCGGCTACGGCCAGATGCCCCAGTTAGACCCGAGCCAGGCGCCGCCTGCCGCCGCGGTCACGCGTCCGCCGGCCATGGACCAGGCCGTCCTGCTCATGAAGGTCGGGGCAGGTCTCAGCGTCCTCGGCCTGCTGCTGTCGCTGTTCATGCGGGACGCCGTGCGCGACGCGGTGGAGAAGTCCAGCACCAGCCTCACGCCTGCCCAGGTCGACAGCGCCGTGACCATCGGCACCGCGACGGGCATCGTCTTCGGCCTCATCGGCGTCGGGCTGTGGCTCTGGATGGCCTCGGCGAACGGCAAGGGCAAGTCGTGGGCGCGGATCGTGGCCACGGTGTTCTTCGGCTTCAGCGTCCTCGGGCTGCTGAGCACCGTGATCCAGCCCGGTCCGGTCGTCTCCAAGCTGCTCACGGTGGTGTCGACCCTGTTGGGCGCGTACATCATCGTCCTGCTCTGGAAGAAGGAGTCCTCGGAGTTCTACCGGGCCTCCTCCGGGCCGCGGGCCTGACGCCGGCGGCGCCATACGCAGTGAAGGGCGGTGACCACCACGGGTGGTCACCGCCCTTCGTCGTCCCTGCGTGGAGTCAGGAGCTGGGGACCCGCACCACGAGCGTCTTGACGACCTTGTCGGCGAAGGTCTGGCGCTTGGAGTCCCACAGCGGCCAGAGGTAGCCGATGTAGGCGAAGCCGTCGAGCGTGTGGGCGATCTCGCGCACGAACGCCATGCCCGGGCCGACGGGCTGGCCGGTGTGCTCGTCGACGAGCTTGATGCCCAGGACCTTCTTGCCGATGCTCTGGCCGGTACGGCCCTGGCGCAGGACGCGGTTCCACAGCACCAGGCCAAGGGCGAGCAGGAAGCCGACCGCGATGAGCACGATCCCGGTCACGACCAGCCCGCGGCTGGCATCGTCCGGTTCGTACTCGATCGTCGTGGTGTCGTAGCCGCTGCCGGCTCCCGTGATGATGAGCACGAACCCGATGACGTAGGGGATCGCGGCGACCAGGGCGACGAGCGAGTCGATGATGGAGGCGCCGACGCGGGTGCCCCAGTCGGCGAGCGGGCCCCAGGGCCCGTCGAAAGACCTGTCGAACCCACCGGAGGGATGACCGGTCGCGGGCTGGAGGTATGGCGTCGGCGGCTGCTCGGTCATGCCGGGAGGCTACCGGGGAGCTGACCCGGGGCCGTGTCGCCGGCCCCAGGCGCCGGCGCCGGTGCAGGCCCGGGTGCAGCCACCGCGTGGGCCACGACGCTGCCGACGATCTTGTCGGCGAAGGTCTGCTTCTGCCGGTCCCACAGCGGCCAGAGGTAGCCGAGGTAGAAGAACCCGTCGAGGACGTGCGCGAGCTCTCGCAGGAACGACGTCCCGGCGCCGATGGGCGTGCCGCTCGTCGCACTCACGAGGTGCAGGCTCAGCGCGGACTTGCCGATGCTCTGCCCGGTGCGGCCCTGCTGGATGACGCGGTTCCAGATGAAGGCGACGAGCGCGAGGACCGAGCCCAGCAGCATCAGCCCGGTCGCCAGCAGCAGGGTGCCGAGGTCGACCGACGAGGACGAGCTGGGCGGGTTCGTCGAGACGACGGTGAGGCCCGGGAGTGCGCCGGCGAGGACGAACCAGCCGACGAAGTACGGCGTCAGGGCCACGAGGTAGAGGGCCTCGTCGATGAGCCGCGCGGCGACGCGCCGTCCCCACCCCGCCATCGGGACCCAGTGGCCCGACACGACGCCGTTGGCGGTCGTCAGCTGCTCGTGCTCGCTCATGGTCGTCCCCTTGCCGCCACCGTGTCCCGCCCCCGGGCCCGGCGGAAAAGGTAGCGCCCGGACCGGGACCGGCGAGGCGGATTCGGGACTTCTCGATCCCCACAGGGAGAGGGGACGAGGGGAAGGTGACGAGGGGAGGGTGACGATTGGAGGGTGACGAGGGAGGGTGACGATTGGAGGGGCCGCCGGCCGCCCTACCGTCCCCGGACACCGTCCTACCGGTCGTCGAACATCGCGACGACCGGCATCTCCACCGTGTCGACGCCCACGACCCTGGCCTCGTCCGGCTTGTTCGGCAGGACCGTCGCGACGTAGTCCCGGATCGCGTCCTCGATCGGCACGTCGTGCCCGGCCCGCTCGGACATGTACCAGCGGTGCTCCAGCACCTCGTGGAAGAGCTCGGCCGGCTCGAGCTTGGCAGCCATGTCGCGCGGCACGGTCCGGGTGATCGGCTCGTAGATCCTGGCCAGCCAGTCGTGGGCCACGATCTCCTCGTCGTCGTTCTGGCGGTCGGTGCCGGCACGGTAGGAGTCGAGGTCGTTGAGCAGGCGACGGGCCTGGTTCTCCTCGACGTCGAGCCCGGTGAGGCGCAGGAGACGACGGGAGTGGTGACCCGCGTCGACGACCTTGGGCTGGATCTGGATCGTGGTGCCGTCGAAGTCGGTGGAGATGGCGAGCTCGCCGACGTCGAACCCCAGCTCGTTGAGCCGGCGGATGCGCTCGTCGACCCGCCACCGGTCGCCGCGCTCGAAGCGTTCGAGACCGGTCAGCTCGTCCCAGAGCTCGGTGTAGCGGGTGACGATCCGGTTGGAGGTGTCCACGGCGTCGGTGCCCGCCTCGAGGAAGCCGCCGGCCTCGAGGTCCATCAGCTCGCCGGCGATGTTGACGCGGGCGATGTCGAGGTCGTGCTCGCGCTGGCCGTCGGTGAGCGACTGGTGCAGCTCACCGGTCTCGGCGTCGACGAGGTAGGCGGCGAAGGCGCCGGCGTCCCGGCGGAACAGGGTGTTGGACAACGACACGTCGCCCCACCAGAAGCCGCTGAGGTGCAGCCGGACGAGCAGCACCGCGAGGGCGTCGATGAGGCGGGTCGAGGTGCCCTCGCGCAGCGACTGGCTGAACAGGGCGCGGTAGGGCAGCGAGAACTGCAGGTGCTGGGTGATCAGGCAGGCGTCGAGCGGGTTGCCGTCGACGTCCACCCGACCGCTGACGACGCCGAACGGCTGGACGCAGGGGACCTCGATCTTGTTGAGCACCCGCAGCATCTGGTACTCGCGGGCGGCGATGTCGGCCTTGATCTCCTTGACCGCCAGGACCCGCCCGGAGAGCTTGACGAAGCGCACGACGTGACGCGAGATGCCTCGGGGCAGGGCGGCGAGGTACTCCTCCGGCCAGGTCTCCAGCGGGAGCTCCCAGGGGAGGTCGAGCAGGGCCGGGTCGGGCCGGGATGCGGTGATGTTCAGGGCCACGGGTCCATGCTCCCACTCAGGTCGTCGGGTGGGACGAGGTGTTCGCGTCGGTCCCGGACAGCCGTGTGGCCGGCCCCCTGCGCGGGAGCCGGCCACACGGCGTACACGGTGCTGCTGCGGTCAGTCGCCGAGGCGCAGACCGGACTGGGCGTCGAACAGGTGCACGTGACCGGTCTTGGGAGCCAGGTAGACCGTCTCGCCCTTCTGCGGGGGACGACGACCGTCGACGCGCGCGATGAACGGCTTCTCGGGGGCGTCGCTGTCCTCCTCGTCCACGTGCTGGGCGGCCTTGGTGGAGCCGTAGATGTACGCGTCGGCGCCGAGCTCCTCGACGACGTCCACGGTCACGGCGATGCCGTGGCCGTCGGTGCGCAGCTCGAGGTCCTCGGGACGGACACCCAGCGTGAGGTTCTTGCCCGAGGCGCCCGAGAGGCGGTCGCGCTCGACGGCGACGGTCGAGTCACCCACGAGGACACCACCATCGGTGGACTCGACCTCGAGGAGGTTCATGGCGGGGGAGCCGATGAAGCCGGCGACGAAGACGTTGTTCGGGTGGTCGTACATGCGGCGAGGGCTGTCGCACTGCTGCAGGATGCCGTCCTTGAGGACCGCGACGCGGTCGCCCATCGTCATGGCCTCGACCTGGTCGTGGGTGACGTAGACGGTGGTGACGCCGAGGCGACGCTGCAGCGAGGCGATCTGGGTGCGCGTCTGGACGCGGAGCTTGGCGTCGAGGTTCGACAGCGGCTCGTCCATGAGGAACACCTGGGGGCTGCGGACGATGGCGCGGCCCATGGCGACGCGCTGGCGCTGGCCACCGGAGAGGGCCTTCGGCTTGCGCTCGAGGTAGGGCGTGAGGTCGAGGATCTTGGCAGCCTCCTCGACGCGCTTGCGGATCTCGCCCTTGTCGACGCCGGCGATCTTGAGCGCGAAGCCCATGTTGTCGGCGACCGTCATGTGCGGGTAGAGCGCGTAGTTCTGGAAGACCATGGCGACGTCGCGGTCCTTGGGGGACAGGTTGGTGACGTCGCGGTCACCGATCCAGATCTTGCCGGCGTTGACCTCTTCGAGGCCGGCCAGCATGCGCAGGGAGGTGGACTTGCCACAGCCGGACGGGCCGACGAGGACGAGGAACTCGCCATCCTCGATGTCGATGTTGAGCTTGTCGACAGAGGGCTTGTCGTTGCCGGGGTAGAGGCGGGTGGCCTCGTCGAACTTCACAGTTGCCATGGGCGTCTTTGCCTTTCCTTCACCGGCAGGAACGTGCCGGACGATCCGTTGTAAAGGTGGAACACCGGCGACATCGGTGTCGTCGGTGAGGTCAGTCTGTCGGAGCGAGGGCGGTTTGACCACCTCCCATCCGCAGGATGGAAACGTTTGCGCAGCGAGTGTGCGTCGCGTCGCCCTCGCTGGCGCCGCTCGACGACCGCTCCCGAGGTGAAACTTCTTGCACGGACGTGACCGGGGAGGCTGCAAGTTCTTGCTAGATTGCGCAGCCACACCAGCTACGGGGGAGGGACGTCGTGAAGGCGAGACTGGCCGACATCGCGGTCCATGCGGACGTCAGCGAGGCGACGGTCAGCAGGGTGCTCAACGGCAAGCCCGGGGTGGCCGAGTCCACCCGCGAGGCCGTGCTGCACTCCCTCGACGTGCTCGGCTACGACCGGCCCTCGCGGCTGCGGCGCAAGTCCGCCGACCTCGTCGGCCTGATCGTCCCCGAGCTCACCAACCCGATCTTCCCGGCCTTCGCGCAGATCATCGAGACGGCCCTCGCGCGCCACCAGTTCACCCCGGTCCTGTGCACGCAGACCCCCGGTGGGGTGCACGAGGACGAGTACGTCCAGATGCTCCTCGACCGCGGCGTCGCCGGGATCATCTACGTCTCGGGCCAGCACGCCGACGTCACCGAGGACACCGACCGCTACGCCGCCCTGCGCGAACGCGGCCTGCCGATCGTCCTGGTCAACGGCTACCAGCAGGGCATCGACGCCCCGTTCATCTCCAACGACGACGTGGCGTCCATGGAGCTGGCGCTGACGCACCTCGTGCAGCTCGGCCACACCCGCATCGGGCTCGCCATCGGCCCCGACCGGTTCGTGCCGGTCATCCGCAAGATCGCGGGCTTCCGGTCCTCGATGCACACGCTGCTCGGCCGCGACGACGTGGAGGAGCTCATCGAGCGCACGATGTTCTCCGTCGAGGGTGGCGACACCGCTGGTGCCCGGCTCCTCGACAAGGGCTGCACCGCCGTCGTCTGCGGCTCCGACCTCATGGCCCTCGGGGCGATCCGCGCAGCCCGGCGCGCGGGCCTGCGGGTGCCGGAGGACTTCTCCGTCGTCGGGTACGACGACTCACCGCTCATCGCCTTCACCGACCCGCCGCTGACGACCGTCCGCCAGAGCGTGCAGCCGATGGCGGAGGCCGCGGTCCGGGCGCTGCTCGACGAGATCCGTGGCGAGCCGACCCCGCGGGCGGAGTACGTCTTCCGTCCCGAGCTCGTCGTCCGTGCCTCGACCGGAGCCGTGCCCAGACGCTAGCTCCTCCGCCTGGTGGCGCACCCCTTGCTCGCGGTTTCCTCGCGGTTCGATGTGAACGCGCCGGGGATCCCCGGCGCGTTCACATCGCAAGGGGGTCGGTGGCGGTGGTGGCGGCGGCGCGGAGGGTGCGCAGGAGGGACAGCGCCTGGGCTGCGTCCTGCGGACCGGCGACGCGGAACCGCGCGGCGGTCTCCCCGTCGCCGACCTTCACCGTGAGGTCGTCGTCGCCGAGGGCGCTGAACGCGTGCTCGTCGGTCACGTCGTCGCCGAAGTAGGCCACGTGGGTGGCCCCGACGGCGTC
The DNA here is from genome assembly GCF_039532215.1 of Pedococcus aerophilus. Lineage (NCBI taxonomy): Bacteria > Bacillati > Actinomycetota > Actinomycetes > Micrococcales > Intrasporangiaceae > Pedococcus > Pedococcus aerophilus. The sequence goes on along the minus strand of NZ_BAAARN010000003.1, from coordinate 173,948 downwards.
GCGCAGGGCGACGAGCGCGGTGCCCTTGTCGGCCTGCAGGACGCTCATCTCCACCACCTGCTTGCCGTGCAGGACGTGCAGGCCGGTATGGCGCGCGGCCACCTCGAGCGCCGCCTGCTCGGCCTCGGCGGCGGGTTCGTCCGCCATCCGGCGCGTGTGCAGCACGACGGCGCTCGGCTTGTGCTCGAGGTAGACCCCCTCGGACAGCCCGGCGCACAGGTCCTCGAGCTCGGCCGTCAGGGCGGTCAGGTGCTCACGCTGGGCGTCGGTCAGCTCGGTGCCACCGGCGTCGTCCGCGGCCTCGCTGGACTCCGCGCCGTGGCTCCCGATCCGGGTGACGCTGCTGTCGCCCAGACCGGTCAGCTCGGTGAGGGTGGCCAGGTCGCGACCGGACACCACGGCCGCCCACGTCTGCGGGTAGCCGTGCAGGGCACGCAGGTCCTCGATCGTCCCCGGGAGCGGGGCGGACGTGGACGGGTCGAGCACGAGCGGGGCCAGCACGCCGTCGAAGTCGGTGGCCACGAGGACCCGGTCCCGCTCGGCGAAGAGCGCGGCTGCCTCGCGGAGGTCGGCAGGGAGGGTCACGAGCCGCCCTTCTCGGGGGCGTTGGCGAGGTTGTCGAGGAAGCGGGCAGCCCAGCGCTGGACGTCGTGGTCGGCGACCCGGCGTCGCATGGCGCGCATGAGGCGGCGCTTCTCCTTGTCGGGCGTCTCGATGGCCCGCATGATCGTCTGCTTAAGGCCCTCGATGTCGTGCGGGTTGCAGACGAACGCCTGGTGCAGCTCGTGGAAGGCGCCGGTGAACTCGGAGAGCACGAGCGCGCCGCCGTCGTCGTAGCGGCAGGTGACGTACTCCTTGGCGACGAGGTTCATGCCGTCGCGCAGCGGGGTGACGAGCAGGACGTCGGCCGCGAGGTAGAGGGCCGCCATCTCCTGCCTGGGGTAGGAGTGGTGCAGGTACTGCACCGCCGGTGCGCCGATGTCGCTGAACTCGCCGTTGAGCCGCCCCACCTCGCCCTCGATCTCGTTGCGCAGGTCACGGTAGGCGTCCACCCGCTCGCGGCTGGGGGTTGCGACCTGGACGAACATCTGCTTGGGCGGGGAGACGCGGCCCTCCTCGAGGAGCTCGCCGTAGGCCTTGATCCGGTGGCCGATGCCCTTGGTGTAGTCGAGCCGGTCAACCCCGAGGATGAGCGTCTCCGGGTCTCCGAGGGACTCGCGGATCTCGGCCGCGCGGGCCTTGGTCTCCGGCTTCTTGGCGAGCTCCTCCAGCCCGACGAAGTCGATGGAGATCGGGACGGCGCTGGCCCGCACGCGTCGGGCGCCCTCGGACCGGGACTCCGAGACGGTGTCGCCCTTGGTCGGCAGGTTGAGCAGCTGGCGGCAGGCACGGATGAAGTTCTGCGCGTCGGCGACCCGCTGGAAGCCGAGGTAGTCGGCGCCGAGCAGGCCCTCGAGGATGGCGCGTCGCCACGGCAGCTGGGCGAACAGCTCGACCGGGGGGAAGGGGATGTGGTTGAACCACCCGATCCGCACGTCGGGCCGCATCTCACGGACCATCGCCGGCACGAGCTGGAGCTGGTAGTCGTGCACCCAGACCGTCGCACCCTTGGCGGCGACGTCGCAGATGGCCTCGGCGAACCGACGGTTCACGGCCTCGTAGGACGCGAACCAGAAGCGGTGGAACGTCGCCGACACGATGACGTCGTGGTAGATCGGCCACAGGGTGTCGTTGCTGAAGCCCTCGTAGTAGTGGGCGACCTCGTCCTCGGAGAGTGCGACGGGACGCAGGTACATGTCGTCCTCGACGAAGGGCTCGGGGGCATCGCCCGCCTCGCCGGCCCACCCGACCCAGGCGCCTTCCCGGCCGCGCATCACGGACTCCATCGCGGTGACGAGGCCACCTGGGCTGGTGCGCCACGACTCGGTGCCGTCCGCGTCGACGACGCGGTCGACGGGCAGGCGGTTGGCGGCGATCACGAGGTCGAACTGTGTGGCGGTGCGGGGCACTGGTTCATCAACTCCGGGTTCTGGTTCGGCCCCAACCCTATGACCCGCCGCGCAGGACTGCCTCGGATCTCCCCTAGCGAGGACCCCCGCTGCGGTCTACCGTCTGACCATGAAGATCTCGGATGTGGTGCGTCGCAAGGGTGACCAGGTCGTGACCGTCCGCCCGGACGAGACGGTCGAAAGGCTCCTCCAGCTGCTCGACGAGCACCGCATCGGTGCGGTGGTGGTGAGCACGGACGAGACCGCCGTGGACGGCATCGTGAGCGAGCGCGACATCGTGCGCCACCTGCACAGCAAGGGTGCCGCGGTGCTCGCCCTGCCGATCTCGGCGATCATGACCGCCGAGGTGACGACCTGCGACCCCGAGGTCGCGATCGAGGACCTTGCCCGCACCATGACGGACCTGCGCATCAGGCACGTCCCCGTCGTCGTGGAGGGTCGGCTCCAGGCGATCGTCAGCATCGGCGACATCGTCAAGCACCGGATCGACGAGCTCCAGACCGAGCGCGACCAGCTCGTCGGCTACATCCAGCAGTAGCCCTCCCCGATTCCCCCAGCCGCCTCCCTTACCGTAGGAGGATGCGGACGGAGGCCATCGAGGGGAGCGACGGCGGCGAGGGCACCAGCGCGCCCGAGGGGCCCCGGGTCGGTCCGTACCGCCTGATCCAGCAGATCGGCGAGGGCGGCATGGGGGTCGTCCACCTCGCCCTCGACCGGCACGGACGAGCCGTCGCGCTCAAGCTGCTGCGCCCCCACATCGCCCACGACACCGACGCGCGGACGCGCCTGGCCCGCGAGGTCGACGTGCTGGGGAGGATCAGGGACCCGCGGGTCGCCGCGGTCATCGACGCCGACCTCGACGGTGAGCGCCCCTACCTCGTCACGCGCTACGTGCCCGGGCCGGCGCTCGACGACGTCGTCAGGGAGCACGGCCCGATCAAGGGCGGGGAGCTGCTGTCGCTGGGCCGCGGCCTGGCCGAGGCGCTTGACGCGATCCACTCCGCCGACGTCATCCACCGCGACCTCAAGCCTGCGAACGTCCTGCTCCTCGACGGCGACCCCGTCCTCATCGACTTCGGGATCGCGCACGTCGCCGACGACGTCCGGATCACGATGACCGGTCTGGTGATGGGCACCCCCGGATACCTCTCGCCCGAGGTGGTCGAGGGAGCGCCGGTGACCGAGGCCACCGACTGGTGGGGCTGGGCCGCCACGCTCGCCTTCGCCGCCAGTGGCGCGCCGCCCTTCGGCCGTGGCCCGATGGACGTCGTGCTCAACCGCGTCAGCCGCGGCGAGGCCGACCTCACCGGTGTCGACCCCCGGCTCGCCCCACTCCTGCACGCCGCGCTGTCCCCGGAGCCGCACCAGCGCCCCGACGCGGACGAGGTGGTGGAGGCGCTCGAACGCTATGCCGCGGGCAAACCGGTGACCGCCGTGCTCAGCGCGCCCCCGCGCCATACGCAGGTGCTCGAGCAGGGGCCCACGGCACGGTTCGACCGTCCGGCGGCAGCTCCCGTCGCACCGCTGTCGCGCCGCCCCGTGGGGCCGGTGGCCCTCCCGGTGGACCGGGACGACGACCCGTACGTCGGCCCTGACGACGAGCGCGACTGGGACGGCGGTGCCGACCTCGTGGGGTTCGGCGAGGTGGAGGGGGAGTCCTCCGACTGGGAGGCCGCCCGGGAGGGCGGGCCGGGCGAGCCCGACCCGCGCATCGGGCGGGCCGGCCGGACCGGCACCCTGCTCGCACTGCTCCTCGCGATGGTCGCTGCAGCAGCGGCCTTCCCCGTCGTGGCGGGCGTGGTTGCCCTGCTCTGGTCGTGGGCGGCGCGGACCGCGGACCGTTCGGTGACGTCGCTCGTCCTGCGCCGGCACGACCGCGGGCGGCGGCGCTCCGACGTCCCGTTCGCCGTGGCGGCCAGCCCGTGGCACCTCGTCGTCGGCCTCGTGGCGACGGTGGTCAGCGCGATCCTGCCTGCGGTCGTGGGGGTGTGCGCGGTGTTCAGCGCGGCGCTGGCGATCGTGGCGGTGACCGGGGGTTCGCCCGAGCCCGACCACTCAGGGCCGATCGCCGTGGGCGCGGCCGTCGCCGGCCTGATGGCGTGGTGGGGACCCGGGGGAGCCGGCCTGCGCCGGGGCTCGCGCAGCATCGTCCGGGGCACCACGCCGGGCCCGCGGGCGACCAAGGTCGCCGCGGGGCTCCTGCTCGTCGTCGCTGCCGGGTTCGCGGTCTGGAGCCTCCAGCAGGGTGCGGTGCCGCAGTGGTGGCCGACCCAGCAGCCTTCGGTCGCCGTGCCCGGCGTGGGCGCCTGATGGCCACCGGGGTCAACCCGCCGCCTCCGCTTCCCCCGCGCCGTCCGGCGAAGCGTCCGACGTTGCGGCAGAGCCGGATCTGGCGCGGTGAGGAGATCACCGACACCATCCCGATGGTCGACTCGCTGCGCCACACGCCCTACCGCAACGCCCGGGTGCGCCAGGCTGCGGCCGAGGAGCGCGACGCGCGGGCATCGCTCGACCTGGCCCTGCGGGTCGGGGAGCTCATGCTGCGCTGCGGCGCCGGCGCCCCCCAGGTCGAGTCTTCGGTCATCGCGGTGGCCGCTGCCGCCGGGCTCGACAACCTCGAGGTCGACATCACGCTCCAGTCGCTGCTGGTGCAGTGCACGACGGCGTCCGGCTCACCCATCACCATGCTGCGTGTCGTGCGTTCGGCGACGCGTGACTTCGACCGGCTGACCGCCGTCCACGAGTTCGTCGAGAACCTCGTCGCCGGCAGCTACGACCTCGAGGCGGCTGCCGCACGGCTGCGCGAGATCCGCCGGGCCCCGAGGTTCTGGCCGCGGTGGATGGTGCGTGGCTCGCTCGGCGTCCTGTCGGCCGCCATCGCCCTGATGCTCGGCGCGGGGATCGTCGCGTCGCTCGTCGCGGGCGGGTCGGCCCTGCTCGTCGGGTATGCAGCGCGCGCCACGGGCCGTCGCGGCCTCCCGGACTTCTACCAGTGCGCGATCGGTGGGTTCCTCGCGACCGTGATCGCCTGGGGCGCGTTCAGCCTGGGGGCGAACGGGTGGATCCCGGTGTCCTCGGAGGAGTTCGCGTTCATCGTCGCCGGTGGCATCACCGTGCTGCTCCCGGGTCGCACCGTCGCCTCGGCCTTCGAGGACGCCATCTCCGGCTACTCGGTGACCGGCGCCGGTCGGATGTTCGGGGTGTTCCTGACCACGGCCGGCATCATCCTCGGGGTCGCCACCGGCCTGTCGGTGACGCTGGCGCTCACCTCGACGTTCGACCTGCAGCTGGTCTCGCCGTCCGTGATGTCGACCCGTGCCCTCAGCGCGCCGGTGCTCCTGGCCGTCGTGGGTGCCTTCGTCGTCGGCATGTCCGGTGCCGTCTCGCTGCGCAGCCGCCGCAACCTCGTCGTGCCGGCGGGGGTGCTGTCCGCGGTCGGTGTGGGCGTGTCCCTGGGTGTCGACCGGCTCGACGCCCTGGGCCAGCTCGCGGCCGCCGGGGTCGCGGCGACGGTGCTCGGGTTCGCCGGCCGCCTCCTCGCCCTGCGCATGGGGGCGCCCGCGATGGTGCTGGCCGTCCCCGCGTCCTACGGCCTGCTGCCGGGTCTGGCGATCTTCCGCGGCCTCTACGAGATGGTGAACGGTTCGTCTCCGGACTCCGGCAGCCTCTCGCTCCAGGGTGGCATCACGACGCTGCTGGGGGCGATGGCCGTGCTGCTGGCCATCGCGGCGGGCAGCGTGCTCGGGGAGTTCATGGCAGCGCCGTTCGACCGCCGGATGGTGCAGAAGCGTCGGGTCCGTCGCCGCTGACGGCACCAGCCCACGGCACAAAAGGGACGAACGCGCCATACCCACTTCGGCTTGTTTTTCGGCCAGCGGCTTGTCCCGGAGGCGCGCGCGCCTTACCTTTGACCAGCGCATTCGCGCCCACAACTGCACACCACTGCATTCCCATCCACTGCACACCCGCCGCGCCGAGCCTCGTCATGCGGGTGTTTCACCGGAAGATCTCCGGGCAACGACGAGGACGGGGGACCCAACGCGACCGCCCCGGCGGTCTTGGGGTGAAGCCGGTTCACGCCGGCCGGGCACCTGACAGCCCGAACCCGACAGCTCACCTCGCAGGCGCCGGTCAGGAAGGACCCCCCCTGCAATGTTCTACGCCCCGAAGCACTCTGCCCGGAAGCCCAAGCCCGTCCGTCGTCGCATGGCGGGTGTCGCCATCGCCGGCGCCGCCACCATCGCCGGTGGCATGGCCACCGCAACCTCTGCCTCCGCGGGCACCGTGTGGGACCGCGTCGCCGCCTGCGAGAGCGGTGGCAACTGGTCGATCAACACCGGCAACGGCTATTACGGCGGCCTGCAGTTCTCCGACCGCACCTGGGACGGGTTCGGTGGCGAGCGCTACGCCTCCTCCGCGCACCGCGCCACCAAGGCCGAGCAGATCACCATCGCCAAGAAGGTCCTTGCGGTCCAGGGCCCCGGCGCCTGGCCCACCTGCGGCGCCCGTGCGGGTCTGACCAAGTCCAACGGTGGTGCAGCCGGTGCCGGCAGCACCGCCCGCTCCTCCCGCTCGACCGTGCGCAAGGCCCCCGCCAAGCCCGTCACCGGCGGCAAGCTCGTCGTCGACGGCATCCGCGGCCCGAAGACCAACCGCGCCATCGAGCGCTGGGTCGGCGGCTCGGTCAACGCCGCGATCTCCACGTCCGACGTCAAGGCCCTGCAGCGCAAGGTCGGCTCGTCGCCCGACGGTGTCGTCGGTCCGAAGACGATCCGCGCCCTCCAGACCAAGATCGGCGCCAAGAAGAACGGTGCCCGCACGCTGGACCGCGCCACGGTGAAGACGCTCCAGGCGTACCTCAACCGTCGCTGACCACTGCACTGGGAGAAGGGCCACCGGATGTCCGGTGGCCCTTCTGCATGTCCGGCGCCGGTATCGGTGGGACCAGGATCAGCGGTGTCGGGATCAGGTGCGGGAGGCGTCCTGAAGGGTGGCGGGGTCGGTGGGGGAGGCGAACAGCGCCTTGTAGGCGACGCCAGCCACCAGGCCTCCGGCCAGCGGTGCGAGGACGAACAGCCAGACCTGGCTCAGGGCCGTGCCCCCGGCGAACAGGGCTGGGGCGATGGAGCGGGCGGGGTTGACCGACGTGTTGGTTACCGGGATCGAGATCAGGTGCACCACGGTCAGGGTCAGGCCGATGGCCAGCGGTGCGAAGCCCTTGGGTGCTGCCGAGTCGGTCGCACCGAGGATGACCACCACGAAGACTGCGGTCAGGACGAACTCGGTGACCAGCGCGGCCGTCATGGCGTACCCCTGGGGCGACGCCGCGCCATACCCGTTGGTGGCGAAGCCGTCGGCAGCGTCGAAGCCGTCGCGCCCGGAGGCCACCGCAAACACGATGGCCGCGCCGGTGATGGCGCCACCGAGCTGGGCCAGGAAGTAGGTCGGGAGCTGTCGCCAGCCGAGGCGTCCGGCCATCGCCAGGCCGAGGCTCACCGCGGGGTTGAAGTGACCGCCCGAGACGTGGCCGAGGCCGTAGGCCATCGTGGTGACCGCCAGGCCGAAGGCGAGCGCGACGCCGAGGTAGCCGACGCCGACGAACAGCGCCGACCCGCCGGACTCCGCGGTGGCGGTGGCGGCCAGCACGGCGGTTCCGCAGCCGGCGAGGACGAGCCACAGGGTGCCAACGAACTCGGCGGACAGGCGACGAGCCAGGCTGTACTCGACCGGTCGGTCGGCAGGGGCGGGGGTCGGGTGGTTGGGCATCGGGATCCTCTCTCGGAAGTGTTGTCACCACTTCGTCGTCCCGACCCGGGAAAACGGCACGCCCTATCGCGAACTTCTCGGGTGTGAGGCCTGTCACCCAGGTGCATCAGGCGTCTGCTGCGGTCCTCGGAGTCTGGACCGAGGGGCGTCCTCTCCGCTGCCTGTCGGCGACTGGGTGTCGTCGTCCGAGCTGACGTCGGTAGCATCGTCGCCGTCCGTCGACGAACAGTCGGCAGGCGTGCCGGCGTGGCGCAATTGGCAGCGCACCTGTCTTGTAAACAGGGGGTTAGGGGTTCAAGTCCCCTCGTCGGCCCTTGGCCCAGCGGAAACACCTCCTCGGTCCGGTAACCACCCCACCCCATCGTTTTGGCCATCCTCTTCGCCCACGAACCGCCGCGGATCTGCTCCTTCGAGGGCGGCTGGAAGACGTGGGGTCGGTGACGGTGGCGACGGCGGTGCCGACCCGTTCAGCGTCGAGCAGTCCCTGCGCCACATCACGTTCCTGACCATCGCCCACCTCATCGCTCGTGACTGGCGAAGTCGGGCTCGCGTGGCGACTGCGACGCCTGATCCGGACCGCGACCTACGTGGCCGCGTCGTTCCCGTCATGTGGACGCGGCGGCTACGTCGTGCAGTTGAACGTCAAGGCCGCGGGCCGAAGGTGCTGCCGCAGTCCCGTGTGAAGGCTTGGCTTTGACGCCTCTCCCTGTATTAGCATCGGCGCAGGTCAGAAAGCCGGCCAGTGACGCGACCAGACGCATTGCTGGAGGATGAAGTGCCGTTCGAAGCCGTTGACAACCTCGGCCCGTCGTTGATGTTCGACTACCTCGTGAACACGGACACTTGGACCTGCTCCGAAGGCATCAGGGCTCTGTACGGTGTGGCCGAGGGGCAGCCTGTGAAGACGGCGCACATGCTGGCGCGCATCGTCGCCGAGGACCGAGACACGATCTTCGGAATGTTCCAGCGCACCCTCCAGACCCCGGGCCCCTTCTCGTGTGAGTTCCGAATCTGCGACCCCCGAGGGACGATTCATCACGTGGTCCTTGCCGGTGAGAGTCGAGCCGCCCCTGGGCAGGTGGAGCGGGTGCAGGGGTTCATGGTGGACATCACCAACTCCGTCCGGCAGGGTGCGGCCGAGGCTGTGGAAGCCTCAGCCGAGCACCGAGCCGTGATCGAGCAGGCGAAAGGAGCGATCATGGCCACCTTCGGCATGAACGAGGCCGCCGCTTTCGCTGTGCTCCAGCGCTTTTCGCAGAACCACAACATCAAGCTTCGAGATCTGGCTGCTCGAGTTGTTTCTGACGGGGTCTGCGGGTCCGAGGACGACGTCACGCGGATCCGGCAGATGTTCAGTGGCACACCCGCGTGAGTCCACGCGCTCAGCACACGATGGGCGACCCGTGACTCGGCGCTCTCGGTACCGCGTCCCCACGCGTGCTGCCGAGCCACGGGTGCGAGGTACATACCCCGGCCATCGGGTCACAAACGGAAGACCACAGACGCGCGCGAGAGCGGTGGCGCGGTCGCCGCTCGCAGATCACACCCAGCTCCTGCCTGCAGATGCAGCGACGCCTCGTCCTGGGGGGGAAGGACGAGGCGTCGCCGCACGTCGCTCGACGGCCACCAAAACAGCCACTACGCGCCAACGTCGGTGTTCTCGGTGGTCGTGAACGTGCATGGAGACTCTCACCACGCTGTTGGATGAGGACGCAGGGCACTTCACAACCCCGACTGTCTCCTGAGACAACGTTGTCATCGGTGAACGGATCCGGCCATGGCCCATCCGGACCATTCTGGAACTAGTCCTCTGCGAGCAGGATCGGGCAGCGCAGCGATCAGAGACGGGGCAACCTCCAGCGGGACCCGGCGCCTGGCCCACGTGTGCGCCAACTCTGAGGTGTGCGTGGCCGCAACCCAGCGTTGGCTTCTCTGCCGGAGAAGGTGAAGCCGTGCCGCTGGTGACTTGGACAACGGGACGCTCGCAGGCGTTGCCGACGACCTGGGTCCAGGGCTCGTCAGCAGGCATGTTCTGCCCACGCCCCGAGCGAACGTTTGCAGGGACCGTGGCGGGGCAAGTGACGTGGTGGAGGTGGTCAACGATGACCAATGGTTCAAGCCATCTGCTCCCGGATGGAACGACGTTTCCCCCTGTGACGCCAGACCCGCCGGCCCCGCCAGGCTATGTCGAGCCAGTCGTGATGGAGTGCGGGGCGGTCCCGTTGGAAGCAGAGGAGTCCCCCGCGACACCCTCTGATGACGACTAGGCGCCGGCGCTGCGCTGCTGGCAGAGACGACGTCGCTGCTGGCGATGTGCCGTCGGCGTTGAAGCTAGGGCTGCCGAACGAGTCGACGATGCGCCCGGCAACATCGCTGAGGCGTTTGACTTGTCCGCCAGAGTCTTCGCTGTTGCCGACCAGGACGAGCTGTCGGATGCGGCCGGAGTGGTCGTGGATGCGGTACCCGTACTGGAACGGGCCGGGGTTGCGGGGTGGTGAGCGGCCCCACCGGCCCCTGGGGGCATCGAGCTCAAACGTGAGAGCGGAGTCGGTGATGGTGGTGTCGGCAGACGACACGAGGGACTCCCGCTGACTGGTCGAGGTGAAGGTGTGGCCGCTCTGTGACCGAGGCAAAGGGATTCTTGTCGGGTCAGCCCTCGACTCCTGTGGCCGTGTTGGAGGTGCCGACGGGTTTCGATTCGGGTGAGCCACGTTCACGCAGGTAGACGCTGAAGATGACCATGCTGGCAACGGCGAGGAACTCGGACTGCCAGCTCTGGAACGAGCGGTTCCAGAAGTCGGGTGCGACGAGATACTGGGACCAGCTGAAGGGGACTTGGAGGTCTTGGAGCTGTTCGGCGTTGTATGCGGAGCGGCCGGCGATGAACTGCGCGCTCCACGACCCGATGAAGACCGCGCCCATCGTCGGCCCCAATGACCTGGAAAACAGGGCGGTGCGCCACCCGCCGACGGCGGCCCAACGTGGTGAGTGGTCGTCCGCGTACCGGCCGGCTTTGTGGTCCTCGTCAGTTTCGCGGCCAGGGGAGCCCAGAGGTTTGGACTCCGGGGACCCTCTCTGAAGCAGCCAGACAGTGAGCAGGATGTAGAGGAGGAACTGCAGGTACTCGGACTGCCAGTTCTCGGCGACGTCGACGGTGAACTGTGATGACGTCAGGTACTCGAGCATGCTTGCGGTGGGGAGGCCAAGGTCGAGCGCGGACTCGTTGTACCCGGCTCGCCCGGTGAGCGCTTGGCCGACCAGCGCGACCAAGAGCAGGGCCGTGAAGGCCAGGGTGAGGCTGTTGTTGCGCAGAGTCTTCTTCATCGGTGCGCCAACCCGATGGCGAGGCAATAGGCGATCCCGAGCACGATGAACACGACGTAGCCGGTGAACAGGGCGCGCATGTCAGTTCCCCTTGATCTTGCAGTTGTAGGGGCGATCCGCCTGGGGGGTGCACCCGGCGGCGGTGACACGCCATCCGTCCTCGAACCGGGCGGCGAAGATGGTGTCGGCGCCTACGTGGACGATGGCGTACTTGCCGTACACCGCAGTGGATGTCGCCAGGCCGCTGGAGGGCTGGATCTGTTTGGGCAGACCGGTGGGGCAGTCTCCATCGTGGTCCTGGAGGGCTGTGAGCGTGGCGGGTGCCAGCAGTGCGCACGCGGCTGCCGGGTCGGTGCGGATGGAGCCGACGAACTGTGTGACGACTGCTTCGGCGTTGTGGTCCTCCGCGCTGCCTTGACCGGCGCACCCGTTAAGGACGAACCCAGCTGTGCAGCGGCCAGCGGCTGAGGAGAGCCTGCGGATGGGGCGCACAGGGCGACTTCAGCCACTGCGGAGTTCCACGATGAGGGCATCGGCGCAGGTCAAAGGGGTGGGCGATGGCTGTCCGTGGGCTCGTCCCGGTCGACCCCCGCACTTCTTGCCGACCGAGTTCACGCCAGGCTCGAGGGCTTGGTGAGAGGTCTCTTGCTGGCTTGAACGCTGCCTCGTCGCGAGCCGCGCCCGACCTCCCAGCCGGGCTGGGCCACAGCACCCCTTGCGTTCCGCCTCGTACCCGCATCGCAGCGGGTCACCGGGTGGTGGTGCTGAGTCGAGGTCGGTGCGCAGACCCGCGGGGTCGCCCGCCGAGGGCCCGGCTGCCATCTATCTGGCCATCTCTTTGGGTCCGAGACAGCCGGAAATGACGCGAGACGTCCAGTGGTCGATCCGACCCAAATCGGTTGCAGCACAGCGACGCTCGGCAACAGCCAAGACAAGCGGAAGATTTGCGCACAGAAACAGGGCGTTAGGGGTTCAAGTCCCCTCGTCGGCTCCGACCCTCAGCAGTGAGGCATGTTCTGGCTGACGCTGACGGCGCGGAGGTCGAAGCGGTCCACGTCGTGCGCATGGTGCCCGGCAGTGACGAAGGCGTCGCGCAGCAGTCCGATCTGCGAGGTGAGGGCCACCACCAGGGCAGGCGCGTGAGCTCTGGCGCCGACTCGTTCGATCAACGTCAGTGCCGCGTGCATGACTGAAGGTGACGCACTTGCGTGCCAGCGAAGCCGATCGAGCACGTCGGTGACGATCTGGACGGGGTCCGGGACGTCCAGGCGGACCCGGACGACCCCTTGCTCGTCCCGTAGGACCCCAGAGGGAACGGGGCGCGACGCCAGCGTGGCCAGCCCGGAGGACAGGTCGTCGAGCGCGTTGATCGCGGTGTTGGGATCGTTGGTCCCGGGGGACAGGGCTCGCACGGCCATCTCCGTCAGCTGCTGCACAGCGAAGTCGATGTCCTGGTGCGGGCTTCGAGCGTTGTCGATCTCGAGCAGCCTGCGCGCCTTGTCCACCGCATCGGGCTCGATGTCACGCGTGGCGTGCAGCGCAAGCATCGGCGTGCCGTTCATCACGTACTGCCCCGGCCGGACGAGCAGCACCGCTTCGAAGCCCTGCCTCCTCGCCAACTTCAGCAGGCTCTGGTGGCGCACCACCTGCAGGTAGCCGTCCTCACGGGCGGTCACCCGGGCACGTAGGGGCAACGGAGGATCCCCGAGCTCCGTCGATGGATCACCGGGAGGGGCTGCCGGGAACGTTCGGTCGATGACGCGGTGGAGGTCGGTCCGCACGCCACCCGACAGCGTGGAGATCTGGATGGAGTCGCTGATGTGGTGGATGAAGTAGACCATCGCGGCGACGTTGGCCAGGGCCAAGACGATTGCCGCGTTCACCGCGAGGTGGGGGACGAACGACCCACCCTCCGGTACGCCGCCCGAACCTCCGACAGAACGAAGCACCAGCAGGCTGTAGAGGAATGTGGCGACGAAGACCCCCAGCACCATCTGGTTGGCCCGGTCAGCCATGAAGTTGCGCACCAATCGGGGACCGTAGCTGGACGACGTCAGCGCAAGCACGGCCATCGTGATCGAGAAGGTGGTGCCTGCGACACCGAGAGTGGCTGTGGCGATGGTGCCGAGGATGTCTCGGGTTCCGCTCTCGCCGACCCGATAGAAGAGCACCCTGCTCCAGCTCGACCTGACGGGCTCGTCCAGGTGGGTGTCCAGGGTGATCAACAGCTCGGACAACGCGACGGCGGCCAGACACATCACCCCGGGCAGGAACCAGAAGCGCTCGACAATTCTCCGAAGTGGTCCCATGGTCGAGGAGTCTCGCAGGAACCGGCACCTGGCACGGTGACTCGCGACTCGGTCCTCGTTCACGGGAAGTCGACGTGGGCCCACACGGTCTTCGACCTCCCGGCGCACCTGACACCCCAGCTCGACGAGATCGCCTCGACGATGGTCAGGCCCCGACCACTCTCGGCAGCGAGGTCGTGTGAACGGTGGCGCTCTGGCGACAGTGTCGGTTCGTCGTCGCTGACCTCGACCAGCACCCCCGTGCCATCCACCCGAACCGTCAAGCTGACCGGTCCAGCGGTGTGCAGCACGACGTTCGTGACGAGCTCGGTGCAGACCAGTGCCACGTCGTCGACCTGGTCATCATCGAGGTGCAGGTCCCTCATCCACGTCCTAACCAGCCCACGGGCGAGTCGGGGGGTGCCACGTCGACCAGAGAGGAGCCACCTCCCGGGAGCCGGTGAGCTGGTGCGCTTCACCACCGGCGTCCCGCAGGCCGCGCACACCTCACGAGTGCGCCGTCAGAACGGCGCTGAAGGCCCGACCGACGTGAACTGGTCACGTGTTTAGTTCTCCCAAGGGTCGAGGGGGCAGGCGATCGATCACCGCTCCGGCGCCCCGCTCGTGGTCCGCGAAGATGCAGAGCAGCAGGTCCTCGGCGTCTCGTGAGATGAGTTCGCTCGGGGAGCGTTCGAGGCCGGTGGCGAGGAACTCCGGCAGGTCCTCGAAGGCAGCACAGGACAGCAGGAGGAAGCGGCGTCCCGGCTCCGGATACTCGGAGTCGAGAGTCGCACCCCCCGCCGGAGTGATCCGTGAGCCGGTGGGATCCATGGCTATGGCCGGCGGCGAGCGGCGAGCCACCACGATGAACTCGCCGTCCGAGGTGAAGGCTGCCGCGGAGAAGGCCGGTGGCTCGTGCATGCCGGCCACCGAGTCGTGGGTGTCACCGACGACGACCCGGGTCAGCCCCTGACGTCGGTCGACGCGAACGAGTCCCTTCGCGCACTCGAGCGACGTCACCGCCCAGCTGTCGTCCACCTCGGCGTGGACGATGGCGCTCCCGACGAGATGGCTCACCACCGCGATCTCGATCCCTGGTGCGCAAGACCGCAGGAACGCAGGACCCTCGCGTTGAGGCCGGCTCCACCGGTGACCGTGAACGGAACTCGACGCGCTGAGCAGGTGCGCCGTGCCCACAGGATCGCGGCAACCGTGGGCGAGGAGAGGTGGTCGAGCCCCGAGAGATCCACGCTGACTCCTCCGTGTCCGAGCAGGACCGCGTGCGCGACCTCCGACCGGAGGTGGGTGAGGTCGCTGGCAAGCGAGCCGTCCCGCAGGCGGACCACCACCGTCGTCGGATCGCACTCGGGTCCAGAGGATCCCACTGGTGTCGTTCTCATGAGCTGACCTTCGGCATGTCGCCACCGTGGCAAGAGGGCATGACGACAGCAGCGTCCGAGACTTTGCAGTTTCATGACAACTGGTGGTGCAGGTGCGGTGGACGGCCGTGGGGCTGTGCGGCACTGGCACCATGTCGACGTGGCGATCTCCTTGCTCGTGCTCGAGGACGACGACGGTATTCGTGAGTCGTTGGCGATGGCCCTCGAGTCCGAGGGCTACACAGTGACGTCCCATGAGTCGGCAGAGGATGCCCTCGGCGATGCCGCGACGACAGGCGTCGACCTGATGCTGGTCGACCTGATGCTGGGTGGGATGGACGGGTTCGAGTTCATTCGTCAGGTTCGACGCCGCACGGACGTCCCGATCATCGTCCTGAGCGCCCGCTCTGACACCCACGACATCGTCGCGGCCCTGGAGGCCGGCGCCGACGACTACGTCACCAAACCCTTCGAGATCAAGGAGGTCGGAGCTCGCTTGCGGGCTCTTCGACGTCGGCCCCCCGTGCGACCGGTCGAGCCGGAACCGCTCGGCGATGACGCGGACGTCGTGGTCGTGGACTCCCAGCACGGACCCCTCGTGCTCGACATCGGGGCCGGCGTGCTCCGCAGGGGCGAGTCGCAGGTGCACCTGACCGTCACCGAGTTTCGCCTCTTGCGAGAGATGTCGGATGCCACGGGTCGGGTGCTGAGTCGGCGCTCGCTCCTGGAGCGGGTCTGGGACAGGGGCTACTTCGGTGATGAGCGTATCGTCGACGTCCATGTCCGGCGTCTGAGGACCAAGATCGAGACCGATCCGGGTGAGCCGCGCCTTCTCGTCACGGTGCGTGGACTGGGCTACCGGCTGGACACCGCATGAGCTCGAGACCGAGCTCCCTCGGCGTCCGAACGATGTCGACCCTGTCGTTCGCCGCGCTGGGACTGCTGGTCTCGGTCGTGCTGGCAACCGGCACGTACCTGACGGCCAGACACTTCCTGGTCGAACAACGTCAGGCCACCGCGTTGAGACAGGCCTTTCTGGATGCCGCCTTCGTGCGTGATGGGCTGCTCACGTCCGGAGCCCGGGTGAGTGATGTGCTGGACCGGACGTCCCCGCCGCCGGGAGGTGTCGTGGTGATCAGGCGCGCGGGAGAGTGGTACTCGTCATCCTTGGACCAGGGGCGAGACTCGATCCCCGCCTCGGTCCAGTCGTCGGTCGAGGAGGGCGCCGCAGTTCGGTCGTGGCACCGACTCGGGGGAGAGCCTGTCATCGCTGTCGGGTTGCCGATCCCCTCGGTGGGCACGGAGTTCTACGAGATCACCCCGACCACCGAGCTCGACTCGACCCTGAAGACGCTCGGGCTCGTGCTCGCCGCCTTTGCCGCCGCCACGTCGGTCGGCGGAGCTCTCATCGGTCGGGCGGCCTCGTCCAGGGTCGTCGCTCCCCTCGACGCCGTGGCCACGGCGGCGGCGAGCATCGCAGCCGGAGAGATGGACACTCGCCTCCGTGGGACGTCCGATCCGGACCTCGCGGTCATCGTCGGATCGTTCAACACCATGGTCGAGGCGCTGGACGACCGCATCAGGCGTGATGCCCGGTTCGCCGCTGACGTCGCCCACGAGCTGCGGTCGCCCGTGACGACGCTCATGACCAGTGTCGCTCTCCTGCGCACCGAGGACGGCGGAAGTGGGGGACGTCGGTCGGCGGTGGTGGATCTGGTCGAACGGGAGGTCACTCGCCTGCACCGCTCGCTCGAGCACCTGCTCGCCCTGGGGCGGTTGGACTCAGCCGTGGCCACCATCGAGCTCGACCGTGTCGATCTGGCCGATCTCCTGGGCCACGCGCTGGTGCAGAGCCACCGTCCAGCGGAACTGCTGCGCGCCTCATCCGAACCGCATCTCGTGCAGGGGGACAAACAGCTGCTGCTGCGAGCACTGGTGAACCTGTTCGACAATGCTGACCTGCACGGCGGGGGTCTGCTCCGGGTCGACCTCACTCGTGTGCGAGGTGCGTCCGAGGTGCGTGTCGTCGACGCCGGCCCGGGGGTGCCGCTGGCCGATCAACAACGCATCTTCGAGCGATTCGCTCGAGTGGGGTCGCGAGGATCTCGACCAGGAACTGGTCTGGGCCTGAGCCTGGTCGCGGAGACGGTCAGAGCCCATGCGGGGACGGTGTGGTGCGAACCGTCGCCGGGGGGCGGCGCGACATTCGTCGTACGACTACCGACCGCCGCAGTCACTGAGTCGGTGTCGCCGTGACGAGGTCGCAGATCCTCAGGTGGATGCTCATGGTGCTCGTGCTGGTGTCGAGTGGGTGCGGCGCACCCGATCAGAGCTCGCCCGAGGTGGTCACCCAGGTGCCCTACGAGCTGTCCCGGCCTTCGACCGCATCGACCGATCCCACGAGGGAAGCCGATGCCACGCTCGAGGTCTGGTTGGTGCGCGATTCGGCCTTGGTCGCCGTTCCCGTTCCCGCTCGTGCCAGCACGGCGGAGTCCGCCGCCGCGCAGGTCATGCGTCGGCTGGCGTCAGGTCCCTCGGACGACGAGAGGGCTCGAGGCTTCTCCACCGCGCTCAGCCCCGGTGTGCGGCTGTCCGTCACATCGCTGCGTGACGGCCACGCGGTCCTGGACATCCGGCAGGGTGGGCAGGCGCCTGGAGCCGGTGAGCTCCCGCTCGCCGTCGGGCAGGTCGTGCTGACACTGACGTCGATCCCCGGGGTCGACGACGTGTCGCTCACCGCCGACGGAGAGCGCATCCCGGCCCCTCTGCCGGGAGGGGTGTTGACCGAACGCCCCCTCGACGCTCGGGACTACACCTACCTCATCGGGTCCGACCTGACGGCCTCCCCGTCCGACTGAGACCGTTGCGGTGCGAGCTACATGCGCTGACGCAAGGATTCCGGAACCTTCGTCTGGCCGATCTGGTAGCGACGTTCGAGCTCTGTGCGATCCGGTTCGAGGCCCAGACCTTCGAGCTCGGTCGCGATCGCGCTCACCACGAGGTCGGGATGGTCGCCCTCCACCTTCGCCTCGCCGCGGAGCTGCGCTGCGACGACTGCGTGAGATGTGGGCTCGTCGATCTCCTCGATGACCACTGATGCCATTGACATGTCGATCCTCACTTCCTGTAGCGCCCCCAGCGGGGCGACTTCGCAGACAGGACGACACTGGCAGGACCACATGACCGGACCTCGTTCAATCGTCTTGCATCCTCGTGACGGATTCGTGACGAACGACCGCGGTGCTGCACGCTCGTGCGGTCGGCACCCACCGGTGCGGCGTCCCACCGGCCAGAAGAGCACGCGTCGGAGTTGTTCCCCGCCCCTTGCACCGACGGCGCACCTGCCCGCCCGGACCACGGAGCCCGGGCGAGCCGGTGTCCTGATGCCGGCAGTGGCGGCGGGGATGGGCGACGCCGGCCTGCCCACTGTCACATGACGGAGGGCGCCGCGCATCCGTACCTTCGGGGTGCCTCGCGAGGTGCCACCGGGTGTGCACGGGTCGTCGAGATCCTGTGCTGCCAGCCCTGTTCGGCCACCGAGGAACGATCGCACTAGAGGAACGTGTGAACGAGTTAAGTGTTGGTCCTGTTGCCGGGTCCTCCCGTGCGTGGTCTCCTCGACCCAGTCGGCGACCATCGGGGGGCCCGAGGACACGAGCGACCTTGGCCATGAACGCGACGTCGAAGTCGATCCCGAGTCGGCTCCCGCACCAACCAGGCTGCATCTCGGAAACCGCCCTTCGCGAGGGCGGGCCAACTCCGGACCCCGACGCCTGGCTGGCGCAGTTGCTGACGGTGAGCGCGACGGGCGACCGTGACGCATTCTCCGAGCTCCACCTCCTCACTGCATCGCGGTTCCTGGGCCTGGCCCTTCACACGGTCCGTGATCGAGCTCTTGCCGAGGACGTCGTCCAGGAGTCGTATCTCTACATCTGGGCCAACTGCGGTCGCTTCGATGCCAGTCGTGGCAGAGCGCTGCCGTGGATGTCGGCCATCGTGAACGGGCGTGCGATCGACGCAGTGAGAAGCACGGAGGCCCGTTCGAGGCGCGAGGCGGCCTGGGGGCGACGACAGTGTGACGACGCCTGCGACTCGACAGCGGATCTGGTGCATGCCACGGCCGACGCCCTGCTGGTTCGTGAGGCGTTGCAGGCACTCAGCGACAAGCAGCGGTCAGCCCTGACCCTGGCCTTCTTCGAGGGCCACTCCCACCACAAGGTCGCCGAGCGCCTCGGTGTCCCGCTGGGCACGGCCAAGGCGCGAATTCGCGATGGCATGCGGATCATGTCGACGACCCTGGAGCGGGTAGGCACATAGCCCGCGGGTCAGGCGACCGTCGGCCGGGGCAGCTGGACGATGAACCGGCAGCCGTCACCGTGGTTGCTGACGGCAACAGTGCCGTGGTGCGCTTCGACGAGTCCTCGAACGATGGCCAGGCCGAGCCCCGCCCCGGTGTCCGGTCCGGGCGTCCGGGCGTGGTTCCCGCGCCAGCCGACCTCGAACACCGACTCGAACTCATCCGGATCCATGCCGCCACAGCCGTCGGTCACGCTCAGCTCGATCGTGCCCCCGGCGGTTCGCCCCTCGACGAGGACGACACCGTCGGCCGGTGTGTGCCGGACCGCGTTCATCACCAGGTTCCCCACGATGCGGGACAGGGCCGCTGCATCAGCACGGACCTCGACCTGGGAGTGGACCCGACCACCGAGTTCGACACCTCGCGTCCTGGCGACCGGAGTGGCGCCGGCGATGGACTCGCTGACCACGTCGCGGAGGGACAGGGGCTGCATGGTCAGGTTCAGTGCACCCGCGTGGATGCGTGACAGCTCGAAGAGGTCGTCGACCATCGACGACATCCGGTTGGTCTCCCGCAGCATCTGCCGGTGGTAGCGCTGCGGGTCGGTCGCGATGCCGTCATCGAGAGCCTCGGCCATGGCTCGCAGCCCGGCCAACGGGGTGCGCAGGTCGTGGGACACCCAGGCGACGAGCTCTCGGCGAGACTGCTCGAGCTGGCGTTCCCGGGCCTGGGCGTCGAGGAGCCTCTCGCTGCTGCGCGCGAGCTCGTCGGCCACAGCGCGGATCTCGGCAGGGTCGTTGCCCGGTGAGCGGACTTCCTGGCCCGCACCGACAGCGGCAGCCATACCCCGCAGGCGTCGAGCGGACCTGGTCAGGGCTCGAGCGAGCAGCAGGGCGAAGAGCGACGACACCACGCCGGACACGGCGCAGACGAGGACGACGACGCCCAGGTCGTGAGCGGACAGGAACATGGCCCGGGCAGTACCGATGACGCCGGCAACGACGCCGGCGACGGCGACGGCGGCAATGAGCCCGGCGGACCAGCGGATGGGGGCACGCCTGATGCGCCAACCGATGAGTGCCCCGATGACACCGACACCCAGGGACCACGCGGAGGCGATGAGGACGACGGTGACCTGGTCCTTGGTCACTGCGGCTCCCACCGGTACCCGACTCCCCACACGGTCAGCAGCCGGGCCGGTCGGCGCGGATCGGTCTCGACCTTCTCCCGCAGGCGCCGTACGTGGACGGTGACGGTCGACTGGTCGCCGAAGGACCACCCCCACACCTCCCGCAGCAACGCGTCGCGGGACCAGACCTGGAGAGGGTTGGCGACCAGGAAGTGCAGCAGGTCGAACTCGCGCACCGTCAGGGGAAGGACGGTGCCGGCGAGAGTGGCCGAGTGCGCGGTGGGTTCGATGACGAGATCGCCGTCGGTCACGGTGGCGCCCTTGGGGTGGAGCTGCCCGACTCGTCGCAGCACGGACTCGACACGCAGGGCGAGCTCGCGAGGACTGAACGGTTTGGTCACGTAGTCGTCAGCCCCCAGGCGCAGCCCCACGAGGCGGTCCGTCTCGGCACCGAGGGCGGTGAGCATGATGATGGGTACATCGCTGGTCTCGCGCAGCCTCCGGCAGACCTCGAGCCCATCGACCCCGGGAAGCATCAGGTCGAGGACGACCAGGTCAGCACCGCGACCGCGCATCGCCCGCAACGCTGCCTCGCCGTCGCCTGCCTCCTGCACCTCGTGGCCACCGGCGCGAAGGTAGGACACGACGACCTCGCGGACGGTGAGGTCGTCGTCGACGACGAGGACCTCAGCCACCAGATGCTCCCTTGCGCCTGTCGCGGACCGCGATCACGGCCGCTGCCCCCAAGACTACGGCGGCGACCACGACCCACCCCGCGGCATACGGGCGATCCAGCAGCGTGGCGTTGTCCGCCTTGGCACCGAACCGCCCCAGCACCGGCACGGCCAGCAGCGTCACCGACCCCAAAGAAACCGTGACCAGCAGGGCTGCGCGACACATCCAGGTCGGCAGCATGCGTGCCGCCCCTACCCCGACGACCACGACCAGGGGCGCGATGAGTCCGTCGTGGACGATCACCACCCCGGCCAGCCACGGCAGGGTGGCGACGAGGTTCTCCCACCCCAGCGCCAGGAACCGGACCGCGCCGTACAGGCCGACCAGGACTCCGACCGCCGCAAGGATCGTCCGGGTGGTGCGCAGGTCGCCGGTCACGGCTGGACCTCGAGCCGGTTGACCCACTTGGTCTGCAGGGCGCCGGGGCGGTTCGGAGCGATGATGCGGCACGGGTAGCCGTGGTCGAGGGATAGGCGTCGGCCGGCCAGGGTGAGGGCAAGGATGGCTTGCGGGTCGGCGGCGACGTTGCCGGGGAGCCGGCTCCGACTGGATGCGCCACCGCGCTGGAGGGACTCGACGAGGACCGCTGAACCCGTGGGGGCGTTCACCAGGGCCACGAGCTCGCTGATGCGGACACCGCTCCACGTCCCGGTGGCGCTCCAGCCCTCGACGCAGGCGATGGGCAGCGTTGCGGTGGTCTGGGGCATGGCCTCCAGATCTGCCCGGGTCAGCTGCCGCTGGGTGCCGGGACCCACGATCGTGAGGGTGAAGGTGGGGTCGGTCGCGGCTGCCGTGACGCCTGCTGCAGCAGCGGACTTGTTGATGGGTATGCCGCCCGGCCCGGTCCCGGAACGGGTTGCCAGGACCGAAAGGTGTCGGATGCCCGGGACACCGGAGGCGGCGCTGCTCACCACGGCCACTCCGGCCGCGGCCCAGGTGGCTGCCAACACGCTGCGCCGGGAGATGGCGCCGCGTTCGGGCACCACCTCCGGCCCGAGCCACGCGTCGCGGATGATGGGCAGCTTCACCGCGATGTGGACGAGCAAGGAGCCGGTGGTCACCCAGCCGACCGCGAAGTGGGTTGACCTGAAAGAGAACGACCACGGGTACCACTGGGCGGAGTTGGCCAGGCCGGTGACCAGCTGGAACGACGCGCTGGAGACGAGCACCAGGATGGAGACGCGTTCGGCGGCGTCGAGGAGCCTGGCCCGGGCTGCGGCAGGCGGTCGACGAAACAGCTGTGGGAACACCGACCACAGCTTGACCAGCAGCAGAGGCACTGCTGCCGTCCCGGCCGCCACGTGCACGCCCTGGCTGACGCGGTAGAGCCAGACGGGTCTGGTCGGCAACGGCACCCAAGGGTTCGGCAGCTGCGCGACGTGGCTCCATACACCGGTGAGGAACGCCACGAGAAAGCACACGCCGAGCCACGCGCCCACCCGAGCCGTGAGCTGGCGGGTGCGAATGCTGCTGGTGAAGTCCTCCGGTGACGGTGCCCGGTCGACGAGGCGGCCCAGGGCGTCGGCCACCCGGGTGCTGCTCACGACGTCGCGCCGGTGGACGGAACGAGCACGGCGACGGTGCGTCCCCGTCGGCGGGCGACGAGAGCGACGGCGAGCCCGGCCTCGGTGGCAGCCCGCGGCGCCGCGTCCGGACCGAGCTCTGCCCAAGCGAACGACGTGGACGCGAGCCCGCCGCATCGAAGGTGCAGCCGGTGCACGCGCAATCCGGTGCCGGGTTCAGCCAGGTCGACCACGACCCTCCCCTGGTCGTGGATGAGCTGACGGGCCCGGGCGAGCAGGGCGGTGGGGTCGCCGCCGATACCGATGTTGCCGTCGGCGAGAAGGGCCGTGTCCCACGTGCCCTCTCTCGGAACGGGGTCGAAGAGACTGCCGCAGGCGACTCGGATGCCGCGACGCCTCGCCTCGACCAGCGCGGTGGGGGACGCATCGACGCCCAGGACATCGTGACCGCGGCTGAGAAGCTCGGCAGCCAGACGACCCGGACCGCATCCGAGGTCGATGGTGGACCCGTCGCAGTGATCGAGTAGGAACCGGTCGCTGTGCGACGCGTTCCCGATCCAGGAGCGGACCGGGAGCTCACGGTGGACAGGGTGGCCTTCGATGACGGCGGTGAGCGTCCCGACAGCCAGGGCGGTGGCGAACACCAGAGCCGGTGGGGCGTGCCCGGGGCGCCGTTCGGCATTCTCGTCGACGCCGCCGGTCTCCGCGCCGTGACCTCCGGTGTCGGTTCGGGGATCGTGGGGGACGCCGGCACGGGTGCTGGTCCTGGTGTCGGTGCCTGCATTCATGGGGTCCTGCTCTCGAGGGTCGTGTCCAGCTGGTACCAGGCGCGGGCGAACCGGGTGTCGGGTGCCTGCGCGGCGACGAGCTGGGCGTCGGCGGCGGTGTCGACGTCGCCGAGCTCGCAGGTGGGCAGCACCGAGCCGACGGCGGCCTCGATGGCGGCCCGGGTGCAGGTCCAGGTGTCCGGGCGCGACATGGGCACCAGGTGCAGACCGACCACGTCGCCGGGCGACGTCGTCGCCAGGACCCACCAGCCGCCGTCGAGGGCCCGACCGAGAACCGGACGACCGGTGCCTGCGGTGGCGATGACGTGCCCGAGGTGGTCGGGAGTGAGGTGTGGTGTGTCCATGCCGACCTGGACCACGGGGCCGCCGTGGGTGTCGTGGACGGTCCGGTGCGCCGCCGCGAGCCGGTGCCCCAACGTGGGGCCTTCCTGTCCGATGACGTCCCAGCCGGTGAGCGCCTGGCGCAGTGCGGCAGGTCCCACGGACCGGTCGATGCTCCCGGCCAGCGCCACCACCCGGCGCCCCGGCGGGAAGACCGCCTCGCACACGGCGAGGGTGTCGAGCAGGGCGGCGTGCGCCAGCACCGCGGACGGGGCGTCGCCGATCGTCGCCCCCAATCGCGTCTTGACCTCACCGGCGACGGGAGCCTTGGCCATGACGAGAACCGTCCCCGTGGTCACGGGAGGGCCTTCACGAGGTCGCGGGCTGCCCTGATCGAGCCGCGCAGCGACCCGGACACCTTGGACGTGGTGCCCTCGGCGCGTGGTCGGTACGTCATGTCGTGCTCGACGACGGACCACCCCGCTTCGTGAGCGCGCACCAAGATCTCGACTGGGTACCCGAACCGGAGGTCGCGCACCCCGAGTGCCAGCAGATCCGCGCGGCGGGTCACCCGCACGGACGGGATGTCGTGCAGCCGGAGACCGGTGCGCCGGCCGATCCACCACGCTGCCGCCACGTTGAATGCTCGGGCGTGCCACGCCATGGTGGCGCGGGTGACGGGTCGACGTCGTCCGACTGCCATCGTGGCCACCCCATGGGCCACGTCTGCGAGCAGTGGCGGTAGCTGGGCCGGGTCGAGGGACCCGTCGCCATCCATGACGGCGACATACCTGGCTCGAGCGCCGTTGACGCCTGCCTGGACCGCAGCGCCGTACCCGAGGAGGTGTTCGACGACCACGCGTGCCCCCAGTGAGCGGGCGACGTCCGCGGTTCCGTCGGTGGAGCCGTTGTCGACGACCACGACCGACATGCCCACCGGCACCCTCGTGAGCAACGCCGGAAGTGCACCGGCTTCGTTGCGGCACGGCAGAATCAGTTCGCAGTCCAGGTCCATGAGCCGACGGTATGACCGGCACGGATTGCATCGTGGGGCCAAAGATTACGGAATTCTGACCGCGCGACTCGTTGACTGTCGCGGGGCCGTTCGCGATGCGAAGGTCGGCGACGTGACCCCTCCGTCGATGTCTGCGGCACGCCCCCACAGCCACCCCGAGCAGTCACGTTCGCCGGAGGGTTGCGACCCGCTCGGGCACACGGTCCCCGCGACCGGGCGGACGCTCGCGGGCGGGTGCGCCGTGGCGGTCACCCTGTTCGTGGCCGCTGCCCTCGTCGCCCACCTGCCGGGGGTGGACGTCCATGCGGGACCGGCAGCACCGCTGTTGGCGGCGTGGTCACCCAGGATCGGGATGGGCACCGTCCCTGCGTTGGCGCTGCTGGCCTGGGCAGCATCGCCTCACCCCTGGATCCTCGCGAAGAGGCTGAGCTGGGGCCGACTGTTGCTGGG
The DNA here is from genome assembly GCF_039532215.1 of Pedococcus aerophilus. Taxonomy (NCBI): domain Bacteria; kingdom Bacillati; phylum Actinomycetota; class Actinomycetes; order Micrococcales; family Intrasporangiaceae; genus Pedococcus; species Pedococcus aerophilus. The sequence goes on along the minus strand of NZ_BAAARN010000003.1, from coordinate 148,924 downwards.
GGTCTGGGCGCTGTCACTCGCGTGGATGGTGTCGCTCGCGCTCGTCGACGGAGTGGATGGCATCGGTGCTGTTCTGGACCACGACACGGAGTACCTCGCCACCGCCCGCGCCGTCGATGACACGGGGGCCCTGGTGCGCTCCTTCACGAGCCGAATTCCGTTGTCTGCGAACGAGAACTGGCCGGTGCACGTGGCAGGACACCCACCGGGCGCGCTGCTCTTCTTCGTCGGTCTGACCCGGCTCGGGCTGGGGTCGGGTCTGGCTGCCGGGCTGGTGGTGGTTGCTGTCGCTGCAACGGCCCCCGCCGCGGTCGCCGTGACTTGCCGGGCCCTCGGCCAGGAGGACCGCGTCAGAGTCGTGCTGCCGTTCCTGGTGCTGGGACCGTTCGCGGTGTGGCAGGCCGTGTCCGCCGACGCCGTGTTCGCCGCGGCCGCAGCGTGGACGGTGGCCCTCGCCGCCATGGCCGGGACCGCACACACCAGGGCGAGAGCACTGGTGTGGGCAGCCGGCGCAGGAGTCGGTCTCGGGGGATGCGCCATGATGTCGTACGGCCTGAACCTCATTGCCGTGGTCGTCCTTGCAGCGCTGGTCTCGACACGTGGCTGGCACCGGGACCTAGCTCCCCTCTTGGCCGTGGTCACGGCAGGGCTGGCGGTTGTCGTGGCCGGGTTCGTGGTCGCGGGGTTCAGCTACTGGGAGGCCTACCCGGTCCTGCATCAGCGGTACTGGAACGGTCTCGCCTCGGCTCGACCCGCGTGGTACTGGCTCTGGGCGAACGTGGCGCTGGTGGCCGTGTCCGCCGGACCGATCTTGTTCGCGGCTCTCGCCGCATCGGGTCGGCAGATGAAGAATGTGGTCGCACGCCCCCGGGAGGATCCGGTCCTGGCGCTGGCAACCGCCGCTGTGGTGGCGGTGGCGGTCGCCGACGTGTCGCTGATGAGCAAGGCCGAGGTGGAACGCATCTGGCTCCCCTTCGTGCCATGGCTGCTCCTGACCACGGCACTCGTCCCTGTCCGGTGGCGCCGCCCCGCACTGGTCGGGCAGGCCGTGCTGGGGCTGCTGGTCCAGACGCTGGTGGTCACGCCGTGGTGACCTCCGGTCCGATGCGGGTGCTGCTGACCGGCTCCGCCGGCTTCATCGGCACCGCCACAGGCACCGCTCTACGGGCGTCAGGTCACGACGTCGTCGAGGTGGACGCGCTGGTGCCTCAGGCGCACTCGCGCAGGGACACCCCACCCGACAGCGTGCACCTGTTGGACGTGCGGCATGCGGGCGACTGGGTGGAGCTCCTCGAGGGAGTGGACGTCGTGTGCCACCTGGCCGCGATGGTGGGCGCCGGCGTGACTGTGGCGGACCTGCCCCTGTACGCCGCGAACAACGACCTCGGCACAGCCGCCCTCCTCGCCGCGATGAGCAGAGCGGGGGTGTCACGGTTCGTGCAGGCGTCGTCGATGGTGGTCTACGGGGAAGGGCTCTACCGGTGCCCGGTCCACGGAGCCCAGGCGCCAGCACCCAGGCGCGTGAAGGACCTCGACGCAGGTCGGTTCACCAACACCTGCCCTCGCTGCCGCACCGTCCTCGACTGGGAGACGGTTACAGAAGACGCTGCCCTCGACCCGCGCAGCAGCTATGCCGCGAGCAAGGTCGCCCAGGAGCACTACGCGAGCGCGTGGGCCAGGCAGGCTCCCGGCTGCGCCATCTCGCTTCGCTACCACAACGTCTACGGACCGGGAATGCCCAAGGACACCCCCTACTCGGGCGTGGCAGCCATCTTCCGCTCCGCGATGGAAGCTGGCCGTGCTCCGATCGTCTTCGAGGACGGCGGACAGGTGCGTGACTTCGTCCACGTCGCCGACGTTGCCCGTGCCAACGTCGCCGCGGTGGAGGCAGTCCGCAGCCGGGACCCGGGTGGCCACGAGGCCTACAACGTGTGCTCCGGTCGTCCCGTGACCATCCTCGACGTGGCCCGTATGGTGACCGCCGGTCAGCAGGGTGCCCTGGCTCCGGTCGTGTCGGGGGAGTACCGGCTCGGCGACGTTCGCCACATCGTGGCTTCCCCGGTCCTGGCCGCAGCAGAGCTGGGTTTCACGGCCCAGGTCGATCCGAAGGATGGTCTGGCGCACTTCGCGAGCGACCCCCTGCGAGACGCGTAGTCGTCCCGGGAACCAAGCCGTGGAGCCCTCTGCGCCGAACTCCCGACCGTGGTCGTCGCATCGGCCGCCTGATCCGGAGGCATCACATGACCCGCAAGATCGCCCTTCTCGCTCTCGTCCCGGCCCTGGCCCTGGGTCTGTCCGCCTGTGGTTCGTCGGGCACCGACACCGCGCAGTCCTCGACTGCCAGCCCGATGTCATCGATGGACATGCCGTCGTCGAGCTCCACCAGTGCCGCGGCTCCGTCCTCGTCCTCCTCGTCCACGACGACAGAGGATGAGGCTGTCATCACCATCGCCGACTTCGCGTATGAGGTTCCCGCGTCGGTCGCCCCGGGGTCCACGATCACCATCAAGAACGGGGACTCCCAGGCGCACACCGTCACGTCGAAGGACGGTGGCTTCGACGTGAAGATCGACCCGAACGGGACGGCCACGATGAAGGCGCCAGACAAGCCGGGCAGCTACACGTTCATCTGCACGTTCCACGCCAACATGACCGGCACGCTCGTCGTGAAGTGATCACCGGTGGGTGGGGGCACCCTGCGCGCAGCTCGCCACGCCTGCCGAGAGCAACCTGCCCCGACGTGAACGGCACCCTCACGCGGCGCCGTGCAAACGTTCACCGCCGCAGACCCATCCAGAGGGCGTCGCGAAACGAATGACCCCATACAAGCGTGGTTCCCAGTGCGACCCGACTCGGTCGCCAACCAAGGAGATACCTGAATGCGTACTACCTCCAAGATTGCTTCCGTGGCCCTCGGGTCTGCCGTGCTCCTGCCGTTCCTCGGCGCCGGCGTGGCCCAGGCTGCTGACGGCAACACCATGGCGACACTCCGCCCGGTCGCGCTCAACGGCGTGAAGGGCAGCGGCACGGCGATGGTGACCGTCAGCGGCACCCGCATCGACGTGACCATGGCGGCCAACGGCCTGCTTCCCGACAACCCGCACGCGGCGCACATCCACTTCGGTGCCGACGCGCGCCACGAGTGCCCGGTCGCAGCTGACGACGCGAAGAACGACGGCACCATCAACACCACCGACGGTGGTCCCGCGTACGGCCCCATCGTGGTGTCGCTGACCAAGACCGGTGACACCTCGCCCAAGAGTGGCCTGGCCGTCGACCGTTTCGACACCGCCCCCGGCGGCAAGATCAACTACGAGCGCGGCAGCATCAACGTCTCCTCCGACGTGGCCCAGGCCATCACCGAGGGCAAGGCTGTCGTCGTCGTCCACGGTGTCGACCACAACGACAACGGCAAGTACGACGGCGAGACCAAGAGTGACCTCGACCCGAGCCTGCCCACCGAGGCCACCGACCCGGCCATCTGTGGCGTCCTGAACGCCGCTCCCGCCGGTGGCATGGACACCGGCGCTGGTGGCACCGGCTCCGGCACGAACGAGAGCATGCTCCTCCTCGGTGGGGGCCTGCTCGTCGCCGCCGCGGGTACGGGTGCGTTCACCGCTCGCAAGGCTCGCAACCGCGCCTGATGTCAGACTCCTCGAAGTTCGGTGACCGCCGTGGCAGCATTGCCGCGGCGGTCACCGTCGTGCTCCTCCTGGTCGGGGGAGTGCTGGTCGCGAAGTCCTTCACCGGCAACGACGCACCGCCCCAGCCCGATGCGGCCCAGTCGGCACCCGAGGTGACGCAGGGCGACCCGGCCCCGTCCCCGACCACCTCCGCGGCCACCGCCCCGTCGAGCGCCCCGTCGACATCAGCCGGCAGCACGACCAAGGCCGCTCCGCAGACGTCCTCGGACTTCGGCCCGATCATGGGTCCCAGCGCTCCGGCGTCCTTGGTCATCCCCTCGATCGGAGTCAGCACCAAGGGGATCGTGGACCTCGGGATAGACAAGTCCGGAAAGCTCGAGGCGCCAACCGACTTCGCCAAGGCGGGCTGGTGGGCTGATGGCCCGACTCCCGGGGAGTTCGGCCCGGCGGTCATCGGCGCCCATGTCGACAGCAAGTCCGGCCCGGCCGTCTTCTATCGCCTGGGCTCGCTCAAGAAGGGCGCCGAGGTGTCGGTGGTCCGCAAGGACGGCTCGACCGCGCGCTTCGTCGTCGACCGGGTGGCGCGCTACTCGAAGGCGGACTTTCCGACCTCGATCGTCTACGGCGACACCAAGGGTCGCGCTGAGCTCCGCCTCATCACCTGCGGCGGTGCCTTCGACCAGTCCACCGGGCACTACGTCGACAACATCGTCGCGTTCGCCCACCTCACCTCCTGATCGGCCATGAATCTCCTCTGACGACCAGAGCAGAGGCGATCAGCAGCGGCCAGGACGACCGGTAGAGCTGCGCGCAGAACTCGGGGAGCTAGGGTTTCCAGACACCCGGCGTCAGCCCTGCAGCCATCGCCCCGCCGGACGACGGACGTGAGGAGGAACGATGGGCAGCTCTCGTCGCGACCCGGAGAGCCTGGGTGACCTCGTCCGTGAGGGTCGGTGGACCCACGGCCCCGTGGAGGCCACGCTCGACGGTGCGAGGCTGCGCGTGACGGCGGTCGAGGGCAGCGACGCCTGGCGTCACACGTCGTACGGGTTCGTGCACGACTCGGAGCACGCACTGCTCGCGCCCATGCGTCCGGACTCCGCCGTGCAGGTGTCCTTCGTCCTCGACTACACCGAGCAGTTCGACCAAGCGGGCCTGTTCCTTCGGCAGTCGGCGACCGACTGGGTCAAGGCCGGGGTCGAGGTCTCGGACGGTGCGCCCCAGGTGGGAGCGGTGGTCACCCACGGCACCTCGGACTGGTCGGTGGCCCCCGTGCCGGAGTGGGTGGGGCGGGTGGTCGGCCTGCGTGCCAGCCGCAGCGGGGATGCCGTCGTGGTGCGAGCCCGCGTCGACGACGAGGACTGGCGCCTCGTGCGCGTGGCCCACGTCGACCCGGACGCGTCGATCAGTGCCGGCCTCTACTGCGCCGCCCCCACCCGGGCCGGGCTCAGCGTCGTCTTCACGGACTACACGACCACGGACCCGGACCTCTCGCTTCACTGACGGGTGGCCGCAAGGTCGGCATGATGGCCGCCCGGGCGGGGACTCCCGCAAACCTGTTGCGGGCGCCGGCGCTCGCGTGGTGGGTTGACTCCCGTGGACACCGTGCTGAGGACTCCCGCTGCATCAGAGCTCACCGACCTCGCCGAGGTGCTGGCAGGGTGGCAGGTGGACGACGGGCAGGTGCAGCTCCACCCGGGCGACCTGGGCTGGTACTCCATGCGCGGCGCCGACGCGACGGCCGAGGCCCTGCGCATCTGGTCCCGTGACGGCGGGCCCCTCGCGATGGGGCTGCTCGACGGCGAGGACCTGCTCAGGCTCGCGCTCGACCCCGAGGTGCGGGACGACGTGGCCCTTGCTCGACAGGTCTGCGCGGATGTCGTCGACCCCGGCCGCGGAGTCCTTTCGGCTGGGAGCGCGGTGGTCGAGTCCCGGGGAGCGGTGGCTCTGCAGCAGGCGTTGCGAGGCGAGGGATGGGTTCCCGACGAACCGTGGACCCCGTTGTGCCGCAACCTCTCTGAGTCCAGCTGAACGAACTGGACCGACCTGGAGGTCGAGGAGGTCGGCCCTGAGCGAGCAGGAGCCTGGATGGAGGTGCACCACTCGGCGTTCCGCGGCACCCCTCTCAGCGAGAAGGAGAGGGCCAAGCGTGTCGCTTGGTGGGAGGCGATGATGTCGGGACCCTTCGCAGAGAGCGGACGAATGCTCGCTGTCGCCGAGCCCGCCGGTCGCCGTGTCGCCGTGGTCGGGGTGTGGTCGGCGGGCCCGAGACGGCCCGGTCTGGTCGAACCTCTCGGCGTGCACCGGGACCACCGGGGTCGAGGGTATGGCGTCGCCGCCTGTGCGGCCGCGGCCGCCAGCCTGCGCGCGATGGGAGCCTCGAGCGCCGTCGTCGCGGCCGAGTCCTCGAACGCCGCCGCCGTGGCCACCTACGTGGCAGCAGGTTTCACCGCAGGCCCTGAGGTGGCCGACCTCGTCAGGCCGGGCTGACGCCGCTGCGCGGCCTGCGCGCGAGGAATGCCGCTGCGGCCGTGGTGAGGGGGACAGCGGCGATCAGGCCCATCGTCCCGACCGCACTGCGGACCAGCTCGGTGGCGACGAGCTGGTCGGTGAGGATGTCCCGGACCGGGTCGTCCAGCGCCACGATCAGGACGAGCAGCGGCAGCGACGCGCCCGCATACGCGAGGACGATGGTGTTGATGACGGAGGCGATGTGGGCGCGCCCGACGCGCGTCGCGGCTGCATACAGCTCACGCGCACTGAACTCGGGGTTGGCGCGGGCGAGCTCGTCGACGGTGACCGCCTGGGTGACGGTGACGTCGTCGAGGACGCCGAGGGAGCCGATGAGGATCCCGGCGAGGAGCAGGCCCCGCAGGTCGATGCCCTGTGACTGGCCGAGGATGAACGAGCTCTCGTCACCGGCGCCGGACAACCTCATGACGCTCACCGACACCGCGGCGAGCAGGCCCGTGAGGAGCAGGCTCGCCAACGTCCCGGCGAGAGCGACGGTGGTGGTGCGCCCGAGGCCGTGGGTCAGGTAGAGCACGACGAGCACGATGGCCGAGCAGCCGACCACCGCCACCGCGAGAGGGGGTCTGCCGCCGAGGACGGCGGGGATGACGAAGCCCATGATGACGGTGAACGTCACCCCGAGACCGAGGAGCGCACTGACGCCGCGCCACCGGCCGAAGGCGACCACCGACAGGGCGAAGGCCGCGAGCAGGACCCACAGCTGCGTGCCGCGCTGGTGGTCGAGGATGGCGTAGCGGGAGGCAGGACTGCTCTCGGGGGAGTATGCCAGCGTGATCTCGTCACCCGCCGACACCTGGGGCGCGCCAACGCCCGAGGGGAGCGGGACGGTGAAGGTGTTCCCCGACTGCGGGCCGGAGGTGAGCCGCACCTGCGCCGTGCCGCAGGCCGTTGACCCCGGAGCGCCCGCGGAAGGGGATCCGGGTTGGGGCTCGGCGGACGCCGGGCAGGACTGTCGCTCCACGTCGTCGACGACGCCGTTGACCTGTTGCGCTCCCGGCCTCCCGGACGCGGTGCTGCCGTCGGGCCACAGCGCCACCATGGCTAGCCCGACGGCGCACAATACGGCGGCCATCGCCGCCAGCACCTTCGGCGAGGTGGGCGTGCTGCCCGACGACGGGTGCGCGTGCCTGCCGGCCACCTGACTCCTCACGTCCTGGACGGATCGAGCGAGGACGGACCCTCGCTGCCGTGACCATGGTGCCGCAGGTGGTCGGGGACCGTGGTCACGGCTGCGGGCTGGTCGACCGTGATCGATCGGTGTCAGGACCCGCCGGCCCGGACGTGCGGGGAGCCTCGAGCGCCGCCCGGAGGTGTGGGAGGGGTCCCGCGCGCTCGCGGAGGTGAGCGCTGGCGAACCCACCCGTGGTGGTCGAGGCGCTGCGGCCGGCTCGGTGGCGTCGCCAGTCCGTCTGCGAACAGCGGGATCGGCGGATGGTGCTCGTGCGTCGGGACCGTCGGCTCCGTCCCGGAGGGAGGGGAGTCCTCCCACTGCCCGGCGACGATGGCGTCGAACTCAGCCCTCAACCACTCCGGGTCGGAGCAGACCAGGTCGACGAAGGCATCCCGGTCGGCGACCGGAGTCAGGCCCTGAGGTGTCGGGTCGACGAGCATGACCGACCCCCGGTCACGAGCTGATCGCGTGCCGGTCCGCGCCGCTGCTGGCGATCGAGATCTTGCGCGGCTTGGCCTGTTCGGCCACGGGGATCCTCAGGGTGAGCACGCCGGTGTCGTAGCTGGCCTGGATCCGTTCGGTGTCCAGGTTGTCGCCCAGGACGAGCTGCCGACTGAACACTCCTCGTGGCCGTTCGGCAGCGATGAGCTCGGCGTCGCTGGCCCGTGGCGGTCGTTCGGCCCTCACGGTCACCACGTTGCGTTCGACGTCGAGGTCGATCGAGTCCGGGCTCACGCCCGGGAGGTCGAACTCGACCTGGAACAGGTCTCCGTCGCGCCAGGCGTCCATCGGCATGACCGAGGGGCGGGCGAGCGTGCCGTCGGTGCCGAAGACCTGTTGGGTCAGTCGGTCGAGGTCACGGAAAGGGTCGGTGCGCATCAGCATCGTGGTCACCTCCGTCGTGTCTGGTGATGCTCCTCGTGGGCCACGGATCGCGGTCAGATCTATGGTCAGCGCTATAGGTTTCTTGTAGCACTGGTGTCATGCTGGCGCAAGATCTGATGCGCATGATTTTCGAGAAGGGGTGCTTGATGACCGGTCTGCCGGGTCCCGATGGGGACCGTGGGGTCTACGGCATCTCGGTCGCCGCCGAACTGGTGGGCGCGGGAGCCCAGAGCCTGCGGTTGTACGAGGCCCGGGGACTCGTCGAGCCGGCGCGGACGGCTGGAGGCACTCGTCGTTACAGCGCGAACGACGTGGAGCGCCTGCGTCGCATCAACGACCTGCTCGACGCAGGGGTCAACCTGGTCGGCATCGCCATGCTGTTGGACCTGCAGGACGAGAACGCGCGACTGCGGGCCGAGAACGACAGCCCGGGGTCACGCCGGGGACGCGCTCCGGGCTGACGGCTCAGCAGAGGGTTCGGGTGACTTCGGGTGGTCTGGGCGCTCGGGTGCCGTGACGGGCAGCACCACGGTGAAGGTCGTCCCCTCGCCCTCGGCCGAGGTCACCTCGATGCGGCCCTGGTGCTGGGTGATGATCGCGTGGACGATGCTGAGTCCGAGGCCCGCGCCCTGGATCGCCTGCTCCGTGGCCGTCGAGCTGCGGAAGAACCGCCGGAAGAGCTGTCCCTGCTCCGCCTCGGGGATCCCCATCCCGGTGTCGCTCACGACGATCTCGTTCCCCGGCGGACGGTGGGACAGCCGGACCTCGATGGTGCCGCCGTCGGGCGTGAACTTCACCGCGTTGGTCAACAGGTTGAGCAGCGCGCGCTGGAGCTGGTCCGGGTCGACCTGTCCGACGAGGGCTTCCTCGGGCACGCTCGTCGAGACCTCGAGGGACCGCGTGGCGAGGACCGGTGCCAGCAGCGCGAGGGCGCCCTCGACCGTGCTCCGCAGGTCGGTCGGGCGGAGCTTGATGTCGAGCTCGGACGCCTCGATCTGCGACAGGGTCAAGAGGTCCTCGACCAGCAGCAGCAGGCGTCGGCTGTTGCGGTCGACGCGACCCAGGACGTCGAGCTGGCGCTGGGTCAGCTCACCGGCACCGCCGTCCTCGAGCACCTCGGAGTAGCCGATGATGTTGGTGATGGGGGTCCGCAGCTCGTGGCTGACGGTGGCGAGGAAGTCGGCCTTGACCCGGTCGGTCTCCCGGAGCCGCTCGGCCGCGTCGCGTTCGTGCTGCAGGGTCAGGACGAGTGCGTCGTGCGCAGCCTCCCGCTCGGTGACGTCCTCCGCCGTCGCGAGGAATCCCAGCACCCCACCATCGTCGTCCGGTATGGCGCTCAACGTCATCCGCATCGACCTCACCTCGCCGTCACCCCGGCGGAACCCCCACAGGCGGTCGGTGTCGCCGGACTCGAGCGACGCGCGGCAGATCGCCGCGAAGGAGGGGAGGGCGCGCAGGTCGGAGGCGTGGCGGTCCAGCTCCTCGGGGGACAACAGGGTGTCCAGCAGGCTCCCCAGCACGTCCGCTGCGGGACGGCCCAGCATCGTCTCCGCGCCCGGGTTGAACAGGGTCACCCGCCCCTCGAGGTCGGTCGTGATCACGGCCGTGCCGGTCGCCTGCGCCACGAGTCGTTCGCGGGTCTCCCGCTCGCGGGCGGCGTTGGCCGCCGACATCCGCTGTTGGGTCGCCATCACCGCCAGCGGGAGCAGGATCAGGCCGGAGTCGATGAGGAACAGCTGCAGCACCCCCGCGGCGAGCTCGGGGGGCAGGTCGTAGCGCGTGGTGATGTCCCAGATCGGGCCGATGTGCGCGGCCGTCAGACCGGTACCGATGACACCGACGACGGTCAGCAGCAGGGTGGCCTCGCGCAGCGTCCCCCGGAACGCCAACCACGCGAACATCGGCATGACGACGAAGATGATCGGAGGGGCGTCGGCCAGCACGAACACCACGACGGTGGTGGCGACGAGGATCACCGACTGCACCAGGCGCTCCTGGACCCCCGCCAGCGGCTGGAACTTCGGTGCCCTGACGAACAGGGGCAGCAGGACCATCATCGAGGCCGTGTGGCCACCGAAGGCCGAGAGCGCCCCCAGCAGGGGGTCGCCGGTGCCGGTGAGGGCGCACGTGGCGCCGTACCCGAGGCCGGCCACGGACGAGCCGAGGGCGGTGGCTCCGATCATGGTGGACACGTCGCCCTTGTCGAGCAGGGTGGCGCGCCCGGTGCGACGGGTGAGGAGGCGGCGCACGACGTGTGCCGCCGCGATGGAGCTCGCGCTGAATCCGACGGCCAGCGCCGGCGGGTAGTCCTGGGCGAGAAAGGCGAGCACGAGCAGCGCACCGCTGCCGGCCATCAGCCAGCGACGCCACGTCGACGGCGACGTCAGGTGGAAGCCCGCGACCAGGCCCACCGCGGGCCACATCGCAGGCACGCGGCTGGCTGCCTCCACGTCAGCCAGCACCACCCAGGCGGTGGCGAACACGCCGAGCTGGAGCAGCATCACCCGGAAAACCCGGGAGGTCACCACCCTCCGTGCCGACGGCCGCCATCGCTGCGCCGCTGTCATCCCATCCACGCCGTTCGCTCGCCCCACCTCGACCCGGACCGATCGAGTACTGACTCCCATCGGCCGGAGCGGCACGATCTTGAGGGTGCCTGCCAGATCGATGTCCGGAAGGTCCCGTCAGTCGCCCGCGGCCAGCGCCGCGAGCCGGGACGGGTCGGAGGAGAGGACGACGCGCGCTGACACCAGCGCGGGGAGTCCCTGCTCGGTGAGGCGGCGCATCGTCCGGAGCCGGAGGACGTCGTGCTCGTCGTATCCCCGACAGGGGCCGGCCGACCGGTGGCTCGGGCCGACACCGTACCGGCGGTCCCAGGACCGCAGGGTCCGGGCGGGCACCCCGACGCGCTCGGCCACTTCGGCGAGCATCCACTCGACGTGCGCGGCGACGTCGGGCGCGTCACCTCCCGCTGGACTCACGACACCCTGCACCCCTGCCCGGGCAGCTGTTGCCCTGGGTCGACCTTCCCCGCTCGGGTCGGTGGTGGGTAGGGACGATGGTCCCTGCGCACGACGGAGCGCCTCCCGCACGAGTGGGTCATGCGGCCCGGTGCCGGGAGGGTTGGGCAGGCGCGGGACGGGGCACAGAAGAGGTATGTCGCGCACCACCGAGAAGCCGGACCAGCCCACCGCCGCACGAGCGTCGGCAGGGAACGAACCAGAATCACCGACCGACGTCACCAAGGAGTCGTGGCGCTACGTCGTCCGCAAGACGTTCAGGGAGTTCAGCAGGGACCAGTGCACCGACCTCGCCGCAGCGCTGACCTACTACGCGGTCCTCGCCCTGTTCCCGGCGATGATCGCCCTGCTCTCCCTCGTGGGGCTCTTCGGCCAGGGGCAGCAGACCGTCGACACCCTCCTGGGGATCCTGCGGGACGTGGGGGCGGGGTCCGCGGCGCAGACCCTGGAACCGACGCTGCAGTCCCTGGCCGGACGCAGCAGTGCGGCGGGCGTGGCGTTCGTCCTCGGGCTGGCGGCGTCCCTGTGGTCCGCCTCCGGCTACGTCGGCTCGTTCGGGCGGGCGATGAACCGGATGTACGAGATCAGGGAGGGGCGGCCGTTCTGGAAGCTCCGGCCCGTCATGCTGGCCGTCACCCTGGTGGCCCTCGTCCTCGTGGCCGTCGTCGCGATGGCCCTGGTCCTCACCGGGCCTGCCGCGCAGGCGGTCGGGGACGCGATCGGCCTCGGCTCGACGGCCCTGCTCGTCTGGAACATCGGGAAGTGGCCGGTGGTCCTGGCCGTGGTCGCCCTGGTCGTCGCTCTCCTCTACTACGCGACCCCCAACGTCAAGCAGCCGCGCTTCCGCTGGATCAGCGTCGGCGCCGTCGTCGCCATCGTCGTGTGGGTCCTCGCGTCCGCCGGCTTCGGCTTCTACGTCTCGACCTTCGCCAGCTACGACAAGACGTATGGCGCCCTGGCCGGCGTCGTGGTCTTCCTCCTGTGGTTGTGGATCACCAACCTCGCGCTGCTCTTCGGGGCCGAGCTCGACAGCGAGCTCGAACGCGGCCGTGAGCTGCAGTCGGGAGTCGCCGCGGAACGGTCCCTCCAGCTGCCGCCGAGGGACACGAGGACCAGCGACAAGGCACGTGCCAAGGAGGAGGAGGACGTGCAGCGGGGCAAGCGTCTACGGGAGACCCGCGGCGACGACGACGCCGACGACGCCTGAGGCGATCAGGCGTGGTGTCGGGGCCGGGGGGGTGAGCCTCGGCTCCGACCCCCGGGCACAGGTGGGGCGGGAGCGCCGGCCCCGGGAGACGTTGGCAAGCCTGACGTCGTGCTCGTTGGAGCACTTGCGCGAGAGGGCTAAGGCAGCGTCGTCGGACAGCCCGAAGCCGGCCATGAGGATGCCCTTGCTCTGCCCGATGACCGCCCGGTGCTCGGCCGAGGCGGCCACAGCCGCCTGCGCCTCGTCGCTGAGGGTCGTCGTGATGTCCACCAGGTAGCCGCAGAGTCGCTTGACCTGTCCGCCTGAGTCCTCGCTGACGCCGACGAGGACGAGGTGGCGAACTCGGTCTGCGTGGTCGCGGATCCGGTACTCGTACTGGAAGGGCCCGGGGGTCTCGGTGTGGAACCCGAAGCGCTCAAGCATCTGGTCCCGGTCCTCGTCGACCATGCGAGACGCGAGGTGCTCGGTGGTGGGGGACTCTCCAAGGGGGATGCCGTACAACGCCTGGCACGCGGGCGTCACCGAGGACGTCCACGTGGTCGAGGAGGCAGCACGACGGGTGGGCGCCCAGGTCTGTCCCGGACGTCCACCCGTCGAACGAGCTCGTGCTGGTCGATCTCCGAGGGGTCGACAGTTGGTGCCTACTGCGTCGAGCGCACCGTGTCGGCCGAGGACTGGGCCTGGGACTTGACGTCCTCGGCGGTCGCCTTGCCTTCCTCGGTCACCGTGCTCGCGGCGTCGGTGGCTGCGACCCTGACGCTCTCGGCGGCCTGCTGGGCAGGCTCCTTGAGCTCCTGTGCGGTGTCCTGTGCCACGGACTTCGCCTCCTCGACGAGGGGCTCGGCCTTCTCCTTGAGGGCCACCGCCGCCTGCTTCTCCTTTTCCGAGGCCGGGAGCATCGACCCGACGAGCCAGCCCGCGCCGAGGGCGATGAGACCCGCAGCGAGGGGGTTGCCCTCGGTCTTGCGCCGGGCCTTGTCGGCCGCCGCTCCGGGGGCCTTGCCCACGCTGGAGGCGGCGTCGGAGCCGGTGCCGCGGACGTCGTCAGCGGCACCCATCACACGCTCCTTCACCGAGGTCGCCGCACCGGCGACCTTGTCCGCCTGGCGGCGAGCGACGTTGGAGGGGCTCACGGTCTCGGTCAGCGCATTGACGTCACTGCTGAGCCGACCGCGGGTGTCCTCGATCTCACGACGGATCTGGTCTGGGTTGTTGCTCATGCGTGGTCCTCGTTCCCTTTGAGCGCGTCGGGGATCTCCCGCGCAGTCTTCGTCGTCTGTGGAATTCCCTTGACCTGCTTGATTTCTCGGCGCCCTCGGGCGGCAAGGACCGCGGCGATGACGGCCCAGACGGCAGCTACCACGAGGGCAGACCATCCGCGGCCGATCTGGTTGCCCAGACCCCACCACGCCGCGACCGACAGGAACAGCAGCACGAAATGGCCAGCCACCCCGGCTCCCGCAAGCATTCCGGCGCCCTTGCCCGCCTTGGTGGCGGACTCTCGCATCTCGACCTTGGCCAGCTCCATCTCCTGGCGCACCAGGGTGGAGAGGTCCCGGCTGATGTCGGCGAACAGCTCCCCGACATTGCTCAGGGAACGGGTCGAGCCGTCGTCCTGGTGGTCCTGGTAGCTCATCGCGGGGACTCGCCGGTGCCCACGGGGGCGCTGTAGGCGGAGTACCCGGCTGTGCTGTGGTCGACGACCGGTGGTGTGGCCGGTGCGGCAGTGGGCGCGGCGACCGGAGTCGACGCCCCCGCGGAGGCGGAGTCGTCGACACCGCCGTCGGCAGCCTTCTCGTCCTGGTGCTCCGCGACGAGACCGCGGCTCAGGCGGCCGCCGACGAGCCCCACGAGGGCAGCCGTCGCAAGGAAGGTCCCCGGGCGCTGACGGGCGAACTGCTTGACCTCCGAGACGAGCGAGCCGGGGTCACGCTGGTCGAGCCAGCCCGCCACGTCGCCCATCCGCTGCGAGGCCTGGTGGGCGAGGTCGCTGGCCACGCCCTGCTGCTCCGAAGATCGCGCCATGCCCGACAGCTCGTCGCTCAGGGACCGCAGTCCCTCGGCGACACGGGTCTGCTGCTGGGCACTCTGGTCCATCAGCTGGGTTCGCGTCTGCTGCCACAGCTCCTTGGCCTGCTGACTGGTCTCCTGGGCGACGTTCTTCACCTCGTCCTTGCCCACCTCAGCCACGTGGAGCGCGCCATCCTTGGCCTGCTGTCCGGTGGCCATCGCCTCGTCCTTGGCGACGTCCTTGGTGCTTTGATCGGTGCTGTCGGCGCCCGTCGTGCCGGTGGGCTGCGTGCCGGAGAAGCCGTAGTCCTCGCGTCCCGGGTACACCTCCACGGTGCCGAGCTCACGGGTGTCGTCGTGCTCGTCCTTGCTGGTCGTTCCGTAGGTCTCGCTCATGTCCAGTCCAGTCCTGTCGAAGAGGGTGGGACGTGCAGTCGGTGCCGCGCGTCTTCTCTCCCACCTACCCCCTCCGAGAGGGCCCAAACATCGCGAAGGCCTCTGACCTGCGCAAATGTGCTGCCGAGGTGGTGTGGCGGCACATCAGGCGCCCGCCGATGGGAGCAGACCGGGGGGCAAACCTCCTGCGGTCCCTCAAGGGATGTAGCCCGGCGGCAGGGCTTCGGCGCGCGCGTCCTGCATGGCGCGTTGAAGGGCTGTGAGGTCGGGATAGGTCAGCTCTGCGCCCGCCTCGTGGAGCTCGGGAGCGCTGGTGCCCCCGGTCGCGACGCCGAGCGCCGGGGCCCCGATGCGGGTCGCGGCCCGCATGTCCCAGACCGAGTCGCCGACGACCAGAAGGTCCTCCGGCTCGAGACCGGTGCGGTCCAGGACGGACTCGAGCAGGCCCCCTCCGGCCTGTGAACCGCGGGCCTCGTCCGTGGTGACGACCACGTCGAAGTCCGGGTGGTCGAGGACGTCGAGCATCGCCCACAGGTCGCGCGAGCTGCTCGAGGTGGCCAACGCGACCGTGAGCTTGGCATCGCGGCACCAGTTGAGCAGCGAGCGGGCAGCGGGAAAGGGATGGAGGCGTTCGTGCCAGGTCGCGAACAGCGCGTCGTGCGCCGCTGACATCGCGGCGTCCTGGCCAGGGTCGCGGACGTCGCCGAGCACGTGCTCCAGCAGATGGCCGGCGCCCATGCCGACGGCGTGGTGGACCACGGCCATCGGGCGCTCGTGACCGAACTGCGCGATGGCCTCCCACCAGCAGATGGTGTGCACGTAGGTCGAGTCGACGAGGGTGCCGTCGAGGTCGAAGACGATCCCCGTGGCCCTGGTGAGAGTGTCGGACATGCTTCCTCCCGCCCTGACGAGCACCCGCGGCGCTCTCCTGCCATCGTCCTTCCCGCTGACACGGCAGGACAAACGTGCGAAGTTGGGCGCCACCCCCGGCGGCTGGTCAGGCGGCGCCGAGGCGACGACACAGGAGGTCACCATGCCAGCACGCAACCCCGGTCCGTCCGTGAAGGACCCGGAGCTGTACGAGGCGCTGCGGGAGGACGGAGCCAGCAAGGAGAAGGCCGCGCGCATCGCGAACGCCGCGGCGAACACGTCCCGCAAGGCTGTCGGCGCCAAGGGAGGACGCAGTGGTGACTACGAGGACTGGACCACGAAGGACCTGCTCGCCCGAGCCCGGGAGATCGGCATCCGAGGCCGGTCGGCGATGTCGAAAGCTGAGCTCATCGAGGCGTTGCGCAAGCACTGATCGCAGGCGCCGCGGCTGCTGTTCAGCGAGGCACGTGCAGGTCGTACTGCGCCATCTTGCGGTAGAGGGTCGCGCGGCTCACGCCCAGCTGGGCCGCGGCGGCTCGCATGGTGGTTCCCGGCTGGGCCACGCACCGTGCGATCTCCTCGCGTTCGAGGGACTCGATACGGGTCAGTCGGTGACGGGAGCCGGTGAGGACCTCTGCGGAGAGGTGGTGGATGTCGATCACCTCGCCGCGGGCAGCCGCCTGCCGGATGACCCGGACCAGCTGCTCGGTGTTGCCGGGCCAGCCGCAGGTCGAGAGCGCACGCTCGGCGGCCGGGGTGAAGTCGACCGCTCGGCCCCGGGTCCGCAGGGCGACGTGACGGGCGATCGGCAGGACGTCCTCGACCCGGTCCCGCAACGGCGGCACCTCGATGACGGTGTCGACGAGGAGTGCCAGTGACTCGGGGATGGTGCGGAACGACCGGGCGGTGACGCTGACGGGCACCGGACGACGCAGCATGGGTGCGTCGAGCCAGTCGGGCGCGATGGACTCGGTCACGAGGTCCAGCAGCGGGGTCTCGGTCCACGCCGGCAGCTCGTCGACGTCACTGAGGATGACGGCAGTGCTGTGCTTGCCGATCTCCGGTCCCCACGCGGACAACCAGGCCTCGACGTCCTGGGGTGCGGGGACACGGGCGTTCAGGATGCGGTCGTGCGGCCGAGCGCGGCGGATCGCCTGTGCCAGCAGCGTGGTTCGTCCGACTCCGGACTCGCCGACGACCGCGACGACGCGGCCCGACTCGAGGGCGACGGTGGCCCGGGTGACGGCCTCCACCCAGGCAGCCGAGAGGGCGTGGGCGGTGCCGGCCCCGGGTTCGAGGCGAGCAGACTCCACCCGGAACACCTCGCCCTTCGGGGTCGGACGTGGCGCGCGTCCCGTGGAGCGGGCCAGCATCAGGGCGGCGGTGTTGCCCGCAGCCGACTGCGCCAGGGCCAGCAGGAGGTCGCTGCGGGAGCGGGACCACGTGGTGATGTTCACGGCGCCCTCGAGGCGACCGGTCACCGGGTCGAGCACGGGCACCGCCGCACAGGTGTAGACGCACAGGCTGGAGCTGTAGTGCTGCTCCGCGCGCACCAGCGAGGGCACGCGGTCGGCGAGGGCGAGCCCGAGCCCGTTGGTCCCGGCCTCACGCTCGGAGAACGCGAAGCCCGGCGCGAGGTGGACCTTGTCCAGGGCCCGCAGCAGCGAGCTGTCCCCGCTCATCCTCTGCAGCACCAGCCCTTCGGCGTCGGTGAGCATGAGGCTGACGGGCTCGTTCGCGAGCGTCTCGTGCAGCCCGGACAGCACCTCCTGACCGCACTGGAAGAACAGCGTGTCCGAGGCTCCGGTCCCCGCGAAGACGGGGTCGACGGACTCGAGCGAGACGCCATACTCCTCGCTGCGCCGCCACGAGGCCATCAGTCGGTCGGGCACCGCCGCCACGTCGAGGCCGCGCGCGGACGTCGCCCGCTCGGGCAGCGCTCTCTCGCGGTCCGGCCCCATCGCCGCCTCCTTCGTCCCTGCCGACGGTACCCCCGGAAGCGGTGTCCTGAGCAGTGCACGCGTGTCTCAAATTGAGACAACCGGGGTCTGTGGCGGGGATGGTCGCGCTGCCTACGGTCGGGACGAGGTCAACGAGGACCCCGGACAGGAGACACCGATGTACACCAAGGATGGCGAGAACTACTTCATCGTCGACGCGCACATCGCGCTGTGGGACGCCCGCCCCGAGAACCAGCGGAACATCCACGGCAAGCAGTTCATCGACTGCTTCTACGACTACCACCGCAACCTCAGCCCCGAGTCGGAGGTGTGGTCCTACGAGGACTACCTCTACCAGGGCGGACAACGGCTGATGAAGGACCTGTTCGAGGACGGCTACGTGGACCACGCCATCTTCCAGCCGGCCTACCTCCAGGAGTTCTACAAGACCGGTTTCGGCCAGACCCAAGAGGCCTACGAGCTGGCTCGCGCCAACCCCGGCAAGCTCACCTACAACCACAACTTCGACCCCCGCAACGGCGAGCAGGGGATGGACCAGCTGCGAGCCGACCACGAGAAGATGAAGTTCACCGGGGTCAAGCTCTACACCGCCGAGTGGCACGGGGAGTCGCGCGGCTGGAAGCTCAACGACCCGTGGGCCTACCGCTACTTCGAGCTCTGCCGTGAGCTCGGCATCACCAACATCCACGTCCACAAGGGCCCGACCATCCGCCCCCTGGACCGGGACGCCTTCGACGTCGCCGACATCGACCACGTCGCCACGGACTTCACCGACCTCAACTTCATCGTCGAGCACGTCGGGCTGCCGCGACTGGAGGACTACTGCTGGATCGCCACCCAGGAGCCGAATGTCTACGGCGGGCTCGCCGTCGCGATGCCGTTCATCCACACCCGTCCCCGTTACTTCGCGCAGATCATGGGAGAGCTCCTCTACTGGGTGGGCGAGGACCGGCTGTTCTTCTCCAGCGACTACGCGATCTGGACGCCGAAGTGGCTCGTCGAGAAGTTCGTCGACTTCCAGATCCCCGAGGACATGAGCGAGTACGCCCCGATCACGACCGACCAGAAGAAGAAGATCCTCGGTCTCAACGCGGCGAAGATGTACGGCATCGAGGTGCCGGCCGAGCTGCGTCTCCCCGAGGCCGACGCCACCGCGACCGGGCCGCGCGACCCGGCCGCTGCCGACCTGGCGACGGTCTGAGCGATGACCGTCCTCACCCACCAGCGGACGGTGTCGGGGGCTGACCTCCGCCGCGCCCTCGACACCGTCATCGACCCCGAGCTCGACGAGCCGGTGACCGACCTCGGCTTCGTCCGCTCGGTCGAGGTCGACGGGGTCGACGTCACCGTGCACCTGCGGCTGCCCACGTCGTTCTGCTCGCCGAACTTCGCCTACCTCATGGCCTCGGACGCCAAGGACGCGCTCAGCGGGGTCGAGGGCGTGGGGCGGGTCGTGGTCGAGCTCGACGACCACCACGACTCGACCCTCATCAACGCCGGGCTGGCAGCCGACGCCGGCTACGTCGGCACGTTCGGCCACGAGGCGGAGAGCAGCCTCGACGAGCTGCGGACGACTTTCCGCCGCAAGGCCCACACGGCTGCTGCCGAGCGGGTCCTGACCGAGCTCCTGCGTTCGACACCGGACCTGCGGGAGGAGGCCGTGGGGCAGGTGCGCCTGCGGCAGCTCCCCGCCGGGAGGACCACCGACGCCCTGCTGCGGCGGCGCCTCGCCCTCGGCCTGCCCGACGACCCGGACTCACTGGTCCTCGTCGACCACGAGGGCCGGGGGTACCCCGCGGACGAGGTGCCGATGGCACTGCGTCGGGCCCGGTCGACGCGCATCTCGATCGACGGCAACGCGCACTTCTGCCGCGGCCTGCTGCGCACCCGTTACGAGGGCTCTGGCGCCGACCAGGCTCCCCGTCCGGACGGCGCCGAGCCGGCCGACCACCACCACCTGATCCCGTTGACCCTGAAGGAGATTCCCCGATGAGCACCATGCGCGCCGTCCAGGTCGTGGGCTACCACGAGAAGCTCGAGATGGCCGAGGTCCCCGTCCCCGAGGCCAAGGGGCCGTGGGACGTGGTCGTGCGGATCGGTGGTGCCGGCGTGTGCCGGACCGACCTGCACATCCTCGAGGGACAGTGGGCCGAGAAGTCGCAGGTCGTCCTGCCCTACACGATCGGCCACGAGAACGCCGGGTGGGTGCACGCGGTCGGCTCGGCCGTCACCAACGTCAAGGAGGGCGACAAGGTCATCCTCCACCCGCTCATCACGTGCGGGCTCTGCCGCGCGTGCCGCTCGGGTGACGACGTCCACTGCGAGAACAACGCCTTCCCCGGCATCAGCACCAACGGCGGGTATGCGGAGTACCTCCTCACGTCGGCCCGCTCGGTCGTGCGCATCGACGACTCCCTCGAGCCCGCGGACGTCGCCGCGCTCGCGGACGCCGGCCTCACGGCGTACCACGCGGCCGCCAAGGCGGCCCGCCGCCTGAGCCCGCGCGACACGTGCGTGGTCATCGGCGCAGGAGGCCTGGGCCACATCGGGATCCAGGTCCTCAAGGCACTCACCCCGGCGCGTCTGGTCGTGGTCGACCGCAACAGGGCAGCCCTCGACCTCGCCACATCCATCGGGGCGCACGAGGGCGTCCTCGCCGACGGCGGGCAGGTGGACGCCGTCCTCGGGCTCACCGCCGGCTTCGGCGCCGAGGTGGTCGTCGACTTCGTGGGCGAGAACGGCTCCACCGCCGAGGGGATCGCCATGACTCGTCAGGCCGGTGACTACCACGTGGTCGGCTACGGCGAGAACGTGGACGTGCCGACCATCGACCTCGTGTCGACGGAGAAGAACGTCGTCGGGAACCTCGTGGGCTCCTACAACGACCTCCAGGACCTGATGGCCCTGGCGGCGAGCGGGGCGGTGACCCTGCACACCCAGAAGTACGCGCTCGACGACTTCCAGCAGGCCATCACCGACCTCGACAACGGCAACGTCCGCGGACGCGCCATCCTCGTGCCCTGACACGACCTCGGCGCGGGTCGCTCCACGTGCAGGTCGCGACCCGTGCCGCCCCTTTCACTACTCGGACAAAGGAGTCCGTCATGAAGAACTACCTCGGAATCGCTGTCTCGATCGGCGTGCTCGCCGCAGTGTGGACCCAGGTGAGCGTGAGCCTCGAGCTCGTCACCTGGGTCGGGTTCCTCGCCTGGGCCTGCTATTTCGCGGCCGGTACGGGGCGAGTCGGTTTCACCCGTGGCCTCGCCGCCAACGTGTCGGGGCTCGTCTACGGCTGGCTGGTGGCCGCGTTCATCGGCGTCGCGACGTTCGAAGGATCCCTGGCCATCGCCGTCGGCATCGTCGCCGCCCTGATGTGCCTGCAGGCCGCGTGGCCGACGTTGTCGTTCATCCCGGGTGCCTTCGTCGGCGCGGCCGCCTACTTCGGCACCGCCTTCTCGTTCTGGCCGACGCTCATCGCCCTGGTGGTCGGGGCCCTGCTCGGATGGACGTCCGGGCTGCTGGGTGCACGGCTCCAGACGGCGATCTCGGGTCGTGCCCCGGTGGCGGAGCCCCCGGCCGGGCCCGTGCAGGCGACGGCGTAAGCACGTCCCGGACGGTGCCGCGGCGGCACCGGCGCACTCATGAAGAGCCAGGTTCACACGACCACCCAAGGAGGACGACCATGATCCTGATCGCCGTGAAGTTCCCGATCCGCCAGGACCGGCTCGAGCAGTGGGAGGAGCTGTCCACCTTCTACGCGAAGGCGGTCAACGAAGAGCCCGGCTGCGTGTTCTTCGAGTTCTCCAGGAGCCTCAACGAGCCCGACACGTTCGTCTGCATCGAGGGGTTCCGGGACGGCGACGCCGGCAAGGAGCACATGGCGCAGGACCACGTCGCCCGCTTCATGCAGGAGATGCCCGACATCGTCTCGGCCCAGCCGCAGATCATCTACGTCGATGCCGACGAGGTGACGGGGTTCGGGCCCATGGGCGAGATCGCCCCCCGGGGCTGACCTCCCGCCACCCGCCGCCCGCGCTCCGCGGTCCCACCGACGGATCCGCCCCACCCTCGTCCCTGCCCGGACGGTGGTGGGGCGGACCCTTGGATGATGCCCACGACGGTGGTCGTCCCCGACGAGACCTCCGATGCGAGCGAGGCCGACGACCCCGACGACCCGCGACGGACAGGGCCGTAGGTCCCTGTCCGTCGTGTCCCTCGCCATGGGCTGATGGCAGGTGGGGCGGGAGTGCCGGCCCCGGGAGACGCAATGACACCATCGCGCGGCGGGACATGAACGACGAGGAGCGAGGCAGCGGGTCATGGTGACCGCCTCACGCGAACCGGTGTCGGTCAGCGCCTACCGCTACCGGATCGCCCAGCAGAAGTGGACGCTGCAGCCGGCGTTCCACGGGTCCGGCGAGCCGCCGGCGAAGCTGTGGTTCTCCACCGAGGAGGTCGCTGCCATGGTGCACCCGGACGACCGTGAGCTCGTCTTCGCCCACTTCTGGGCACGCCTGGAGCTGGAGGAGCCGTTCGCCTCGGCCTACCGCGTCCTGGACCGGATCGGGGTCCCGAGGCTGGTCCTCAACACCGGCCAGCCCTACTACCGCGACGGCGAGCTCAAGGGCCTGCACGGGCTCCTCATCGACCTGGGCGAGGCGGCCGGGTTCGAGCACCCACTGCTGCTGACGCAGGACCGGTTCACCACTGCCGCGGCCCGCGTCCTGATGGCCTCCCTCGGTCTCGACGAGGAGGACTCGTCGCTCGTCCTGCGGGCGATGTCGTGCCAGGCGGGGATGTCCGACGAGGACCTGGCGCGGTGGTTCACCCGCACGCTCGCGAGCCGGACCGGGGACGAGAGTGCTCGCGAGAGCTTCGTCCGGCAGTTCCTGTCCTCCCTCGGCCTGCCCTGGACCGAGCTCGACGAGCGACGGTCCTGATCCCAGCGCAGGACTACGCCGTGGGTCCGTCGGTCGGCCACGCGGTGTAGGTGACGACGCCGCCGCTCACCTCTGCGGTCATCACCACCGTGTCGCCCGGTATGGGGACGAGCTCGTAGCTGCCCTCGGTCACCTCGGGATAGACCAAGGAGTACGCCGGTCCGTCGGCACCGGGGCGGGCCACGACCCC
Source organism: Pedococcus aerophilus (assembly GCF_039532215.1). NCBI lineage: Bacteria > Bacillati > Actinomycetota > Actinomycetes > Micrococcales > Intrasporangiaceae > Pedococcus > Pedococcus aerophilus. The sequence continues at coordinate 126,098 of NZ_BAAARN010000003.1, read as the reverse complement.
GACGTGCGGATGGTGGACGTCACCGTCGTGGGTGTGGTGATGGTCGTGGTCGTGGTCGTGGTCGTGGTCGTGCTGGTGCCCGTGGTCGTGGGCCGGGTCCTGCGGGGGGCGCTGGCCCGCTCGCCCGGCGGTGCTGCCGCTGGGACGGATCTCCACCTCGAGCCCCTCGGCCTCCGCAGGCATGGCGACGACGAGGGCGCCGACGTCGCCGCCGATGTCGAGCAGGACCGGCCCCTGGCCGGCGAACGGGTTCTCGAGGTTCTGCATGGCGCTCTCCAGAGGTGGAGCCTGCCCGGGCGGCAGGAGCCCGCCGCCCGGGCAGGGTTGGTGGGGTGGGTCAGGCCGCCGGCTGGCCGGGCTTGGTCTGGTACCCACCGGCAGGGTTGCCGAGGTACGGGAACGAGTCGAGGTACGGCAGGTTCGTGTTCGTCGTCCCGTCGTTGAGACCGCCGCTGGCTGCGTCGGGCGTGTAGGTCGGGTCGACGAGCGGGATGGTGGCACCGGCCACGGCCCGCAGCTCGATCGCGACGACGTCATCGATGATCCGACGGCCGTTGGGGAAGCCGGCGGGGTCGCCTGCGACGAGGCCGATCGGGTTGGGGTTCTTGGTCGGCGGGATGGCCACGTTGAGGCGCAGCATGTCGGCCTGGGTGGGTCCCGTGTAGTTCTGGAACCCGGGGACGACACCCTTCGGGATGCCCGTCAGCAGGATCGCGAGCAGGTCGGCCCGGTCCTTGGTGTACTTCGCCAGCTTCGGGAAGACGCCCGGGTAGAGGACGGGGAGCAGCCCCGCGAGCTCGGGCTTCGCGACATACCTGGCGAACTCCTTGTCCCCGCTGGGAGTCTTCGCGTTCCACGTGTCCTTCTTGGCCATCGGCGTGATGACCTCGTTGAACAGCGGGTTGCCCAGGCGTGACACCTGGCTCCAGGGGCCCTGCCAGCTGTACCTGCCCTTCTCGGAGTCCCAGACGCGGGAGCGCTGGCGGCTGGCCGTCGCCCACACGCCGATGACGGAGCGCGGCTCCATGGGGTCGCGGGGCTTGTCGCGGTAGCGGGTGAGGTCCCGGATCGGGACCTGGATCGCGATGCTGTGGACGTTGAGGCCCTGCGTGCCGTTGACGCCGGCCGCGGTGGCCGACGGGATGAGGTGGGCCATCTGGAAGGGGCGCAGCGTCCCCAGGTCGAAGATGCTGCCGAGGTCGACGTGGAAGCCGTCGGACCGCTGACCCGCGAAGACCTTGCGTCCCCCCTGGATGGGGTGGACGGCCTGGTCGGTGAAGCGCGCGTAGTTCGGCGTCGAGCGCGGCCCGATGTTGACCGGCGGGCAGGTCAGGTTGCTGGCCAGCATCCGCGGTCGGTCACCGCGCGCCACCCGGGTCACCGAGTAGTACTGCGGCCGGTTCCAGTTGGGGTCCGTGATCGAGCCGATCGGACCCACGTTGTAGAGGAAGGTGTTCTGGTTGCGGATCTTGGTCGTGAACCGGAACTGGTAGGTGACGTCGGGCCGGGCGTCGCCGCGGTTGCTGACGTGGATCTCGTAGAGGACGTCGTCGCCGAACTCGTAGAAGTTCGGTCCGCCCTGGGGGTTCTGGAACGGGATGAAGTTGGCGATCAGCGTGACCGAGTCGGGACGGTCGGGGCTGACGAAGGCGTAGACGTCGGTGTTGTCGGCGACGGGGTCCTTGGAGACCTCTGGGGCTTCACGGTGCGAGGACATGGGTCACTTCCCTGCTGCTCGGGTGAGGCGGCGGACGAGGTCGGCGTCCTGGACGGTGACCTCGTCCTCGCCGTACATGACGGTGAGGCGCCCGGACTTCGGGTCGTCGACGTAGGCGACGAGGCGGGGCCCCGTCGGTGCCGCGGACCCGGCGGCTGTGGTGGTCGCGGGGGCCGCGCTGGCCCCCGGGGCGGCTGCGACCGCTGCAGCGGCGGCAGCGGCGCCCGTCCCGGCTGCAGCCAGGAACGTTCGCCGAGTGGCATCGGACATGAGGATCTCCTTCGCTGGGCGCGACCGGCTGGTTGCTGCCGCGCTGGGTGGGGCCTCACGCCGGATGCGGGGATCCGACGCTGGGGTGACCCACCTCACATTCGGAGCCCTGTCCGGACCGGATGGGTCCGTCTCGGAAAAAGTTGCGTCGCCGGCGCAGCGGTAGGTTCTGGGTGATGTCCAGGAACCCTCCCCGACCACTCGACCCGGTGCTCACCGTCTCCACGGAGGCCGGTTCGGAGCTCGCGTTCACCGTCGTCGTGGCGGCGTACAACACCGGCGAGGCGCTGCACGAGCTGGTGCGGTCGCTCGACGCCCAGACGCTGCCGCAGGACCGCTTCGAGGTGGTCGTCGTCGACGACGGCTCGACGGACGGGACCAGCGCCGTCCTCGACGAGGTGGCCGCCACGCGACCCAACTGGGCGTCGTGGTGGACCTTCGAGCGGAGTTCGAGGTGCTCGGGTGGAAGGCCTTGCGTCGAGTGGCGACAGACCCGGACCTCCCGCTGCCGTCACCATGCCCCGAGTGACCCGACGAGCTCCGCGCCTACCGGACGCAGCAGGACAACCTCAGCCTCCAGGTGATGGCGTCCCGTCCTGCTTGCCGCCGTCGGCCCGAGGTGTCCCCGTCGGCAGCGACCGGGTCGCACGCGTCGCCGGATCGGCGTCGCGCGGGGGTCCGTCGGATCGCCCGCCGGATCCTGCGGCGCGTGGTGAGGGGGTCGCTGGTCAGGCGCCGTTCGCGTTGACAAGTGGGGACAAACCGACTCATGATCATCTGGCTTCAAGCAGTCGGAGCCTTCAATTCGCCGCGAGCAAGGAGGCCGCCGATGACCGATTTCCTGGAGTCGGTACGTCCGGTCGAGCCGACGCCCCTCACCGGGACCGAGGCTCCGGTCGAGGCCGGTGAGCCGAGCGTCCGCCAGCTGCTCGCCGAGCTGGCCCATCTCGAGGACGTCGTGCGGGCGGCAGGCTCCTCGGTGGACGATCCCGAGGTGCTGGCGGCCCTGGCTCGCGAGCAGGTCATCATCGACGAGCTGCACCGCCGCAACCCCTAGTGGTCGTGGCGTGCCGGCAACAGGTCAGGAACTGACCGGAGGCGTTCCTACGCTGGAGACACCACGAGACCCCGTGGCCCAGCGAGCGACAGGACGCACCATGGACTTCAAGATCGAGCTCATCCCCATCTCCGTGTCGGACGTCGACCGGGCCAAGGACTTCTACGCCCGGCTGGGCTGGGTGGCCGAGCAGGACGGTTCGCCGAGTGACGACCTGCGCTTCGTCCAGGTGACCCCGCCGGGTTCGGCCTGCTCCTTCTGCTTCGGCACCGGTCTGGGCATGCTGCCGGACGGGCAGGCGCAGTACATCCAGGTCGTCGTCGAGGACGCCGATGCCGCCCACGCGTACCTCGCCGACCGCGGCATCGAGTGCACCCCCGTCGAGCAGCTCGCCTGGGGTCGCTTCGTGAACTTCAGCGACCCCGACGGGAACCGCTGGGTCCTCCAGGAGCTCCCGCACCGGGGTTGAGGGGCACCGTCCGGCGGGCGAGCACCGCGCCCGCCAGCAGCGCACCCAGCGTGCCGAGCGCCTCGTCGCCCAGCGTGTCCGTGTAGGCGGTGCCGAGCTCGGTCCCATGACGGATGAAGGTCCACCACTCGGCCAGCTCCCACGCGATGGCGAGCACGGCACCGAGCCCGGTGACGAGCAGGACCCGAACCCAGGTGGACGGGACCCGGTGCACCATGAGCAGTCCCAGCCCCCCGCACAGCAGGGCCCAGTTGACGAAGTGGTTCGCGTCGTCCCACCAGGTGACCGAGTCGTAGAGGTCGAGGGTGTTGCCGGTGACGTCGATGAGGAACGGCGCCATGACGAGCGCGAAGGCCCCCCACGGCACGGCCGGTCGACCCCGGCGGTGGGACGCCCACCACACCGCCGGGACGAGGAGCATCAGCAGGGGATAGGCGATGAGCCTGGCGCCGAAGGCCTTGCCCTCGAACTGCGGCAGCCCGCTGGCGAAGGTGGCCACGGCGAGCTGTCCGGTCGTGGCTGACAGAACCAGTGCCGGAACCCACCACCGGCAGGGTCGCCTCCGCTGCTCCGCCATTCCCTGATCATGGTGCACGCCGAGTCGGTCGAGGGCCCCGGACGCTCACGCGGCGTAGACCGCCACCTCGCTCGCCTTCACCGTGAGGACGACCTCGGTGCCGATGGCGAGGTCGAGCTCGGCCACCGCGGCCGGCGTGATGTCCGCGGACACGTGGGCCGTGTGGACCCGGACCTGGTGCCCGTGCGGCTCGAGGTCGGTCACCGTGGCCCGCAGGGCGTTGCGTGGGCTCCCGTGCGGGGCCTCCCGGTAGACGCCGACGGCTCCGGGGCTGAAGACGGCCACCGCGGGGTCGCCGGGGGTGAGTGCCTCGTCCGCGAGGCCCTCGACGCGCAGCCCCTCGGCGGTCCGGACGGCTGTGCCGGTGCCCGCGTGGTCGCTGGTCCCGCGCACGAGGTTGAGCCCGGCGATCCGCGCAGCGAAGGCGCTGGTCGGTCTCGAGAGCACCCGGGTCGTCGGCCCCTGCTCGACGACCCGTCCGGACTCGAGCACGGCGACGTCGTCGGCGAGCAGCACGGCGTCGAGGATGTCGTGCGTGACGACCACCGTGGTGCGGTCCCGCAGCACCCGACGCAGCAGCTGACGGATCGCGGGAGCCGCCTCGACGTCGAGTGCCGACAGTGGCTCGTCGAGCAGCAGCAGCTCGGGTTCGGTCGCCAGGGCTCTGGCGATGGCCACGCGTTGGGCCTGTCCTCCGGAGAGCGCCGACGGACGGCGGTCGGCGAGGTCCGACGCCTCCACCTCGGCGAGCCAGTGGGCGGCCCGCGCGCGGGCGTCGCGACGCGGCATACCGGCACTGCGCGGACCGAAGGCGACGTTGTCGGTGACGGACAGGTGGGGGAACAGACGAGCTTCCTGCGCGAGGAGGGCGACGCCCCGGGCGTGGGGTGGCACCCAGGTGCCGGACCCGTTGGCGGAGAACAGGATCCGACCGCCGAGGCGGATCTCGCCCTCGTCAGGGTGCAGGAGCCCAGCGACCGCGGCGAGGGCCGTGGACTTGCCCGCGCCGTTGGCGCCGAGCAGCGCCAGGGTCCGTCCCTGGTCCACGCGCAGGGCCAGGTCGACGGCGCGACCGGGCACGCGCAGGACCGCGTCCAGGCTCACAGAGCCGTCCTGGAACGACGGGTGACGGTGATGACGAGGGTGGCGACGACGACGAGGACCAGCGAAAGAGCCACTGCTGCTTGGGGATCGGACTCCCGCTGGAGGTAGATCTCGAGGGGGAGCGTGCGCGTGACGCCTTGCAGGCTCCCGGCGAAGGTGATCGTCGCGCCGAACTCGCCCAGGGCGCGGGCGAAGGCCAGCACCGCACCCGACGCCAGGCCGGGCAGGACGAGAGGCAGCGTGACGCGCAGGAAGACCGTGGTGGGACGGGCGCCCAGCGTGGCGGCGACCTCCTCGTAGCGCTGCCCTCCTGTTCGCAAGGCCCCCTCCAGGCTCACGACGAGGAAGGGCAGCGCCACGAAGGTCTGGGCGAGGACGACGGCGGTGGTGGAGAAGGCGATCTGGAGGCCGAGGACCTCGATGGTCTCGCCGAGCAGTCCCCGGCGGCCGAAGGTGTAGAGCAGGGCGATGCCGCCGACGACCGGCGGCAGCACGAGGGGGAGCAGGACGAGGGAGCGCAGCACGGACTGGCCCCTGAACTCGGTGCGCGCCAGCACCACCGCCATCGGCACCCCGAACACGACGCACAGGACGGTGCTCGCTGCGGAGGTCCGCAGGCTGAGGAGCAGGGCGGCCCGCGACGACTCCGACGTCACCAGATCGGGGAACTGCGCCCACTCGACCCGCGTGAGCATCGCGAGCAGGGGCAGGACGACGAACACGGCGCCCACGGCCGCAGGCACGAACACCCAGGCGGGCAGCCCCAGGCGCGGGGCAGGTCGGCCGGTGCCCCGGGATCGGGTAGGGCTCACGGCGCCTTGGCGAACCCGGCGTCGGCGAGGACCTGCTGCCCGCCCTCACCGGTGACGGCTTCGACGAAGGCCTCGGCCAGTGCGGCGTTCTTCGAGGCCTTGAGGGCGGCGATGGGGTAGGAGTTCACGGCGGCGGACGACTCCGGGAAGGCGATGCCCTGCACCGTGTCGCCGGCGCCCAGGACGTCGGTGACGTAGACGAGGCCCGCGTCGGCCTCCCCGGCGGTCACCTTGCCCAGCACGTCGGTGACCGACTGCTCCTCGCTGACCGGCTTGATGTCGACGCCGGCAGCCGCCTCGACCTTCGCCGCGGCCGAACCGCACGGGACGGCCGGCGCGCAGAGCACGACCTTGGTCCCGGACTTCGTGAGGTCGGCGAACGAGGTGATCTTCGCGGGGTTGCCGGGGGGCACGGCGATCTCGAGGGTGTTCGAGGCGAACACGACGGGGTCGGCGGAGGTGAGCGACTCGGCGGTCACCTTGTCCATGTTCTTCGTGTCCGCCGAGGCGAACACGTCGGCGGGGGCGCCCTGCTGGATCTGGGCGACGAGGTCCGAGGACCCGGCGAAGCTGAACTTCACGCTCGTCCCGGGGTTCGCCTTCTCGAGGTCGGCGCCGATCTGGGTGAACGTCTTCTTGAGCGACGCCGCGGCGAAGACCGTGATCTCACCCGAGAGTCCGTTGCCCGAGCCCGAGGCCCCGCCCGAGGCCTGCGACGCAGAGCTCGACGCGGACCCACCGGCCGAGTCGCCTGCCCCGCTGCCACAGGCGACGGTGCCGAGGGTGAGCGCGGTGACCGCGAGGGCCAGACGGGTGGGGCGGAGGCGGCGGATCATGATGCTCCCTGCGGGGTCTCGACGATGACGGTGGTGGACTTCACGACGGCGATGGCGACCGAACCGAGCTCGAGACCGAGGTCGCGGACGGCCTCGCTGCTCATCAGCGAGACGACGCGGAACGGTCCGCACTGCAGCTCGACCTGGGCCATCACCGTGTCGGTCTTGATGTCGGTGACGAGTCCGACGAAGCGGTTGCGCGCCGACCGGCCCACCGTGGACGGATCGGTCGCGGTGTGCGCCTGGTCGCGGGCCAGCAGGGCCACCTGGTAGCCGTCGACGACCTTGCGCCCGGCCTCGTCGGTCTCGGCGACGAGGGCGCCGCTGTCGACCCAGCGGCGCACGGTGTCATCGCTCACCCCAAGAAAGGTGGCGGCATCCTTGATCCGTAGCTGCGGCATGCGGCCCACTCTAGGTCCGCAGGTGCGGGTATGGCGAGCAATTCAGTCCGCGTCTGCGGTCTCCGGTGGGTCCTGGGCCCCGTCTCGCTCGTCGCGCTCGGCCCACTCGACCAGCTGGTCGATCTCGAAGACCGCCTCGTCGATGCCGGCGTGCAGGTCGCCGAGGTCGGCGTAGCGCGCCGGGACGGTGGCGATGGTGAAGTCGTCGGGGGTCACGTCGTCGACCTCGTCCCACCGGATCGGGGTCGACACCGTGCCGCGGGCGTTGCCCCGCACCGAGTACGCGCTGGCGATGGTGTGGTCGCGCGCGTTCTGGTTGTAGTCGACGAACAGCGCCGCGGGGTCACGGTCCTTGCGCCACCACGTCGTCGTGACGTCCTCGGGAGCGCGACGCTCCACCTCGCGGGCGAAGGCGAGGGCTGCGCGCCGTACGTCCTTGAACCCCCACTGGGGATCGATCCGGACGTAGACGTGGAGTCCCGAGCCGCCGCTGGTCTTGGGCCAGCCGACGGCGCCGATCTCGTCGAGCACCTCGTGCACGACGTGCGTCACGCGCTGGACGCGGTCCCAGGAGCACTCCGGCCCCGGGTCGAGGTCGATCCGCCACTCGTCCGGCTTCTCGACGTGTGCGCGACGGCTGTTCCACGGGTGGAACTCGACGGTGGACATCTGCACGGCCCAGATGACGTGCGCCAGCTCGGTGACGCACAGCTCGTCGGCCGTGCGGTTGTAGCGGGGGAACTTCACCCGCACGGTCTCCAGCCACGGTGGAGCGCCGTGCGGGACCCGCTTCTGGTGCACCTTCTCGCCGGCCACGCCCTCGGGGAACCGGTGCATCATGCAGGGCCGCTCGCGCAGGGCGTTGACGATCCCGTCGCCCACGGACAGGTAGTAGTTGACCAGGTCGAGCTTGGTCTCGCCCCGTTCGGGGAAGTACACCCGCTCGGGGTTGGAGATGCGCACGTCGCGCTCGCCCACCTCGACCTCGATCGCGGGCGACGTCGCCTTGGGTGCCATGCAGCCAACCTAGGGCCGGTGCGACGCGACGTCACCCGGGCGGGCTTGTCGGGGCCGGTCGGACGTCGCCTGTCGATCCCCTGGGGGCGGTCGTATGCTCGCTCCATGCTCGAGCAGAAGCGCGTCCTCACCACCAGCATCCCCGGCCCGAAGTCCCAGGCCCTTCAGCAGCGCAAGACCGCTGCGGTCTCCGCCGGCGTCGGCACCGGGCTCCCCGTCTACATCGAGCAGGCCGCCGGTGGCATCCTGCGCGACGTCGACGGCAACCAGCTCATCGACTTCGGCTCGGGCATCGCCGTCACCACCGTCGGCAACGGCAACCAGCGGGTGATCGACGCGGTCACCAAGCAGATCAACGACTTCACCCACACCTGCTTCATGGTGACGCCGTACGAGGAGTACGTCCTCGTCGCGGAGGCACTCGCCGAGCTCACCCCCGGCACCCACGAGAAGCGGTCAGCGCTGTTCAACTCCGGCTCCGAGGCCGTCGAGAACGCCGTCAAGGTCGCCCGTCACTTCACCGGTCGCCAGGGCGTCGTCGCCTTCGACCACGCCTACCACGGTCGCACCAACCTCACGATGGGCCTGACCGCCAAGAACATGCCCTACAAGCACCGCTTCGGGCCGTTCGCCAGCGAGATCTACCGCGTGCAGATGGCCTACCCCTACCGCTGGCCCACCGGCCCGGAGGCCTGTGCCGACGAGGCGTTCGAGGCCTTCGTCGCCGATGTCCACGCCCAGGTCGGCGAGGACAACACCGCGGCCGTCATCCTCGAGCCGATCCAGGGCGAGGGCGGGTTCATCGTCCCGGCTCCCGGGTTCGTCAAGAAGGTCTCCGACTGGTGCACCGAGAACGGCATCCTGTTCATCGCCGACGAGGTCCAGACCGGGTTCTGCCGCACCGGTGACTGGTTCGCCTCCGAGCACGAGGACGTGGTCCCCGACCTCATCACCACGGCCAAGGGCATCGCGGGCGGTATGCCGCTCGCGGCCCTGACCGGGCGCGCGGACGTCATGGACGCCATCCACGTCGGCGGACTCGGCGGCACCTACGGGGGCAACCCCGTCGCCTGCGCTGCGGCCCTGGCCTCGATCGAGACGATGAAGGAGGACGACCTCCGGGGTCGCGCCAAGGCCGTGGAGGCGATGTTCCGTCCTCGTCTCGAGGCACTCGCCGACAAGTACGGCGTGATCGGCGACATCCGTGGACGCGGAGCCATGCTCGCCGTCGAGCTCGTGAGCGACCTGGACAAGAAGACGCCGGATGCCGACCTCACTGGCCGGATCAACAAGGCCTGCCACGCCGAGGGCCTCGTCACCCTGACCTGCGGCACCTTCGGCAACGTCTTCCGCTTCCTGCCGCCGCTGTCCTCCGGCGACGACCTGCTCTCCGAGGGCCTCGACATCCTCGAGAACGCGTTCGCCGCCTCGGTCTGACCCTTCGATCCGCGCCGCCGGTCACTGTTCACGCGATCGTCGCGTGTCGGTGACCGGGGTGCGCCCGTGGCGCTGTTAGACAGGAACCGACCCGGCCAAGTATGAGTTGGCCGGGTCCTTCCATGCCCCGTCACGCACCCGACACGACTGCTCTCCTGGCCTGTCACGGCTGTCCGGGGGTGGCACCATGGCCGCGTGACAGGTCTTGCGAACAGCGCGGTGCTCCGACCGGCTAAGGGCCCGGATGCGTTGGCGCTCAAAGAGCTCGAGAAGGCTGCGAACCTCATCGCTTTGTCCCACATCTACCCGCCGTCGCAGTTCCCGTACCCCGACGCCGACGTCCTGGCCCGCTGGGAGGCAGTCCTCGCCGACCCGGCGACGACCACCCTCGTGGGCACCGACGCGCAGGGTCTGACGTGCTTCGTGGCCTTCGACCACGGCGCCCGGCTGCGGCACCTCGCGGTGCGCCCCGACCTCTGGGGCAGCGGCCTGGCCGCGAGTCTCCTCGCCGCGTCCACGGCCACCCGGTTGTGGTGCCTGGAGCAGAACCACCGTGCGCGACGCCTATACGAGCGCCACGGATGGGTCCCGACCGGCGTGAGCCAGCCGTCGGAGTTCCCGCCCCACCCTGTCGAGGTGGAGTACCGAAGGTCCTGACGCCGCCCGGTCGCGGTGGGGCAGACTGCGGGCATGCCGCTCCCCGCCTCCCTCGACCTCACCGGCCGCACCGCGCTCGTCACCGGGGCAGGCAGCCCGAGCGGCATCGGTTTCGCGACCGCCCGCCACCTCGGCGCCCTGGGTGCAGGCGTGGTTCTCGCCGCGACGTCGAGCCGCATCAAGGAGCGGGCGCGAGAGCTCGAGGACGACGGGGTGGAGGCCCTCGGCCTCGTGGGCGACCTGACCGACCCGGAGGTCGTGGCCGACCTCGTCGATGCCGCAGCGGAGTGGGGCGGGCGGCTCGACATCCTCGTCAACAACGCTGGCATGGTCTCCACGAGCCAGCCCGACTACCTCGAGGGCGACCTCACCGCGACGACCCCCGAGCGGTGGTCGGAGTCCTTGCGCCGCAACCTCGACACGGCGTTCCTCGTCACCAGGGCTGCCCTGCCGCACCTGCGGCTCAGCGGCTCCGGGCGGGTGGTCATGGTCTCGAGCGTCACCGGCGCCGTGATGGGCATGCGTGGAGAGGTGGCGTATGCCGCCGCGAAGGCCGGGATGGTCGGCCTCACCCGTGCGCTCGCGGTCGACGAGGCGCGTCACGGGGTGACGGTGAACGCCGTGGCGCCGGGCTGGATCGCGACCGGCTCGCAGACCGACGACGAGGTGGCCGAGGGACTGGTCACTCCCGGTGGACGGTCCGGCACGGCCGACGAGGTCGCCGCGGCGATCGCCTTCCTCGCGAGCCCCGGCGCCGGCTACACGACAGGCCAGGTGCTGGTCGTCGACGGAGGCAACAGCGTCACCGAGGAACGCGCGCTGCCCCGCTGAGTGCAGGGCACTCGAACGGGGCAGCAGCGGTGGTGAGGGCGGCCGACGTCAGGCATCGGTCACGACGAATCAGCCCGCCGGATCAATCCAACGGATCAGCGCGGGGGCATCCGCAGTGCGCCGTCGAGGCGGATGACCTCGCCGTTCAGCATCGAGTTGTCGACGATGTGCGCCACGAGATTGGCGTACTCGGCCGGCTTGCCCAGGCGCGAGGGGTGCGGCACCTGCTTCTCCAGGACCTCCTTGACCTCGCCGGGCAGCCCGGAGAGCATCGGGGTCTCGAAGGTGCCGGGCGCCACGGTGACCACGCGGATCGCCTTGTCGGCGAGGTCGCGCGCCGCGCTGAGGGTGAGGCCGACGACGCCACCCTTGCTCGCTGCGTACGCGGCCTGGCCGATCTGGCCGTCGTAGGCGGCGATGGAGGCGGTCATGACGATGACGCCGCGGTCGCCGTCGACCGGCTCGTTGGTCAGCATCGCGGCGGCGGCGAGACGCAGCACGTTGAAGGTGCCGATGAGGTTGATGTTGACGACGTTCGCGAAGTCCTCGAGACCGAGCGGGCCTCGCTTGCCCACGACGCGGCCGGGGGTGGCCACACCCGCGCAGTTGACCACGATGCGCAGCGTCCCGAGCTCGCCGGCGGCGTCGATCGCCGCCTGCACCTGGGCCTCGTCGCGGACGTCGGCGGGCACGAACTGCGCCATGTCGCCGAGCTCCTCGGCCAGGGCCTGACCGGGGGAGGACGGGAGGTCGACGATGACCACGGCAGCGCCCTCGGCGTGCAGGCGCCGGACGGTGGCGCCACCGAGGCCAGAGGCGCCGCCGGTGATGAGCGCGACGGTGGAGTCGTTGATCTGCAAGGGGATTCGGCCTTTCGGTGGGGGAGGTGTCAGGGCGAGCAGGTCAGCCGCGGAGCAGCTGGCGGCTGATGACGAGCCGCTGGATCTGGTTGGTGCCTTCGAAGATCTGGGTCACCTTGGCCTCGCGCATGTAGCGCTCGAGCGGGAAGTCCTGGGTGTACCCGGCGCCGCCGAGGACCTGCACTGCATCGGTGGTGACGCGCATGGCGTTGTCGGTGGCGACCAGCTTGGCCACGGCGGCCTCCTTGCCGAACGGCCGTCCGGCATCCTTGAGCCGGGCTGCGTGCAGGTAGGACGCGCGGGCCGACGTGACCGCGGCCTCCATGTCGGCGAGCAGGAACGCCAATCCTTGGTTGTCACCGATCGGGCGGCCGAACTGCTGACGGTCCTTGGCGTAGTCGACCGCACGGTCGAGGGCTGCCTGCGCGAGACCCGTGGCGGCAGCGGCGATCCCGAGCCGACCGGAGTCGAGCGCCGAGAGGGCGATCGCCATGCCCTGGCCGCGCTCGCCGACGAGGCGGTCGGCCGCGACGTCGACGCCCTCGAAGTGCACCTCGCTCACGGTGTCGCAGTGCAGGCCCATCTTCTTCTCGGGGGTGCCGAACTCCAGGCCCTGGGCGTCACCGGGGACGACCAAGCAGGACAGCCCGCGGCCGCCGTCATCGGAGGTGCGCACGAACGACGTGTAGAAGTCCGCGTGGCCGGCGTGCGAGATCCAGGCCTTGGTGCCCTTGAGTCGGTAGCTCGTGGGGTCGGTCTCGTCGTCCGCGACCGCTCGGGTGGTCATCGCGGCTACGTCGGAGCCGGCGCTGCGCTCGGAGAGGCAGTAGGCGCCGAGCTGGTCGCCGGAGAGCATGTCGGGCAGCAGGCGCTTCTTCTGCTCGTCGGTGCCGAAGGTGGCGACCGGGTAGCAGGTGAGGCCGTGCACCGACACGCCCACGGCGACGCTCATCCAGACCGACGCGATCTCCTCGACGACCTGGAGGTACACCTCGTACGGCTGCTCGGCGCCGCCGAACTCCTCGGGGTACGGGAGGGACAGCAGGCCCGCGCGGCCCAGCACCCGGAACGCCTCGAGGGGGAGCTTCGGGGTGGTGGCAGCGTCCCGCTCCGCCTCGTCGACGACGGGCGCGAGCTCCTTGGCGCAGATCTCGCGGGTCAGGTCGATGAGGTCCTGACCCTCCTCGGAGGGCATCAAGCGGGTGGCTGGCATGGGTCAAGGGTAGTAGTAGGACGTCCTACTACCTGCATCGCCGAGGTCGTCCACGGGCACGGAGCGGGTCAGGTACGGCGCCGGGCCGGCTCGACGGGCGTGAGCTCGGGTCGCTTGGCGGTCACCGCGTCGCCGGAGGACTCCCCACGCAGGCGGCGCTGCACCCAGGGGGCGAGGTGGGTCTTCGCCCAGGCGGCGTTCGCGGCGGTCGCCTCGCGGCGCCCCGGCGTCGGCAACGGCGGCAGGGGCGTGCTCCAGTCGGCCCGGTCGGTGTCGTGGCCCAGGGCCGACAAGGCGTTGAGGGCGACCCGCCGGTGTCCCTCGCTGGTCATGTGGATCCGGTCGTCGGCCCAGAGCCTGAAGTCCTTGAGCGCGTCCATTCCCCACTGGTTGATGACGTAGCAGCCATGCTGCTGGGCGATGCTGAAGATGTTGGCCGAGTGGATCGCGTGCCGTCCGCGCAGGTGGCGCAGCAGGGGGGCGCCCGACGGGTCGGTGGGGGTGGCCAGGAGGACGTCGCTCCCTGCCTCGCGCAGCCGGACGACGGCAGCCTCGAGACGGTCGGCGATGGCGTCGAGGTCGGCCTTCGGGCGCAGGATGTCGTTGCCGCCGCCGACCATGGAGACGAGGTCGGGTCGCAGCGCCAGGGCGGCGTCGAGCTGGGGCCCGATGACGTCGGCGAGAAGCCGACCGCGAACGGCGAGGTTCGCGTAGGCGAACTCGCCCCCGGCCTCGTGGGCGATGTCGGCGAGGTGGCTCGCGAGCCGGTCGGCCCAACCGACGTAGAGGTCGTCCCGCGAGGGGTCGGCGTCGGACATGCCCTCGGTGAACGAGTCACCGATCGCGACGTAGCGGTGCCAGACCTTGCCCCCGCTCTCGGGCAGCTGGGTCACGTTGTCCGGCAGCTCGGGGTGCCCGGACGTCTCGGCGGAGGAGGAAGGGTCGGTCACGTCAGGCTCCAGTCGATCGGGTCGGCGCCCTGCTGGGCCAGGAGCTCGTTGGCGCGGCTGAACGGCCGCGAGCCGAAGAAGCCCGAGTGGGCCGACAGGGGGGAGGGGTGGGCGCTCTCGATCGACGGGACGTCGCCGAGGTGGGGCACGAGGTTGCGGGCGTCGCGGCCCCAGAGGATCGCGACGAGCGGGCCGCCGCGGGAGACCAGGGCGGAGATGGCCTGGGCCGTCACGGTCTCCCAGCCCTTGCCGCGGTGGCTGGCCGGCTTGCCGGGGTGCACCGTGAGGACGCGGTTGAGCAGCAGGACGCCCCGGTCGGCCCACGGCGACAGGTCGCCGTCCGTCGGACGCGGGAGGCCCAGGTCGGACTCGAGCTCGGTGTAGATGTTCGCCAGGCTGCGCGGCACGGGTCGCACGTCGGGGGCGACGGAGAACGACAGCCCCACGGCGTGGCCCGGGGTCGGGTAGGGGTCCTGGCCGACGATCAGGACGCGGACCTCGTCGAGCGGTCGCTCGAACGCCCGCAGCACCTTGTCCCCGCTCGGAAGGTAGCCCCGGCCGGCGGCGACCTCCGCACGCAGGAACTCACCCATCGCCGTCACGGTGTCCGCGACCGGCTCGAGGGCCTGCGCCCACGAGGGGTGGACGAGCTCGGGGAGGGCAGCAGGCGGCATACCCAGAAACGTAGCCCTGCCGTCCCGGACCGGCACAGTTGACCCGGGCCTTGCCGAACCCGCACCGAATCCCGACCTCGTGCTGGGCTCGGAGTTGCCCACGCCGCAACGGGTTTGGGCAGTCTCGCTGGCATGACCTCCCCCTCCTCGCTGGTCCGTGCTGCTGCCGCCTCGGTCCTCGCCCTCGCAGCCCTCCCCGTCGCCGCCTCTGCCGCCTCGGCCCTGCCCCCGCCTGCCCCCTCGGTCGCCGACTCGCGTGACCAGCTGGCGACCCTGACCGTCAGGGCCGAGAACAACACCGGCTACGACCGCACGCTGTTCACGCACTGGATCACCATCACCCCGAACTGCGACACCCGCGAGACCGTCCTCAAGCGCGACGGCGTCATCACGTCGACCGACTCGGCGTGCAAGTCGACGGGGACTTGGACCAGCGTCTACGACGGGGTGAAGACGACCGACCCGTCGACGTTCGACATCGACCACGTCATCCCGCTCGCCGAGGCCTGGGGGTCGGGCGCGAGCAGCTGGACCTCGACCCAGCGCAAGGACTTCGCCAACGACCTCGTCCGCCCGCAGCTCATCGCCGTCTCGGCGTCGAGCAACCGCAGCAAGAGCGACCAGGACCCCGCCGAGTGGCAGCCGCCGAGCACCGCGTGGCGCTGCGAGTACGTCCGCGAGTGGATCAACGTGAAGTACTACTGGGACCTCGACGTCGACAGCGCCGAGAAGGCCGCCGTGGAGGGCATGCTCGACACCGACTGCTGAGGCAGGAGTGTGGTCGGCCGGTCGGCACGGGTGGCGCGGCTCGGGGCGGGTCGGGTCGCGCCGGCTCGGCCTGCCTAGGGTGGTCGGGTGACCTCACTGCGCTGGCCGGTCGTGCTGTTCGACTTCGACGGCACCCTCGCCGACACCATCCCGCTGATCATGGCGTCCTACCGTCACGCCCTCACCGCCGTGCTCGGTGAGTCGGCCCATGACGACGAGGTGCGGTCGTGGATCGGTCGCCCGCTGCAGCCGGTGCTCGAGGAGCGGTACCCCGGTCGGGGCGAGGAGCTCACCAGCGTCTACCGCACCTGGAACCTCGCCAACCACGACGACCTGATCCGCACCGTCGACGGCATCCCCGAGCTCCTCGACGACCTCCACGCCGCCGGGGCCCGCACGGGGGTGGTCTCCTCGAAGAAGGCGTCGACCGTCGAGCTCGGCCTGCGTGCCGTCGGTCTCGCCGACCGGATCGACGTGCTCGCCGGCATGGAGGCGACCCCCTTGCACAAGCCGGACCCCGCGCCCCTCCTGCATGCCGCGCAGCGGCTCGGTGCCGCGCCCTCCGACTGTGTGTACGTCGGCGACGCGACGGTGGACGTGCAGGCGGCGCGGGCTGCGGGCATGGGGGCGCTGGGCGTCACCTGGGGGGCTGGTCACCGGTCGGCGCTCGAGGCCGCCGGGCCGCTGGCCGTGGTCGACGACGCGGTCGGCCTGAGGGCTGAGCTGCTCGGGTCCGCGCGGCCCTAGACTCGCCGCGTGCACGGCTACAGCGACCAGCAGCTAGAGATCCTCGGCGACGCGATCCTCGCCTACTCCGCAGACCGGTTGAAGCTCGACCCGGTCCCGCTCGACGGGCCGCGGACCCTGGCCGAGCTCGACGCCGCGGCGGGGATGACCATCACCCCGGACGGCATCGGCGGCCTCGCGGCGCTCAAGCTGTTCGAGGAGGACCTCGCGCCGGCGTGCATCTCGACCGACCACCCGCGCTACCTGTCGTTCATCCCGTGCGCGCCCACCGAGGCGTCGGCCATGTTCGACCTCGTGGTCGGTGCCTCGTCGATCTACGGCGGCTCGTGGCTCGAGGGCGCCGGCGCCGTCTACGCCGAGAACCAGGCCCTGCGCTGGATCGCCGACCTCGTCGGCCTGCCCGAGCAGGCCGGCGGCGTCTTCGTGCCCGGCGGCACGATCGGCAACCTGTCCGCGCTCGTGGCGGCACGCCATACCGCTCGCATGGAGGCGACCCAGCAGGGACGCCGCGGTCCCGGCGCCCGCCCTTGGCGCGTGGCCGCGACCCACGGCGCCCACTCCTCGATCCAGTCGGCGTGCGACGTCATGGACGCCGAGTTCGTGGGCGTCGAGGTCGACGACATGGGTCGCCTCACCGGTCCGGCCCTGCGCGACGTGCTGCTCGAGCACGGCCCGGAGACCTTCTTCGCCGTCGTCGCCACCTCGGGGACGACGAACTTCGGGATCGTCGACGACCTGGAGTCCGTCGCGGCGGTGTGCCAGGAGTTCGGGATCTGGTTCCACGTCGACGGCGCCTACGGCGGCGCGGGGCTGGCTGCGCCCTCGGTGCGCCACCTGTACGCCGGGATCGAGCACGCCGACTCGTTCATCGTGGACCCGCACAAGTGGCTGTTCGCGCCATTCGACTGCTGCGCCCTGCTCTACCGCGAGCCTGCGCTGGCCCGGGCCGCGCACACCCAGCACGCCTCCTACCTCGACGTCCTCACCGAGGCGCCCGACTGGAACCCCACCGACTACTCGGTCGGGCTGACCCGTCGGGCCCGTGGCCTGCCGTTCTGGTTCAGCCTCGCCACCCACGGCACCAAGGCCTACACCGAGGCGGTCGAGCGGACCCTCGCCGTGACACGGTTCGCCGCGGAGGAGATCGGTCGCCGCGACTACGTCGAGGTCGTCCGCGAGCCGGACCTGTCGGTCGTGGTCTTCCGTCGGATCGGGTGGTCGCCGGCCGACTACCAGCAGTGGTCGGACAAGCTGCTCGAGGACGAGTTCGCCTTCGTCGTGCCGACCTCGCACGACGGCGAGACGCTCACCCGGTTCGCGATCGTCAACCCGAAGACCTCCGAGGACGACATCACCGCCATCCTCGACACCATGGCCTGAGGGGCTCATCGCCCTGCCCGCCAGCACGGATGAGGTGCGTGTGACGGGTGTGACTGAGCACGGAAAGTCGCCGGGCACGGCTCGCCGAACAGAATGACAAGCGTGTGATTCCCTCCGTATAGTTGCCCCTGCAAGGCACCGTTACGAAGGGTCGAGAGTGAACGCCGCACACGAGCAGGATCACGTCAGCGCCGCCGCCGGACTGAGCGAGCGCGACCGCGAGATCATCGCCTTCGAGCGGCAGTGGTGGAAGTACGCCGGGGCCAAGGAGCAGGCCATCAAGGAGCTCTTCGACATGAGCGCCACCCGCTACTACCAGGTGCTCAACGCCCTCATCGACTCCGACGCCGCGCTCGAGGCCGACCCGATGCTCATCAAGCGACTGCGCCGGCTGCGCGCCTCGCGCCAGCGGGCCCGCAGCGCCCGACGGCTCGGCATCCAGCTGTAGCCGGACCCCCCCAGACACAGCCACGCCCGTCCAGAATCGACTGGACGGGCGTCGCTGTGTCGGGAGGCCACGGATGGCGCCTCGCGGGCTTCTCGCGCGCCATGCCGCTCACGCGTGCTTGACTGCCGCCGTGACCGACGTGCGCACGCGACCCGCCGGACCCGACGACGCGCTGGTCGTCGCCGGCCTGACGCTGCAGTGCGCCCTGCACCGCGGCGGCGCCCCCGAGCCCGGCTTCCTCGACCGGTTCGCCCGCGCCTGGTCGACGCAGGTGCGCACCCGTCCCGCGTGGATCGCCGAGGTCGGTGACCAGCACGCCGGGTACCTCCAGGCCGCGGTCGTCCCTGCCCTGCCGTGGCCGGGTCGCCGCGACACCGCCGGGATCCTCCTCGTCGACACGTTCTTCGTCCGCCCCACCCATCGCGGGATCAGCGTGGGGGAGTTCCTCCTGCGCGCCGCTGTCGAGTGGTCGCGGGGCGAGGGCCTGGCCGAGGTGCGGATGACGGCTGGGAGGTTCACCCGTCCGATGGTCGAGCGCGTCGGGTTCGTCCCGCACGACGCCGCCCACCACCTGGAGCTGTCGTGACCGACGCCGCACCCGGTCTGCGGATCGGCTCGATCGTCATCCAGGTGGCCGACGTCCCGAGGTCGATGGCGTTCTGGGCGCCCGCGCTCGACTACGTGCCGCGGTACGAGCCCGAGCCCGACTGGGTCATCCTCCAGCCGCGCGAGGGCGACGGCCCCAACCTCTCCCTCGACGGTGTCGGCGCCGACCCTGCGCGGTTCCCCGAGATCCACCTCGACCTCTACGCCCGCGACCAGGGCGCCGAGGTGGAGCGGCTGGTCGCCCTCGGTGCCCGCCGTGTCGAGGACTGGCCCTACCCCGACGAGGAGCATGACTTCGTCGTCCTCGAGGACCCCGACGGCCACCGCTTCTGCGTCATCGACGCCTCGCAGGACTGAGCCGTGCGCCCCGGCCCGACCAACTCCCTGACCGACGTCCCGGGGATCCGCGTCGGCCACGCGACCCGCACCGAGCCCGGCTGGCTCACCGGCACCACCGTCGTCCTCGCCCCACCCGCCGGTGCGGTCGCCGGCGTGGACGTCCGCGGCGGTGCCCCCGGCACCCGCGAGACCGACCTGCTCGACCCCCGCAACCTCGTCGACCGGGTCAACGCCGTGGTGCTGACCGGCGGCAGTGCCTTCGGCCTCGCCGCCGCCGACGGCGTGGTGCGACGCCTGTATGCCGCCGGGCTGGGTTGGCCGATGGGCGAGCCCGGGCAGGTCGTGCCGATCGTGCCGGGAGCGGTGCTGTTCGACCTCGGTCGCGGAGGCGAGTTCGGCAACGCGCCGGGTGCCGCTGACGGGGAGGCCGCCTTCGACACGGCCTCGGACGATGCGGTGGAGCAGGGGTGCGTGGGCGCGGGGACCGGGGCGAAGGTCGGTGGCCTCAAGGGCGGGATCGGTTCTGCCAGTGCGGTGCTCGACGACGGGACCACGGTCGCCGCCCTCGTCGCGGTGAACGCGATCGGGTCCGCCGTCGACGACGTGGACGGCTCGCTCCATGCGGTCGCCTTCGGCCTGGCAGGGGAGTTCGACCACGTCGGGGTCCCGGGCGGTGCGGAGCTGGAGGCGGCTCGCGAACGCGCCGCGGCGGCATACGAGGGGCAGCCGGTCCGGCCCGGCACCGCCACGACGATCGGCGTCATCGCCACCGACGCCACGCTCACCAAGGCGCACTGCCAGAAGGTCGCCGGTCTCGGCCACGACGGCCTGGCCCGGGCGATCCACCCGGTGCACACCCTCCTCGACGGCGACACGCTGTTCGCGCTCGCCACCGGTGATCGGGCCGCACCCGACCTGCCGGCACTGCACGCGCTCATGGTGGCCGCCGGCGACTGCGTCACCCGCGCGGTCGCGCAGGCGGTCCCTCGCGGCGACCTCCGTCGAAAACGGCTCCCTCGAACTCCGCTCCTACCGCGATGCGTTCCCCTCGGCTGTCAGGATGGGGCGATGACCGCCAACTGGAGCACCCCCGAAGGCCTTGCCGCGATCAAGGACGCCCTCGCCTCCACCATCGAGGGCTGGCAGGCGCCCGTCGCGTATGGCGTGGGCATCAGCCCCGCGTCCAGCTCGCCCGAGCTGGAGTTCCCGCACGTGAACTCGCCCGGCGGGACGCACGGCCTCCCGGCGGTCGTCCTGGCCAAGATCGTCGGGCACGCACACGGCACGGCGACGTACCCGCTGTCGCGCTCGCAGCTCGAGGCGGCGGTCGAGACCTTGCGCCCGGCCGAGGCGTGCACCTCGATGGACCACCCGAACCTCGCGGCCTTCCGGACCGTCCTCGCCGAGCTCGACTCCAACCCGGCCCGCGAGGCCCATGTCGTGTTCATCGGCGACCTGGACGACCCCGTGTCGTCGGAGGCGGACGCCACCCTGCGCACCCTCGTGCAGACCTAGGCGTCCCGACGCGGTCCCCCGGGACAGGGCGGCACCGGGCGGGACCGCGCCCTTTCGTCAATTTTTGACCAGACAAAGCACGAGATTGTCACTATGGACCGTTTCGTCCCACTGTGGAAGGGTTGAGGACGCGGGTCAACGTCGACCCGCAGTCGGTGTCCAGGGCCCCTCGGGCCGGGCACTGACGCCGATCCCGGAGGTCTCGTCGATGCGCCTGTCCCGTCGTGCCGTGCTCCTGACCAGTGGTATGGCCCTGTCCCTCGTCCTCACCGGATGCGTGGGCGCCAAGGACAACACCACCACCGCCGATCCCAGCGCCAACGCCGAGGCCAAGGACGTCACGCTGGTCATCAGCGCCAACGACGTCGTGGGCGGCAAGAACGCCGCCGAGGCCGCCTGGATCACCGACAGCGTCATCCCGGGCTTCGTCGCCGCGCAGAAGGCGAAAGGGGTCACCGCCAAGGTGACGTTCAACGGGTCCGGCGTCGAGGACGAGCAGTACAAGACCAAGCTCGAGCTCAACCTCAAGACCGGCAGTGGCGCGGACGTCTTCGCCGCCGACGGCATCTGGCTGGGCGAGCTGGCCAGTGCGGGGTACGTCCAACCGCTCGACAAGGTCGTCGGTGACACCGCCAAGAGCTGGGACGGCTGGTCGCAGATCTCCGAGGCGGTCCAGCAGAACCTCACCTTCAAGGACGAGCTCTACGGCATCCCCAACGGCACCGACGGTCGTGTCCTCTACTTCAACAAGACCCTGTTCGCCAAGGCCGGGCTGCCGGCCGACTGGCAGCCGAAGTCGTGGGCCGACATCGTCAGCGCCGGCGAGGCGCTGAAGAAGCTGCCGGGAGTCACCCCGATCCAGATCAACGCCGGGGTGCCGATGGGTGAGGCGACGACCGCGCAGGGGTTCCTGCCGCTGCTGGCCGGGACCGGGCAGCCGCTCTACGACGACTCGGGCGCCAAGTGGCAGGGGGCCACCACCGGCGTCAAGGACGTCCTCGGGTTCTACACAACCATCTACGGAGGCGGGCTCGGCGACCCGAAGGTGCAGCAGGACAAGGCCGGTCGCGACCAGTCCTTCGCCGACTTCAGCAAGGACAAGATCGGCATCCTGGCCGAGGGTGACTACTTCTGGCGCTCGGTGATCTGCCCCAGCACCAAGGACTGCGCGACAACCGCCATGCCCAAGCGCGACGAGGTCGTCGGCTGGGCCAAGATCCCCGCGATGGAGCCCGGCAAGGGCGTGAACGGCCAGGACTTCGTCAGCGTCTCCGGCGGAGCGGGGTGGATGCTCAACCCCAAGACGAAGTACCCCCAGCAGGCGTGGGAGCTGATGGCCTGGATGTCGTCCGCGGAGATGCAGACCGCCTTGTCCAAGGCCCAGATCCGCATCTCGGCCCGCGCCGACGTCAACGCGCAGACGCTGACGAACGACCCGCTGCTGACCTTCATCTCCAAGGAGGTCCTGCCGATCACGACCTACCGGCCCTCCGACGAGAAGTACAACGAGGTCTCGCTCGCCATCCAGGAGGCGACCGCCGCCATCGTCAGCGGCAAGAGCGCCGACGAGGCCGCTGCCGCCTACCAGTCCACCCTCGAGAAGGCCGTCGGTGCCGACCACGTCTCCGGGGGCTGATGCGGACGTCGTCGGCCTCGGCAGGGGGCGGGCGACGGCGTTCGTCGCACCGGCTCTCGTCCTCGTCGGGGTGTTCCTCGTCTTCCCGGCCGCCTGGACGATCTACCTCGGCCTGCTCGACTACAGCCTCAGCGGATCCGGCGCGAAGGCGCCCACCTTCGTCGGTCTCGGCAACTACGTCACGGCCCTCGGCGACCCCGCCTTCACCAAGTCCCTCTACCTGACGCTCCTCTACGTCGGCTTCTCCGCCGTCGTCGGGCAGAACGTCCTCGGCTTCCTGCTCGCGTGGTTCTTCCGCACGACGCGCCCGGCGATCCGCAACACGCTCAACGTCCTGGTCCTCCTCGCGTGGATCCTGCCCGGCTCGGTCGTCGCCTTCCTCTGGCAGGCCCTGCTCGACCGCCGTGACGGCACCCTCAACGCCCTGCTCGGCACCACCGACATGGCCTGGGCGCTCGACCACCCGATGGCCGTCATCATCATCTTCAACATCTGGCGCGGTACGGCGTTCTCGATGCTGCTCTACTCGGCAGCGCTCAACACGGTCCCGCGTTCGCACCTCGAAGTGGCGAGGATGGCCGGGGCGCGGCCGTGGCAGCAGCTGCGGGACGTGGTGCTGCCGACCGTGAAGCGGCACGTGCTGACGAACACTCTGCTCATCACGCTGTGGACGTTCAACGACTTCTCGCCCTACCTGCTCACCGGGGGTGGCCCGGACAACGAGTCGGAGATCTTGCCCGTCTACATCTACAAGGAGGCCATCATCGGCGGCCACCTCGGGTACGGCTCGGCGATCTCGCTGCTGCTCCTGCTCGCCAACCTCGTCATCGCCGTGATCTACATCCGGCTGCTGCGGACGGGCAGCGACAAGGAGGCGACGGCATGACGGCGCCTGCAGTGACTCCCTCGACGGCAGCCCCACGACGCCCACCTGCCGGCTCGGCACCGCGCCCGGGGGCAGGTGGCCCGGCGCGGACCATCGCGGTGCGCTCGCTCGGCTATGCCGGCCTCTGCGTCCTCGTCGTCTTCTTCGCGCTGCCGCTGCTGTGGCTGGTCCTGACACCGTTCTCCCCGGCGCCGTCCTACCGGGCGACGCTGTCCGGCTTCACCTTCGACAACTTCGACAAGCTGCTGGCCAACCCCCAGACCTGGCCGTCGATCCGGAACTCCCTCGTCCTGGCGATCGGCTCCTCGCTGCTGGTGATCGTCCTCGCCGCCCTCGCGGCATACGCCCTCTCGCGGGTGCGCATCCCGGGACGTGACCAGATCCTCTACGCCCTACTGCTGCTCAGCTCGATCGTCACGGGGACGGCGGCCATGGTGCCGATCTTCCTCATGCTCTTCCAGCTCGGGATCATCGACCGGCAGTTCGGGGTGGTGCTCGTGCTGTCGGGGGGCCTGCTGCCCGCGGCGGTGTTCATGCTCAAGGACTTCGTCGACTCGATCCCGAAGTCCTACGAGGAGTCGGCCCGCGTGTTCGGCGCCTCACCGAGCCAGATCCTGCGCCACATCGTCCTGCCGGTCATCCGACCGGGTATGGCGACGGTGGGCGTCTGGGCGCTGGTCCAGGTCTGGGGCAACTTCCTCGTTCCCTACGTCCTGCTGTCCGATCCCGCGAAACAGCCTGCGGCAGTAGTGATGTACACGTTCTACGACGCCGGCGGCCAGCCGAACTTCGCGCTCATCTCCACCTTCGCGCTGGTCTACTCCGTCCCCGTCGTCGTGCTCTACCTCGTCGTGAACCGCCGCTACGGGTTCGCCTTCCAAGGAGGAATCAAGGGCTGATGGCCTCAGTGACACTGACCGGACTGGTCAAGGAGTACCCCGGCGGGGTGCGCGGTGTCGACGGTGTCGACGTCGAGATCGCCGACGGCGAGTTCTTCGCGCTGCTCGGTCCCTCGGGCTGTGGCAAGACCACGCTGCTGCGGACGCTCGCAGGCCTCGAGGCCGCCACCGAGGGCACGGTGCACATCGGTGACCGCGACGTCACGCGCCTCGACCCGGGCGACCGTGACGTCGCGATGGTGTTCCAGGACTATGCGCTCTTCCCGCACATGACGGTGACCGACAACGTCGCCTACCCGTTGCGGATCCAGAAGGTCCCCAAGGCCGAGCGCGAGTCGAGGGCGCGCGAGACGGCCGACGGGCTGAGCCTGGGCGCGCTGATGCAACGGCGCCCCGCCCAGCTCTCCGGTGGGCAGCAGCAGCGCGTCGCCCTGGCCCGCGCGATCGCCTGCCACCCACAGGTGTTCCTCTTCGACGAGCCGCTGTCCAACCTCGACGCCCGGTTGCGGCTCGAGGCCCGCACTTTCCTCAAGCAGCTCCAGAAGTCGCTCGGCGTCACCACGGTCTTCGTCACGCACGACCAGGCCGAGGCCCTGGCGATGGCAGACCGGATGGCCGTCATGGAGTCCGGTCGCATCCGCCAGATCGGCACGCCGCGCGAGGTCTTCCAGCGCCCCGCCAACACCTTCGTCGCCAACTTCATCGGCGCGACGCCCATGAACCTCCTCGACGCCCAGGTCGTCGACGGACGCCTCGACCTCGGCGGGTTCACCCTGCCCGTGCCCGAGGGCTTCGCCGTCGGCGAGGGCGACAAGGTCGTGTACGGCGTGCGCCCGGAGTACGTCGTCGCCTCACCCGGGGATCGTGAGGGGGTCCCCGCGGGAGGTGAGTCGGGCGACCCCGGGTCCTCGGGGATGAGGGGCACGGTCAGCGCGGTCGAGAACCTCGGCGTCAACGTCCTCGTCACGGCCGACGGCGGCGAGCAGTCGGTGCGCGCCGTGCTGCCCGAGGCCGAGGAACCCCAGCTCGGCGACACGGTGCACCTCACCCCGGCTCCGGGGCGGGCCCTGCTCTACCGGGCCGGCGGGGACGGCGAGCTGGTCGGGTCGTGATCCGGCACGCCGGGACCTGGACCCCGGACGACCGGGCCGAGTCGGTCTGGCAGTACCTGCCGTTCGAGGTCCCGGCGTCGTCGCGCGGGGTCCGCCTCACGCTGGAGTTCGACCGGTCCCACGGCTCCGGCGGGGTCCTGGACCTGGGGCTGGTGGACCCGCTCGGCTGGCGTGGGTGGTCGGGTGGTGCGCGCAGCCTGGTCGAGCTCGGCCACCACGGCACGACACCCGGCTACCTCGACCGTGGCCTGCCTGTCGGGGAGTGGCAGGTGGTCCTCGGCCTGCACCGCCTCCCGCTCGAGGGTCTGGCGTGGGAGGTGGTGGTCGAGACCGACGTCGAGGTCCGGGTGTCTGGGAGGACGGTTGCGGTCGAGGGCTCCCGTCCGCCGATCGCGCCCCGTCCGCCGCGTCGCGAACTGCCCTCGGTCGACGGGCTCACCTGGCACGCCGGTGACTGTCACGCCCACACGGTGCACTCCGACGGCTCGCTCACCATCGACGAGCTGGCGGCGCTGGCGTCCGGTCGCGGCCTGGACTTCCTGTGGGTCACCGACCACAACACGACCAGCCACCACCCGTTCCTCGCCGAGGTCGGCGCGCGTCACGGTATCGACCTGCTGCCGGGCCAGGAGGTGACCACGGCCGACGGCCACGCCAACGCGTTCGGTGACATCGGCTGGGTGGACTTCCGACTGCCGGGCGGCACCTGGGCCGGGGAGGTCGCGGGTCGCGGAGGCCTGCTGTCGGTCAACCACCCCGTGTCCGGCGACTGCGCCTGGCGCCACCCGAGCCCTCCCGGCTCCCGTGCGGCGAGCGCCGCCGAGGTCTGGCACTCGTCCTGGCGTGACCTGGCCGATGGTGGACCGCTGGCGTGGTGGACGGCTGTCGGCAGCCCAACCCCATTGGGCGGCAGCGACTTCCACCGCCACGGTCACGACGCGGCTCCGGGGTCGCCGACGACCTGGGTGGCCTGTGCCGACGGCGACGTCCTCGGCGGGATGCTCGCCGGACGAACGGCGGTGTCGGCCGGACCCGACGCGCCTCTCCTGCTGCGGCTCGGTGACGAGCTCGTGGCCCTCGACGCCGACGGCACCATGCTCGTCTGCCCCGACGGTCGCCGGTCGCCGGTCCGTGGCGACCGTGTCATCGTCGGAGGGCACGAGGGCCACCACCTCCTCGAACGCACCGACCGCACCATCGTCGCCATCGCCGCCTGAGGGCGACGGCCACCACCCACCCACGCACCACGACGTCCCGCCCGACCACGCGCCATACCGATCGCACCACCACTCGCCCCCACGAGAAGGAGCACCCATGCACGACGACCGCCGCCTCATCGAGGGGCGACTGCGCCGGACCCTGCAGCGGATCGAGGCCGCCGTCTGGTCGGCGCCCGTGCCCGTCGAGCTCGGCCGCTGGGACGCCCCCGGCGAGCCCGTGCCCCTCGAGGAGGGCCTGGCCGCGGACTACGCCGATGCGGAGGTCGGCGACCGTTGGGGCCCGCCGTGGGGCACGACGTGGTGGCGGGTCCGCGCGACGGTGCCCGCGGCTCACGCGGGACGGCCGGTCGACCTGCGGCTCGACCTGGGGTTCGACCCGCTGCGCACCGGGTTCCACGTCGAGGGGCTCGTCTACCGCGCCGACGGCACCCCGGTGAAGGGGCTCAACCCGCGCAACCAGTGGGTCCGTGTCGCCGACGACGCGCAGGGGGGTGAGGAGGTCGAGCTGTTCGTCGAGTCGGCGTCGAACCCGCTGCTGCTCGGTGGTGGCGGCTTCGACTTCACGCCGTCTCCGTTGGGGGAGAAGGAGACTGCGGGCAGCGAGCCGATGTACTCGGTCGTGCGGGCCGAACTCGCGGTGTTCGAGCAGGAGGTCTGGGAGCTCCAGCAGGACCTCGAGGTGCTCGGCCAGCTGGCCGCCGAGCTCCCCGAGAGCGACCCGAGGCAGTGGCAGCTGCTGCGGGCGATCGACCGCGCGTTCGACGCCCTCGACACCTCCGACATCGCCGGATCCGCCCCTGCCGCAAGGGAACAGCTCGCCGGTGTCCTCGCCGACCCGGCTCGCGCCAGCGCCCACCGGATCTCCGCGGTCGGCCACGCCCACATCGACTCGGCCTGGCTGTGGCCGGTCCGCGAGACCGTCCGCAAGGTCGCCCGCACCAGCTCGAACGTCCTCGCCCTGATGGACGAGCACCCCGAGCTGGTCTACGCCATGTCCTCGGCGCAGCAGTTCGCGTGGCTGCGCGACCACCGGCCGGAGGTGTGGGCCGGGGTGGTCGAGCGCGTCCGCGAGGGTCGCTTCGTCCCCGTCGGCGGGATGTGGGTCGAGTCCGACACGAACATGCCCGGCGGCGAGGCGCTGGCCCGCCAGCTCAACCACGGGAAGCGGTTCTTCCTCGACGAGTTCGGCATCGAGACGCGCGAGGTGTGGCTGCCGGACTCGTTCGGGTACACCGCCGCCCTGCCGCAGCTCATCGCGCTGTCGGCGTCGCAGTGGTTCCTCACGCAGAAGATCTCGTGGAACACGACGAACCGTTTCCCGCACCACTCGTTCCGCTGGGAGGGCCTGGACGGCACGCGGATCTTCACGCACTTCCCGCCGGCCGACACCTACGGCTCGGAGGTCTCCGGGGCCGAGGTCGCCCACGCCGCCCGCAACTTCTCCGACAAGGGCGACGCGACCCGGTCGCTGCTGCCGTTCGGCTGGGGCGACGGCGGTGGCGGCCCCACCCGCGAGATGCTCGCCCGGGCGTCGCGGCTGCGTGACCTCGACGGATCGGCGCGCGTCGAGGTCGAGCGGCCGGACGCGTTCTTCGAGCAGGCCGAGGCGGAGTACCCAGACGCCCCGATCTGGGTCGGCGAGCTCTACCTCGAGATGCACCGCGGCACCTACACCTCGCAGGCCAAGACCAAGCAGGGCAACCGTCGCAGCGAGCACCTCCTGCGCGAGGCCGAGCTCTGGGCGAGCACCGCGACGGTCCGCACCGGGGCGCCGTATCCGTCCGAGGAGCTGGACCGGATCTGGAAGGTGGTGCTGCTGCAGCAGTTCCACGACATCCTCCCCGGCTCGTCGATCGGGTGGGTGCACCGCGAGGCCGTCGCCAACTACGAGGCGGTCGCCGCCGAGCTCGAGGCGATCATCGACCGCGCCCAGGCCGCGCTGGCCGGTGAGGGCGACGTCGAAGTGGTCTTCAACGCCGCGCCCCACGAGCGTGCGGGAGTGGCGGGCGGCGCGGCCGGTCCCTCTGCTGCGTCGGGTGGTGCACCGGTGGAGGTCACCACCGACGGCGACGGGTGGGTGCTGTCCAACGGTCTCGTCCGTGCGGTCGTCGACGCCCGCGGCCTGCTCACCTCGGTGGTCGACACGGCCACGGGGCGCGAGGCCCTCGCGCCGGGAAGCGCCGGCAACCTGCTCCAGCTGCACCCCGACACCCCCGTCGACTTCGACGCGTGGGACGTCGACGCCTACTACCGCCGCACCTGGACCGACCTTACCGACGTCTCCTCGGTCTCCGGCGTGGATGGCGGCGTGCGCGTCGTGCGGTCGTTCGGCGAGTCCACCGTCACGCAGCTCCTCACGCTCACCCCCGGTGAGGCCCGGGTCGACGTCGACACCGAGGTCGACTGGCGCGAGCGGGAGAAGATCCTCAAGGCCGGGTTCGACCTCGACGTGACGACCGAGCGCTCCACCGCGGAGGTGCAGTTCGGGCACGTCCACCGCCCGACGCACACCAACACGTCGTGGGACGCGGCCAAGTTCGAGATCTGCGCCCACCGCTGGGTCCACGTCGGCGAGCCCGGGTACGGCGCCGCTGTGGTCAACGACTCCACGTACGGCCACGACGTCACCCGCCGCGACCGCGAGGGCGGTGGCTCCACGACCCAGGTCCGGCTCTCGCTGCTCCGCGCCCCGCAGAGCCCCGACCCCGTCGCCGACCTCGGGGTGCACCGCCTCCGGTATGCCGTCGTCCCCGGCGCCGGGATCGCCGACGCTATCCGCGAAGGGTACCGGGTCAACCTGCCGCTTCGGACGGTCTCCGGGTCGGGGGCCGCGGTCGAGCCGCTGGTCTCCGTGTCTTCCGGCTCGGCCGTCGTCGAGGCCGTCAAGCTGGCCGACGACGGGTCGGGCGACGTGGTGGTCCGGCTCTACGAGTCGCTGGGGGCCAGGGGTTCGGCGACGGTGCTGGCGGGGTTCGAGTTCGGGACGATCGACACGGTCGACCTGCTCGAACGACCGCTCGAGACGGCCGGGGTCCAGGTCGTCGAGGGTGGGGTCACGCTCGCCCTGCGCCCCTTCCAGGTGGTGACCCTCCGCTTCACCCGCTGACCCCGGCCCCGCCCACTCTCCGCACGCCCGGACTGCAGCAACCTCTGCTAGCAGGGGTTGCTGCCGTCAGGGCAGGCAGCAACCTGTGGCCACGGCAGCAGGCTCTGCTGCGTCGAGCGGGACGGTCGGGTCAGGCCTCGGCGTCCATAGCGTCGAAGGCCAGCTCGACCGTCTCCACCACCGCGTCGCTGGACAAGGCGTCGAGCGGGGTGACCCGGTGGACGACGGGGAAGGCGTTGCGGAACCGCCAGGTCAGCACCGGCGACCGGGTCGCGTCGAGCAGCCGGACGGCGACGTTGCGGTCCACCGACGGGTCGCCGTCGCGGGCCGCGGTCCACCAGCGCCAGAGCTCGAGGTCGGTCGTCAGCCCGCGGGTGAGCACGAGGTGGGAGTAGTGCGACAGCCCCGGAGCCTTGCGGGAGGACGACGTCTTGTCACTGCCGGAGCGGTGGGCGACCTCGTCCACCACGGCGTGGGGCAGCTCGACCCGGGAGAACGCGGTGGAGACGAGTCCGTCGATCTCGACCTCGAAGTTCGACCCCTCGAACGGGTCCTGGGGCGGCGCCATGGCTCAGGCTCCCACCGCGACCCGGCCCCGCGCCATACCCCTCGCGCGCCCCGTGCAAGCCCCGGCCGACCCCGCCGACCAAGGCACGCCGGTCAGAGGGCGTCCCAGGCCGCACCCTCGACGAGGGTGCGGCCTCGGGGGTCGGCCAGCCACCGGTCCGGCTCACCCTGGGCGAAGGGCCCCTCGGCGGACCATCGCCCGTCGCCCGAGGCGCCGACGGTCATCACCCGACGGTCGCCGTCGCGGACCAGCCTGAAGGCACCGCTCACCACGCCCCACACCGTGTCGTCGAGCTGCTCGAGCAGGGGCTCCGAGCCGTCGTCGCAGGCGTCGCAACCGCAGCACGGGATGCAGGCGACCGTCCACGCCGGGTCGCCCACCCCGACCACCAGCCCGGCATCGCTCACGTCCTCGATCTGCGTGTGGACGACCACCAGTGGCAGAGCCCCCGGGGCGGTCGGGACCAGGCGATCGGTGCCGGTGACGACGACCGGGAGCAGGTCCTGCCACCGGGCAGCGGACCCGTCAGCCGGCTGGGCCAGACCGGCGTCGACCAGTACCGTGACCCAGGCGGCCCACCGGGCGCCGAGCAGCCGGTACCTGCCGGGGTCCAGCACCCGGGAGTACCACTCCTGCGGCGGCGCACGACCGGGTTCCCAGCCGGCGCGCGGATCGGGCCACGCCGACAGGCCCTGCGCCGTGGTGGCGAAGGCCTCGTCGAGCGCCGCGTCCAGCGCGTCCCGGTCCACGACCCGACCGTATGCCGCATGGCTGGGTCCCGTCGCCCGAGTTTCCGCGCGCCGGCCGCGGGACGACGGGAACCGATCACGGTGACGCCGTCGCTCCCGACCTGACGTCGCGACCACCGCAGGACGTCACTGGGAGCGGTTCGCGGGGGCGGTGTGGTCGAGCCGTCCCGAGACGCCCCGGGAGGCGTTTGCACTCTCGGGGGGAGAGTGCCAATAATGGCGTTAGCACTCTCATCATGAGAGTGACAATCATGGCCTCAAAGTGAGGTCCGGGGAACGTGTGCGACGTGAGCCGCCGGAACCGGGCCGTCCGTCGCGGGCACGGCGAGGCCGCCACACACGATTCGCGTGGGAGGAACCACCCGAATGGCCAAGATCATCGCATTCGATGAAGAGGCACGTCGCGGTCTCGAGCGGGGCATGAACATCCTCGCCGACGCCGTCCGCGTCACCCTCGGCCCGAAGGGCCGCAACGTCGTCCTCGAGAAGAAGTGGGGCGCCCCCACGATCACCAACGATGGCGTGTCCATCGCCAAGGAGATCGAGCTCGACGACCCGTACGAGAAGATCGGTGCCGAGCTCGTCAAGGAGGTCGCCAAGAAGACCGACGACGTCGCTGGCGACGGCACCACCACCGCCACCGTCCTCGCCCAGGCCCTCGTCAAGGAAGGCCTGCGCAACGTCGCGGCCGGCGCCAACCCGATGGCCCTCAAGCGCGGGATCGAGAAGGCCGTCGAGGCCGTCTCCGCCCAGCTGCTCGAGATGGCCAAGGACGTCGAGACCAAGGAGCAGATCGCTTCGACGGCCTCGATCTCCGCTGCTGACCCCCTGATCGGCGAGATGATCGCCGAGGCGATGGACAAGGTCGGCAAGGAAGGCGTCATCACCGTCGAAGAGAGCAACACCTTCGGCCTCGAGCTCGAGCTCACCGAGGGCATGCGCTTCGACAAGGGCTACATCAGCCACTACTTCGTGACTGACACCGAGCGCATGGAGGCCGTGCTCGAGGACCCCTACGTCCTCGTCGTGAACTCCAAGATCTCCGGCATCAAGGACCTGCTGCCCCTCCTCGAGAAGGTCATGCAGTCCGGCAAGCCGCTGCTCATCATCGCCGAGGACGTCGACGGCGAGGCCCTGTCCACCCTGGTGGTCAACAAGATCCGTGGCACCTTCAAGTCCGTCGCCGTCAAGGCCCCGGGCTTCGGTGACCGTCGCAAGGCCATGCTGGCCGACATCGCCATCCTCACCGGTGGCCAGGTCATCTCCGAGGAGGTCGGCCTCAAGCTCGACACCGCAGAGCTCGACCTGCTCGGCCGTGCGCGCAAGGTCGTCATCACCAAGGACGAGACCACGATCGTCGAGGGTTCGGGCGACAACGACCAGATCCAGGGTCGCGTCAACCAGATCCGCGCCGAGATCGAGAAGTCGGACAGCGACTACGACCGCGAGAAGCTGCAGGAGCGCCTGGCCAAGCTGGCCGGCGGCGTCGCAGTCATCAAGGCCGGTGCCGCGACCGAGGTCGAGCTCAAGGAGCGCAAGCACCGCATCGAGGACGCCGTGCGCAACGCCAAGGCTGCTGTCGAGGAGGGGATCGTCGCCGGTGGTGGCGTGGCCCTGCTCCAGGCGACCAAGGCCGCGTTCGAGAAGCTCGAGCTCGAGGGTGACGAGGCCACCGGCGCGAACATCGTCCGCGTCGCCGCGTCCGCTCCGCTCAAGCAGATCGCGATCAACGCCGGCCTCGAGGGTGGCGTCGTCTCGGAGAAGGTCTCGAACCTTCCCTCCGGACACGGCCTCAACGCCGCGACCGGCGAGTACGTCGACCTCATCGCCGCGGGCATCATCGACCCGGCGAAGGTGACGCGTTCCGCGCTGCAGAACGCCGCGTCGATCGCTGCGCTGTTCCTCACCACCGAGGCCGTCATCGCGGACAAGCCCGAGAAGGCTGCCGCTGCGGCTCCCGGTGGCGACGAGATGGGTGGCATGGGCTTCTGAGCCCAGCTCCTCACCGAGTCACCAGCACGACGCACCAACCAGAGGGCGGTTCCCCGAGTGGGGGCCGCCCTCTGGCGTGCCCGCTGCGCCCCGGGGCGGTGACCTCGCGCCAACCACCGGGTATGGCGCCATACCGCGCCATACCGTGCTGGTCCCCATCTCGCGGCAAGGGGTTTCCCACCCACGGCACAGGCGGTGCGTGTAGAAACAGTGCGTGCCCGAACTCGACACGTCCCCCCTGACCCTCGGCCCCCTGCTGCGCTACGTGGGGGAGACGAGCGCGACCGTGTGGGTGCAGACCCAGGACACGGCGACGGTCACGGTGCGGGCGTTCGACCGCTCCTGGGAGGCGCCGACGTTCGTCGTCCACGGCCACCACTACGCCCTCGTCGTCCTCGACGGCCTCGAGCCGGGGCAGGGCAGCGAGTACGAGGTCGACATCGATGGGGTGCAGGTCTGGCCGTCCCGGGCCGAGGCGACGGGTTCGCTCGCGGCGTCCCTGCCGGCCAGCCGGATCACGACGCTCCGCCACAGCGAGCCCACCCGGATGGCGTTCGGGTCCTGCCGCACGAGCGTGCCCCACGACGCCGAGGGCAACAAGACCAACGGCGTCGATGCGCTGCGCGCCTATGCGCACCACCTGACCCGCACCGACCCGGCGCAGTGGCCGCACCTCGTGGTCTTCCTCGGCGACCAGGTCTACGCCGACGAGACCTCGGAGGAGATGCGCGAGTACATCGCCTCGCGCCGAAGCCTCGACGAGCCGCCGGGTGAGGAGCTCAAGGACTACGACGAGTACGCCCACCTCTATCGGCTCGCCTGGGCCGACCCGCTCAACCGGTGGCTGCTGTCGACGCTGCCGAGCGCCATGATCTTCGACGACCACGACATCCGCGACGACTGGAACACCTCCCAGGACTGGCACCGCGAGATGAACCGGCTGCCGTGGTGGCACGAGCGCATCGTCGGCGGGCTGTCGTCCTACTGGGTCTACCAGCACGTCGGCAACCTCTCGCCCGAGGACCTCGCGCAGGACGAGGTGTGGCAGCTCATCGCCGAGCATGCGGCGTCCGGTGCCGACGGCGAGCTCGACCTGACGCAGGTGCTGGACACCTTGGCCGAGCGGGTCGACAAGCACCCGGAGACCTACCGCTGGAGCTACGCGCGCGACCTCGGGGAGTCCCGGCTCGTCGTCGTCGACAGCCGCGCAGCCCGACTGCTCGAGCCGGACCGCCGCTCGATCCTCGACGACGACGAGATGGCCTGGCTCGACGAGCAGCTCCAGGGCGACGTCGACCACCTCTTCATCGGGACGTCGCTGCCGTTCCTCATGGCCCAGGGCATCCACGACCTCGAGGCGATCAACGAGGCGATGGCCACCGGTGCCTGGGGGCCCCGCGTCGCGAGGTGGGGCGAGAAGATGCGCCGCGCCCTCGACCTCGAGCACTGGGCCGCCTTCCAGGAAGGCTTCACGACCGTGCTCGGCATGGTCGTCGAGGTCGCGGACGGCAAGCGCGGGAGGGCCCCCGGCACCATCACGTTCCTCTCCGGGGACGTGCACAACTCCTACGTCACCGAGATCGACCACCGCCAGCTCAGCCCCGGCTCCAGCCGCATCATCCAGGCGGTCTGCTCGCCGATCCGCAACCCCCTGCCCCGCCAGGTCCGCATCGCCCAGGCGTTCATCGGCAAGGGACTCGCCCGCCCGCTCGAGCAGCTGGTGAGCCGCACCGCGAAGGTGCCGAGCGCGCCGTACCAGTGGCCCATGACCGAGGGACCGTGGTTCGACAACAACCTCGCCACCCTCGAGGTCCGCGGGCGGGGCCTCGTGATGCGCTGGGACATGGGGGTCGTGCAGGGCGACCGGTACGACGCCCCGGACCTCGAGCAGGTGGCGCGGGTCGTCATCAGCTGAGGCAGTTCGTCCGGGTCCGGACGGGTTGCGGGTGGTCTGTCCGCCGCTGCGCGCCGGGTTGGGTCAGGGTCGGGTCAGGGGTGGCTCGGGGTCTCACCCGAGGGTGGAGCATTGTGGGTCTCCCTAGCGTTGTCACCCGTGAGAACCACCACCCTGAGCCCGGGAGCCCCGATGACCACCACGCCTTCGTCCACGAGCAGGTCAGCCGTCGGAGACGGAGTGGCCGGTGCGCGCCCTCCGGCGGCGCGGGTCAGGGACCTCAGCAAGGTCTACGGCAAGGGTGAGGCCCAGGTGCGTGCGCTCGACGGCGTCAGCCTCGACCTCGCCGCGGGCGAGTTCACCGCCATCATGGGGCCGTCGGGCTCGGGCAAGTCGACGCTGATGCACTGCGCCGCGGGCCTCGACGCCGCCACCGCCGGTGAGGTCTACATCGGCGACGTCGACATCACCCGGCTCAAGGACAAGGCGCTGACGACGCTGCGCCGCGACCGGGTGGGGTTCGTCTTCCAGTCGTTCAACCTCATCCCCACGCTGAACGCCGAGGAGAACATCCTCCTGCCGCTCGCCATCGCCGGGCGCAAGGCCGATCCGTCGTGGTTCGACCTCGTCGTCGAGACGGTGGGGCTGCGCGACCGCCTCAACCACCGGCCCAACGAGCTGTCCGGTGGCCAGCAGCAGCGCGTCGCCTGCGCCCGGGCGCTGGTGAGCAAGCCCGAGATCGTGTTCGCCGACGAGCCGACCGGCAACCTCGACTCGACGTCGGGCGCCGAGGTGCTGAACTTCCTGCGCCGCAGCGTCGACGACTTCGGCCAGACCATCGTCATGGTCACCCACGACCCCGTGGCCGCCGCGCACACCGACCGCGTCGTCTTCCTCGCTGACGGGGTCGTCGTGGACGAGATGCGCGAGCCCACCGCCGAGAAGATCCTCGAGCGGATGAAGAAGCTCGACCCTCGCCTCCAGGGAGCCTGACCGTGCTGCGCGCCAGCTGGAAGAGCCTGCTCGGCCGCAAGCTGCGGTTGTTCATGAGCGCCTTCGCGATCATCCTCGGCGTCTCGTTCGTCTCCGGGTCGTTCATCTTCACCGACACCCTGGGCAAGGCCTTCGACGGGATCGTCAACACCGTGGGGGACGTCGTGGTCCGCCCCGCGAGCGCCAGCTCAAACTTCGAGGCCGGCCCCACGTCCAAGACCGTCCCGGCATCCCTGGTGGACTCGTTGAAGAGCGTGCCCGGGGTGGCCCGCGCTGACGGCAACGTCAGCGACCCGACGACGTTCGTCATCTCCACCAAGGGCAAGATCATCGGCGGCGGGGGGCCGCCCGGGCTGGGGCTGAGCTACAACGACGCGCCGACCTCGGCCGGTGACCCGCCTGCGACCCTGTCCGCCGGGCGCTGGCCGCAGGGCGCCGGCGAGGTTGTCCTCGACTCCGGCACCGCCAAGCGCGCCGGCTACGTCCTGGGCGACACCCTCAAGCTCGTGACCAGCGGCGCCCAGCCCATCGTCACCGCGAAGCTCGTGGGCATCGCGGAGTTCAAGGGCGGGACGGTCGGGGCGACGCTCGCGTTCTTCGACACCAGAACGGCCCAAGGCCTCTACTACGGCGGCAAGGACGAGTTCACCGACGCGTGGGTGACCGCGAAGGACGGGACCAGCGCCGACGACCTCGCTGCCGCGGTGCAGGCGAAGCTGCCTGCCGGGTTCGAGGCGGTGACCGGCAAGGCCGTCGCCAAGGAGTCCGCGACCGGCATCAACCAGGCGCTCAACTTCATCAACATCTTCCTGCTCGTCTTCGCCGGGATCGCGTTGTTCGTCGGGTCGTTCCTCATCATCAACACCTTCTCGATCCTCGTCGCCCAGCGCAGCCGCGAGCTCGCGATGCTGCGGGCCCTCGGCGCCGGTCGGCACCAGGTCACGCGCTCGGTCCTGTTCGAGGCGTTCGTCGTCGGGCTGTTCGGGTCCACCGTCGGCCTCGGCTGCGGTTTCCTGCTGGCCATCGGCATCCAGACCCTGTTCGCGCAGTTCGGCCTCGACCTCAGCGGGTCGCCGCTCGTCTTCGCGCCCTCGACGGCCCTCATCGCGTATGGCGTGGGGATGCTCGTGACGATGGTGGCCGCGTACCTGCCTGCTCGCCGGGCCGGCGCGATGCCGCCGGTGGCGGCCATGCGGGACGACATCGCGCTGCCGGAGTCGGCCCTGCACCGGCGCGTCTGGGTGGGCGCGGTGCTGTTCCTCGCCGGCCTGGTCAGCACCTGGCTCGGGGCCTTCACCTCCATCGACAACAGCGCCTACTGGGTCGGCGGCGGCGTGCTCGGACTCGTGCTCGCCGCCATCCTCACCTCCCCGGTGATCGGACGGCCCGTCATCGCGCTCCTCGGCTGGGTCTACCGGCGCCTGTTCGGGGCGGTCGGCCTGATGGCGGAGCAGAACGCCACCCGCAACCCGCGCCGGACCGCAGCCACCGCGTCGGCCCTGATGATCGGCCTGACGCTCGTCGCGATGATGTCCGTCTTCGGCGCCTCGGCCAAGGCCAGCGTCGACAAGTCCATCAACTCGACGTTCGCCGCCGACTACGTCGTCTCGAACGCCGTCGGCCAGCCGTTCTCCACCGAGGTCACCAAGGACGTCGAGGCGGTGCCGGGCGTGGCCACCGTCAGCCCGCTGCGCTACCTGCCGGTGTCCCTCGACGGCGACCGGGGCTTCGCCGCCGCGATCGACCCCACCGCCTTCGGGGAGGCCGTGCCGCTGGAGTTCACCTCTGGTTCGCTGGCCGCCCTGACGAGCAGGACGGTCCTCGTCTCCGAGGACCGCGCCAAGGAGCAGAAGCTGACGGTGGGAAGTGCGGTGCGCGGCGACGTCGCGGGCCAGCAGGACGACTACACGGTCGCCGGCATCTTCGTGACCTCCGCGTCGGTGCCGAACTCGATCCTCATCACGCTCGACACCGCGAAGGCCGCGGGTGTGCCCGACCGGGACAGCGTGGCCTTCGTCGTCAGGGACAAGGGCGCCGACCCGGCGACCGTGGAGGCCGCCATCGAGAAGGTCATCGCCGACGTGCCCACCGTGACCCTCAAGGACCAGGACGAGTTCGCGGCGGAGCAGCGGGCGCCCATCGACCAGCTGCTCTACATCATCTACGCGCTGCTCGGCCTGGCCGTCATCATCGCCATCCTCGGGATCGTCAACACCCTCGCCCTGTCCGTGATCGAGCGGACCCGGGAGATCGGCCTGCTGCGGGCGGTCGGCCTCAGCCGGCGCCAGCTGCGCACCATGCTGCGGCTGGAGTCGGTGGCGATCGCGCTGCTCGGTGCCGTGCTCGGGGTGGTCCTCGGCCTCGTGGCCGGCTGGGCCCTCCAGCGCAGCCTCGCCGACGACGGGATCGACGTCCTCGCCATCCCCGGCCTCCAGCTGGCGGTCTTCGTGGTGCTGGCCGGGTTCGTCGGGGTCCTCGCCGCCCTGTGGCCCGGACGCCGCGCGGCCCGCCTGGACGTCCTGCGCGCGATCACCACCGAGTAGCCCGGCTTCCCGTCAGCTGAACATCCGCAAGGTCTGCGCCTCCGTCTCGGCGTACTGGACCCCCGCGGCGGCGAGGACGCCGCCGATGGAGTCGAGCGAGGCGCGGACCTGGCGCTGGGTGCCCTGCCACTCGGAGACCAGCGCCTGGAACCGTGCTGACGCCGAACCGGTCCACGCCCCCTGCAGGCCGTTGAGCCGGGCCATCATCGCGGTGACCTGGCCGTCGATCTCGCTGGAGATGCGGGCGATGTCGCCCGATGCTGCCTGGATCTGTCCGGTGTCCACCTGGAACTGTGCGGTCATGACCGTCCTCCTCACGGGTCGTCGGTGCCTGCGTGACACCGTTTCCCGCGAGGCTAGGCGCGAGGGCCGCACCGGTCGCGAGGTTTTCCACAGGCGTGCCCGGCGCGAGGTAGCGTCGGGGCGTGACCATCTGGATCGACCCGCCCGCCTGGCCCGCCCACGGACGGCTCTGGTCCCACCTGGTCAGCGACACGTCCTACGCCGAGCTGCACGACTTCGCTGCAGCGCAGGGGATCCCACGACGGGGTTTCGAGGGGGACCACTACGACGTGCCGGAGGAGAGGTATGCGGCGCTGGTCGCCGCCGGCGCGCAGGAGGTGCCCGGCAAGGAGATCGTCCGCATCCTCCAGCGCAGCGGGTTGCGCATCCAGAAACGCAGGCACGAGAAGGTGATCCACTCTGTCCCAGATGCCCCGTGGCTGCCCAACGGCTCCCGGGCCGACGTCATCACCTCGCGGCAGCAGGACCCGCCGGCCGGCACCGTCGTCGTCCGGGTCGTCCTCACGAGGGGAGCCGACCTGCTGGTCCTGGAGCGCCTCACCGGCGGCCTCGACCTGCCGTCCGCACCGGTGGGCGACCTCGACCCGCAGGAGGCGCTCCGGCGACTCCTCGAGGTCGTCGCCGGTCCCCGGCACGACCTGGCCCCGTCCCTGCTGGGCTACGTCCGCAACAGCGTGCCGACGCCCGACGAGGAGTACCCGTGGCCGGTGCCCAAGGCGTGCTTCGCCGTGTGGCATGCCGAGCTCCGGCATGACCTCGACACCGGTGTCGGCCGGTGGGTCGGTCGCGACGAGGCGGTGGCAGCGCTGCGCGAGCGCCACTGGTGGCCGTTGGTGGCCCAGCTCCAGGACTCGTCCCGGTGACGGCACTTCCGTTGCGGCTCAGCGACATCGAGTTCGCCGACGGTTCGGTCTCGCACGTGGTCCTCACCTCGACCGCGGAGCCGGCACCCGAGGCCGAGGTGTTCGCGGCGATGGTCGTGCTGCGCGACGTCCGCGGCTGGTGCGCCGTGACGTGGAGCCCCCGACGCGGGGAATGGGGGCCGCCCGGTGGCTGGCGCGAGGAGGGCGAGACCGTCGCCGAGTGCGTGGTTCGAGAGGTCGCCGAGGAGGTCGGCCTGGACCTCGACCCGGCCTCCCTGGTTGCGATCGGACACGAGCAGTTCGAGCCGGTCAGCAGCACCGGTCGCTGGCCCCGCGGCGGCGGCTACCTGCAGCTGTATGCCGCGGACTGGCCGCTCGTGGGCGAGGACCTCGTGGCGCACGAGGACGACGCCGTGGACCCGGAGTGGGTCGACCCGCAGGAGTTCCTGGCCCGGTCGGGCCGGCAGTTCTGGTGGCCGCTGGTCGAGGCCGGCCTGCACGGGTGAGACCCCGTCAGGCGGTCGTGAGGTCGGCGATCTCCTGCACCAGGTTGGCCCTCGCGCGGTCCTCCCAGCCCTCCCGGGCGGTGCTGGTCGCGTAGATCGACTCGCGGTCGAGGAAGGGCCGCAGGATGGCGGCGCGGCCGGAGCGGAACGCGTCGTCGGGCACCGCGGCATACTCGGCGCGGACAGCAGCTGTGTACTCGGCGTAGCGCTCCGCGGGGGCGCTGAGGATCCAGAGGTCGGCGTCGTGGAAGGCCGCGGCAAGTCCGCCCTCGCGCAGGTCGTGGGTGGTGGTCGCGAGGACGAGGTCGCGCACGAGCTCGACGTCCTTGTCGGCCAGCCCCAGCGCGCGCAGGTCCCGCACCGCGAGGTCGGCGCTGTCGGCCTCGTTGGCCCCGGCGGCGGCCGACGGGTCGTACACGGCGTCGTGGAACCACCCGACGAGGCGACCGAGGACGCCCAGGCGCGAGTCGATCTCACCGCCTGCCTCGAGGTCCTCCAGGGCCCAGAAGACCTCCACGAGGTGGCGGGTGTCGTGGTACCCGCGGTGCGGCTCCGTCCAGCGCCGCACGAGGTCGGTGCCGATGGCGAGCACGGCGTCGTGGTGCGCGCCGGGAGCGAGCTCGGCGAGGTCAAGCTTCCACCAGGAGATGAGCGCAGGCACGGGCTGAGTCTCCCAGACGGTCGCGCAGGAGCCCGGGAGGTCAGCCGAGGTCGTCGGGGGATGATGGGCTGCGTCGTCAGGGGGTGAGGGCGTCCGGCAAAGGCTCGGCGTGCACGACGGTCAGGGCCGACACGGCGCGGGTGAGCACGACGTAGAGGCGGCGCAGCCCGGTCCGATCGTCGGGCTCGGCGGCGGCGATGGCCGACGGCTCGAGGACGAGGACCCGGTCGAACTCGAGGCCCTTGGCGACCGTGGCCGGCACGACATCGACCTGGTGGTCGATGTCACCGTGGTCCTGGCCGAGGACGCCGTGCTCGATCCCGTTGGCCTGCAACGACTTCGACACGTCGTCGACCCAGGCGTCCGGCACGATGACACCGATGGAACCGGGCTCCTCGACCTCACGGGCCACCACCCGTGCTGTCGCGGCGAGCAGCTCGTCGGGCTGGACGGGGAGCACGTCGAGCCGACCGGGGTTGTCACGGACGGACACGGGAGCCCCGAGCCCGGCGGCCATGTGCGGAAGGAGCTGCGCGGCATACTCGATCACGCTGGCGGGCACACGGAAGCCGCGGTCGAGGACCTCGATGTGGCTGCCGGGCTTGCCGAGGTGGGCCAGGGACTCCTCCCAGGAGTTGGTCGCCCACGGGGTCGTGCCCTGCGCGATGTCGCCGAGGACGGTCGCGGCGCCCGTCGAGCAGCGCCGACCGACGGCGCGCAGCTGCATGGGGGAGAGGTCCTGCGCCTCGTCGAGCACCACGTGACCCAGCGAAGGAGTCCGCGCGATGTGGTCGGCGAGCTCGTCGAGAAGGACGGTATCCGGGCGCGACCACCGGGCAGATCCTTTGCTGCGTGGGGGACTCGGCCACACGAGAAGTGCCTGCTCGTCGGGGGTGAGGTGGTCCTGCGCGTGCCGGGCGAGCTCGTCGGCGTCGGAGAGGAGGGAGTAGAGGACGGCCTTGGCGTCGAGTGCCGGCCAGAGGGAGGCGACGTACTTCTTGACGATGGTGCTGCGCGCCACGGTGTCCTGGACGCGGTCGTCCGGGGAGTCGCCGGCCTGCTCCATCTGCAGCAGCACCGCGTGGGCGAGCCGCTGCGGCAGCATCTGTCGGGCGGCGTCGTACCGGACCCCACGGGTACGCAGCTCGTCGAGGATGTCGTTGACCTCGTAGGCGGGGACGCGCCACTTGCGGACGCCGCGGGGGACGACGAGGGCCTCGGTGGCGGGCCGGACCTGCGACCAGACGGCGGCGCGCAGCACCTCGGCGAGCCGCGCGTCCCCCTTGAGGACGGCGGTCGCGGTGGAGTCGGTCCCTCGGACGGGGACGGAGGCGACCAGCTCCTCGATCGTCGTGTGGCCGACGGCGACCTCGCCGAGGGCCGGCAGGACGGCGCCGATGTGCTCGAGGAAGGCGCGGTTCGGGCCGATGACGAGGACCCCCGAGCGGGCGAGCTTGTCGCGGAACGCGTAGAGCAGCCACGCCGCTCGGTGCAGGCCGACCGCGGTCTTGCCGGTGCCCGGGGCGCCCTGGACGCAGATCGTCTGCTCGGCACCGGCACGGACGATCTCGTCCTGCTCGGGCTGGATGGTGGCGACGATGTCGCGCATCGGGCCGACACGCGGACGTTCGATCTCCTCGGCGAGGATCTGGCTGCGGACCTCGTGCTCGGCCCGGTCCTGGAGGTGCTCGTCCTCGTAGGCCGTGATCGCACCTCGGTCCAGGCCGAACCGGCGCCGCAGCACCACGCCCATCGGCTCGTTCCGCGAGGCGCGGTAGAACGCCGTCGACATCCCCGCGCGCCAGTCGATGACGAGGGGGTCGCCCCGCTCGTCGGCGACGTGACGCCGTCCGACGTACCACCGTTCGTCGCTGTCGGTGTCGATCCTGCCGAAGAACAACGTCGTCGACGGGTCGTCCTGCAGCGACGCCGCCCGCAGGTGCAGCGTGCGGGCCAGGTGCTCGGCCGAGATCGGGTCGTGGGCCTGCACCTTGAGGGCCAGCGTCTGCTCCCGCATCCGGGCCAGGGCCGCTCGCGCGGTGCTGAGGTGGTCCTGCTCTCGCTTCAGTTCAGGGGCAGCAGACACAAGG
The DNA here is from genome assembly GCF_039532215.1 of Pedococcus aerophilus. Classification (NCBI taxonomy): domain Bacteria; kingdom Bacillati; phylum Actinomycetota; class Actinomycetes; order Micrococcales; family Intrasporangiaceae; genus Pedococcus; species Pedococcus aerophilus. Next base: position 83,392 of record NZ_BAAARN010000003.1, on the reverse strand, counting down.
GTCCACTGTGCCACCCGAGCGCCCGTCGGTCGAACGACTTCCAGGGGGGGGGCCGGCACGGCAGTCGGGGGCAGGAGGGTGAGTGGTGGCTCACCTCCTGCCCCCGACCCGGGGACGACCGGTTACTGGGTGGCTGCGGCCTTGGCCACCAGGGTCGCGGTCAGCTCGAGCTGCTTGCCGTCGCGCAGGACGGTGAGGGCGACCTTGTCGCCGACGCCGCGCTCCCGGATGTTGGCGACCAGCGCCAGGGCCGAGTCGACCCGCTCGCCGTCGACGGCGACCACCACGTCGCCCTTCTGCAGGCCCGCCTGCGCAGCAGGGGTGTTGGCCGACAGCTCGGAGACCTGGGCCCCGGCCCGCTGGCTCGAGCCGTCGGAGGCCGTGCCGTCGGACAGGCTGACCCCGAGGAAGGCGTGCTCGGCGCTGCCCTTGTCGATGAGCTGGGTGGCGATCGACTTGGCCTCGTTGGCCGGGATCGCGAACCCGATGCCGATGCTGCCGCTCTGGCTGCTGCCGCTGGACGAGCCGAGGCTCGCGATGGCGGAGTTGATGCCGATGAGCTGGCCCGAGGCGTTGACGAGCGCGCCGCCGGAGTTGCCCGGGTTGATCGCCGCGGAGGTCTGGATGGCGTTGGTCACGACGTCATCACCCCCGGACTGCGTCGACGGGGCCTGTCCCTGCCCGAAGGGGTTCTGCTGCTGGCTGTTGTCGTCCTCGGCCGCCGTGGTGACGGGGCGGTTGAGGGCGCTGACGATGCCGGTGGTCACCGTGCCGGCGAGGCCGAGCGGGTTGCCGATCGCCATGACCGGGTCACCCACCTTGATGTCGTCGGAGTTGCCGATGGCGATGGGGGTGAGGTTGCTCGGCGGGTCGGTCAGGGTGATGACGGCCAGGTCGGTGCTCGGGTCGGTGCCCGCGACGGTGGCGGCGTAGGTGCGGCCGTCGTTGAGGGTGACGGTGAGCTTGGCGTTCTGGCCGGCGCCGGCGACGACGTGGTTGTTGGTGAGGATGTGGCCCTTGTCGTCGATCACGACACCGGAGCCCTGTCCCTCACCCGAGCCGGAGGCCACCGTGATCGACACGACGCTCGGGGAGACCGCCGCGGCCGTGGCCGTCCAGTTGGGGTTCGTCGCATCCGCCTGCACGACCGGCGCGGCGTCTGCGCCGCGGCCCAGGGTCGACGAGGACGCAGTGGAGGAGGTCTGCGCCTCGTCGGTGAGCTGGGCCGCGGCGTAGGTGCCACCACTCGCGAGGAGGGCGGCGAGCACCGCGACGGCGGTGAGTTCCGTCCAGCGGCGCCGATTGCCCGGCTGGGCGGGCTCTGCACCGTCCCGCGTGAACGCGGGAGGGGGCGGCCCAGCCGGTGGCTGTGCGATCGGGGGGTATGCGGCGTGGTCGCCGCTGGGGTACATCCCGAAGGCGTTGGTCCCGGCAGTGGTCCCGGCAGTGGTGCCCACAGTGGTCCCGGTAGGGGTGCCATGGTCACGGGTGTCGCGGGCGAACGACTGGGTCTGGCCGTACCAGACCGGTGCCGTGTCGTCGGGCCGGGCGAAGGGCTCGGAGGGGGCGCTCGACGGCTGCTGCGCCTCGGTGATCGGCGGCTGCTGCGCCTCGGTGATCGGCGGCTGCTGCATCGGGGCCAGCGGCGGCTGGGGCTGCTGGGGAGGCTGGCCGCCCTCACCGGTGGGGCCCGGCTGGGTGTCCTGGTGGATCTGGGTCATGGCTCTCGCACTCCTTGGTGTGGCTTGGTGACCTCAGTCAACACACCCGAGGTCAAGGAGTACTGGGCGCCGGCTGGGAGTTTCCTGTGGGCAGCTGGACGACGAACGTGGCCCCTCCACCGGGGGTGGGGGCGACCCCGATCCGACCGTCGTGACCGGCCACGATGGCTGCGGCGATGGCGAGGCCGAGGCCGTTGCCGCCACCGCTGCCGCGACCGCGCGACGGGTCGGCGCGGAAGAAGCGCTCGAAGACCTTCTTCGCCTGCTCGGGGTCGACACCGGGGCCGTGGTCGCGGACCTCGACGACGGCCAGGCCGTCGGACCGGCGGATGCCGACCGCTATCTCGACCGGGGAGCCCGGCGGGGTGTGGTTGAGGGCGTTCGAAAGGAGGTTGGCCAGCAGCTGGCGCAGCTTGGCGTCGTCACCCGGGACGGTCGTGGGCGCCAGGGGCCCGTCGAGGCCGGTCACCGTGATGGCCCGACCGGTGTCGATGGCGCGCGCATCCTGCGCCGCGTCGGCGGCGAGCACGATGAGGTCGACGTCGGCGATGCGCAACGGACGCTGGTCGTCGAGCCGCGCCAGCATGAGCAGGTCCTCGACGAGGCCACCCATGCGCCCCGCCTCTCCCTCGATGCGGGACATCGCGCTGGCCACGTCGGCCGGCTCACGGACCGCGCCCTGGCGGTACAGCTCGGCGTACCCACGCACCGCGGCGAGAGGCGTGCGCAGCTCGTGGGAGGCGTCGGCGACGAACTGGCGCATCCGCTCCTCGGACTGCTCGCGTTGGGCGAAGGACTGCTCGATCTGGGCGAGCATGACGTTGAGCGAGCGCGACAACGACGTCACCTCGTCCTTGGCCGTCCGCGTCGGGATGCGGCGGGTGAGGTCTCCTGCCGCGATCGCGGACGCGGTGTCCTCGATCTGGCGCAGCGGGCGGAAGGCGCGGTGCACGGCATACCAACCACCGCCGGCGCACGCGAGGAGCACGCCGAGCCCGATGAGGAGCTCGACGAGGACGAGCTTGCTGACGGTCCGGTCGACGGTGCGCAGCGGCACCGCCACGACGACGACGGCCTGGCTGCCGCGCAGGGTGCCGGCGATCGCCCGCCACTTGAGCTCGCCCTCCTGCGACCGGATGGTGAAGGGGTCTCCGGTGCGGACCTGCGGGCTGTCGACGGTGAGCTCCGGGATGGCCGGGTGCATCGACTCGCCGATGGGGTTCGCGGCGATGGGTTCGCGGCCGTCGTTGGGCAGGATGACGAAGGCGTAGCCGTTGGGGATGCCCTCGCTGATGGCGCTGCCCAGGTCGTTGAAGGCCTGCTTGGCGACGGGTTCGGCGGCGAGCCGCAGCTGCTGGTCGACCCGGCCCACGAGGTCGCGGCGCATGAGCACGGCGGTCGCCGACGCGGTGAGGGTGAGCGCCAGCAGGAGCAGGACGAGCATGACCGCGATGAGCCGCAGCCGCAGGGGCAGCGCCTCGAGGCGGCGCGAGGCTCGAGCCAGGACCCGCTGGTGCGCGGGCGATCTCGTCTCGGTCACCTACGCCTCCGGCGGCTTGCGCAGCACGTAGCCCACGCCGCGCTTGGTGTGGATCAGTGCGGGCAGCCCGTCGGTGTCGATCTTGCGGCGCAGGTAGGAGATGTAGGACTCGACGATGCCGCTCTCGCCGCGGAAGTCGTAGTCCCAGACGTGGTCGAGGATCTGGGCCTTGGACAGCACGCGGTTGGGGTTGAGCATGAGGTAGCGAAGGAGCTTGAACTCGGTGGGGGACACGTCGATCGAGCGCGTCCCGCGGCGCACCTCGTGCGAGTCCTCGTCGAGCTCGAGGTCCTCGAACCGCAACGCCGACGACTCGTCGACCTCGCCGCGGGTCCGGCGCAGCACGGCGCGGATGCGGGCCACGACCTCTTCGAGGCTGAACGGCTTCGTGACGTAGTCGTCCCCACCGACGGTGAGGCCCTTGATCTTGTCGTCGAGGGAGTCGCGCGCGGTGACGAACACGATGGGCAGCTGGCGTCCGGTGTCGCGCAGCTTGCGGGTCACGGTGAACCCGTCCATGTCGGGGAGCATCACGTCGAGGACGACCAGGTCGGGCTCGTGCGCGGTGGCCAGGTTGAGGGCGGTGGCTCCGTCGGCGGCGGTGTGCACCTCGAACCCCGCGAAGCGCAACGACGTGGCGAGCAGCTCGCGAATGTTGGGTTCGTCCTCGACGACGAGCAGGCGGGCTTCCGGTTCGGCGTTCACGTCACCCAGTGTCCGGGCAGAGTCTGGGAGTTGCCTGTATGCCGACTGGGCGCGTCCGCGTGGTGCTCCACGGACGTGGTGCTCAGGTGGAGCGCGCGACGGCCTTGCGCAGACCGGCCTGCATGGACTCGAGGGTGAGCGAGAAGTGCGCATGCGCGCAACGGCCGGCCCCGTCCGCGTCACCGAGGACGACGTGCCGGATCAGCTCGGCGTGCTCGGCGCGCGCCTGGGCGAGGAACTCCGGGGAGTAGGGCTCGGCGCCGAACCCGAGCGTCGCAGCGGCGGTGAGGCGGGCGCTGAGCAGGCTGAGGTGCGGGTTGCGGGCCGCTGCGGTGATCAGCCCGTGGATCCGGTGGTCGATCGCGCGGGCCTCGATCATCCCCTCGACCTGCTCGAACTCGGCGAGGGCGGAGTGCAGCTCGGCGACGTCCTCGGCGGTGCGGCGCTCTGCGGCGGTGCGCGCGATCATGCCCTCGACCAGGCAGCGGTAGTCGAACAGGTCGCGCAGCCGGGGCAGCTCCACCTCGAGGGTGCGTCGGGCCACGTCCGGCGCGACCTCTCCCCAGTCCACCGTCGAGACGAAGGTGCCGCCGCCGCGTCCCCGCCGGGTCTCCACGAGCCCCAGCTCGGACACCTGTCGCAGGGCTTCCCGCAGGGTCACGCGTGAGACGCCGAGCGACGCGGCCAGCTCCCGCTCCGGCGGGAGCCGCTCGCCGGGGGAGTAGGCGCCGACGGCGATCGCGGTGACGAGCCGGTCGGCGAGCGAGGCGGTCATGCTCACGCGCAGCGGGTCAAGGCCCCCACCGGTACCGCTTTCCAGGTGCTCTGCGCCGTCGCTCACGCCGGGGAGTCTACGGCCGCCGTCTCATCGTCCACTCAAAGGTATTGTCACCAGACCATTTCTGCGGTTGAGTGGCGCGGTCATCGAGAAGGAGAGCCCGTGACCCCGTCAGCACCACCCGCCATACCCGCTCCGAGCCGGACCGGCACCGTCCCGTTCCGGGGGCACGAGACGTGGTTCCGCGTCACCGGTGACCCGGACGCCCTGCGCCCCGATGCCTCGCAGGCGCCGCTCGTGGTCCTGCACGGCGGGCCGGGAGTGGCCCACGACTACACGCTCGCCATGACGGCGCTCGCCGGCGACGGGCGGGCCGTCGTCCACTACGACCAGCTCGGCTGCGGCAGGAGCACCCACCTTCCGGACGCGGACCCCGACTTCTGGACGGTCGACCTGTTCGTCGAGGAGCTGAGGACGGTCGTGGACCACCTCGGCATCGGTGACCGGTTCCACCTCCTCGGCCAGTCCTGGGGCGGGATGCTCGGCAGCGAGGTGCTGCTCGCGGACCCGCACGGGATCGCGAGCCTGAGCATCTGCGACAGCCCGGCGTCGATGCCGTTGTGGCTCGAGGCCGCGGGGACCCTGCGTTCGCGGCTCCCCGAGGAGGTGCAGGCCACCTTGCTGCGGCACGAGGAGGCGGGCACCACCGACAGCGCGGAGTATGCCGCGGCGATGCAGGTCTTCTACGACCGGCACGTGTGCCGCGTGGTCCCGAACCCGCCGGAGGTGACCGCGTCCTTCGCCCAGCTCGAGGCAGACCCGACGGTCTACCACACGATGAACGGCCCCTCGGAGTTCCACGTCATCGGGTCCCTCAAGGACTGGAGCGTCGTGGACCGCCTGCCCGGCATCGCGGTGCCGACGCTCGTGGTGAGCGGGGCGCACGACGAGGCGATGCCGCTGGTGTGGGAGCCCTTCGTCCAGCGCATCCCGGACGCCCGCTCGCACGTCTTCGCCGAGTCCAGCCACATGCCGCACGTCGAGGAGCCCGAGTGGTTCACCGCCATCGTCGGTGCCTTCCTGCGTGAGAACGACTGAGCCCCAGCCGGATTCGTCGCTTCATCTCGCCCAGCACCACCCTGTCCGTTCCCCTCCCCATCCCTTCCCCCCACGAGGAGCTGTCGTGAGCAGCACGCACAACACCGAGCTCGCCGAGTTGGGCTACCGGCAGGAGCTCAACCGCACCCTGTCCACCACCGACCTGATCATCTACGGCCTCGTCTTCATGGTGCCCATCGCACCGTGGGCGATCTTCGGGGTGGTCTACAACGAGTCGAAGGGCATGGTGCCCCTCGTCTACCTGATCGGGCTCGTCGCGATGATCTTCACGGCGATGTCGTACGCCCAGATGTCGCAGGCCTTCCCGATCGCCGGTTCGGTGTACTCGTACGTCGGCCGTGGCCTCAACCCCAAGCTCGGCTTCCTCGCCGGCTGGACCATCCTGCTCGACTACCTGCTCGTGCCGACGCTGCTCTACGTCTTTGCCGCCGAGTCGATGGCCGGCATCTTCCCGGACATCCCGAAGCAGCTGTGGATCGTGCTCTTCCTGGTGGTCAACACCGGCGTCAACTACATCGGCATCTCGTTCACCGCCATCGTCAACCGCCTGTTCCTCGCGGCCGAGCTGCTGTTCATCGTCATCTTCATCGTCATGGCGGTCACCGCCATCTCCCGTGGGACCAACGGCGCCCAGTTCACCACCGCGCCGCTGTTCGACTCCGGCGACTTCACGCCCGGCCTCGTGGGGACGGCCCTGTCGATCGCCGTGCTGAGCTTCCTCGGGTTCGACGGCATCGCCACCCTGAGCGAGGAGGCCAAGGGTGGTCGCAAGGCTGCCGGCACGGCCATGGTCGTCGGCCTGCTGCTCGTGGCGTTCTTCTTCGTCTCCCAGACGTGGCTCGCCGCGATGCTCGTCCCCGACACCCAGCAGTTCGGTGACGACGAGGTCAACAACGCCTTCTTCGGGATCGTCGAGCAGGTCAGCAACCACGGGTGGCAGGTGGCCTTCCTCGCCATGAACGCCCTCGCGGTCGGCATCGCCAACGCCGTCGCCGCCCAGAGCGCGACGTCCCGGCTGTTGTTCTCGATGAGCCGCGACGGGCGGCTGCCCGGCTTCCTCGCCCACATCAACACCCGCACCCGGGTGCCCGAGCGCGCCATCCTGCTCGTCGGCGGGCTGACGCTGGTCACCGGACTGTTCTTCGTCGGTCAGGTGGGCCTGATCGCGTCGCTGGTGAACTTCGGTGCGCTGACGAGCTTCATGCTGCTGCACGTGTCCGTGGTCTCCTGGTATGCCGTGCGGAAGCGCTCGCGGAACGTGTTCCTGCACTGGGTGTCACCGGTGATCGGGTTCCTCGTGATCGGCTACGTCCTGTGGAACGCCGAGGCGGCCGCGAAGATCGGCGGCCTCGTGTGGCTGGCCATCGGCTGCGTCGTGCTGGCCTGGTACACGACCCACGACCGTGGCATCCGTCCGGAGCACGCGGCGACGGGAGAGCGTGCGGCGGCAGGGGAGCGCGCATGAGCGAGCACCTGCTGACGAAGGACCAGGGGCGGCCGGGGCTGTCGGCCTCGGACGAGCCGGTGCTGCGGGTGACCGCCGGGGCCGGCGACCGCATCACCTTCGAGACCGACGACGCGGCCTACGCCCAGATGGAGGAGCTGCGGGACCTGGCGAAGGTCACCGCACCGCTGAACCCCGTCACCGGCCCGGTGTTCGTCGAGGGGGCCGAGCCCGGCGACGCGCTCGCCGTCACCATCGAGGACATCACCTTCGGCGACTTCGGCTGGTCGGTCTACATCCCCGGCGCCGGGGCCCTGGCGGGGCCGATGGGCGAGGAGTGGTTCGTCCGGCGGATCCCGTTGCGAGACGGGCGGGTCCAGCTGACCGAGGACCTGGACTGCGCGGCCGCACCCATGGTCGGGTGCGTCATGGTAGCCCCCGCCGACGGCGACCTGTCGACGGTCATGCCGAGCTACCCGACCGGCGGCAACATGGACCTCACCGACGCTGCTTCCGGCTCGACGGTCTACCTCCCCGTGCAGGTGCCTGGCGCGCTGCTGTCCCTCGGCGACCTGCACGCGGTGATGAGCCGAGGTGAGTCCTCGTTCGTCGCCATCGAGGCGGCTGGTCGCGTCACCGTGACCGTCGACGTGGTCAAGGGGCTGGGCGCCGGGATGCGGGCGCCGCGCGTCGACACCGGTGCCGAGCTGGTGTGCGTCGGCCTGGGCGACCCGGTCCAGGACTCCATCGACATGGCCTACGAGTCGCTGTTCTCCGTCCTCGTCGACGAGCGGGGTGTCTCGCGCGAGGACGCCTACGTCGTCATGAGCGCCCTGGCCCACACCGAGCTCGGCGGCCCCACGGGGTCGGTCGGCCCGGACCCGCTGCACCCGTTCCGTCCCGTCGGTGCGGTCACCCTCGCACGGATCAGCCACGAGGTCCTCGACGCCCTCTGAGGTCCTGGCACTCCGGTCGCCGCAGCGCGCCATAGGTGACGCAGCGGCGCCCTCCCGTCGCAGGGAGGGCGCCGCTTTCGTCGTGGTGCCGCAGGGTCGTCCGTCAGCCGCAGTGCTCGAACGGGCTGGTGTAGCTGGCGGCGCTCGTCGAGCCGCCCCACTTCACGCACTTGCCGGCAGCGGACTTCTTGACCGGACCCGCGTAGTAGCCGTAGGACCCGGCGTCGGTGCTGCGGCTGCCGCCCTTGACCTCGAGGAAGGCGCTGACCCGGGTCTTCTTCCCGATGTTGGTCGTCTTCATCGTGGCCACGCAGTTCTTGCCGGCGGCGGAGTTGTAGGTCAGGTAGATCGTGGCGCCCTTGATGGCCTTGCGGTCGATGACCGTGTAGCCGGTGCCGCAGGCGTCCTTGATGGTCTGCGGGTTGGTGGGTGTGCCGCTGCCGCCTCCGCAGTTCTTCGAGGTGTACGCCTTCGTCGTGTAGTACGCGACGGTCGCCCCGTTGAACTTCACGCTGATGTCGTTGCCGTTGAGGCGCTGCTCGAAGTGCAGGTGCGGGCCGGTGGAGCCGCCCGTCGAGCCGACGGTGCCGAGCTTCTGGCCGGCCTTGACCGCCTGGCCGGTGCTGACCGACTGGGTGGACAGGTGGGCGTAGCGCGTCGTGTAGCCACCGCCGTGGTTGACCTCGACCCAGCGGCCGTAGGACGTGCTGCCCTCGTTGGCGACCCGGCTGACCGTGCCACCGGCCGACGCGACGACGGTGTCGCCGATGTCGTTGGGGCGGTTGAAGTCCACCGAACGGTTCGGCGAGTGGTTGGAGCGCGTCGAGCCGTCCCAGGTCTGGCCGCACGGGAACGGCATCTGGAAGTTCGGCGCGGCGCTTGCGGACGTCGCGGCCACCGTCGTGGTGATCGCGCCGGCGGCGAGCAGGCCTCCGACGGCGAGCGTGGAGATGAGCTTGGTCTTGGTGGTCTTCACGTGGTTCCCCCTGGACAGGTGATCTGCGGCGCCCGGTGCGCCGACGAGGGGAAACCTAGGCAGCGGGGGTCCAGTGGGTCGATGGGGAGAGCTCCCCACCGAGCGTGCCGTGCCGCCAGTGCGAGACGCGAGTTCTGTTGCGCGACACAGGTATTCAGCCTGCTCGGGTCAGGCGCGGTGCGACCGGGGGAGTCCTCCCCTCCGCGCAGGACGGCTCAGGCGGGGTCGTCGCCGAGGTCGTCGGCGTCGACGATCCGGTAGGCGTAGCCCTGCTCGGCCAGGAAGCGCTGGCGGTGCGCGGCGAACTCGGCGTCGACGGTGTCGCGCGACACCACGGAGTAGAAGTGCGCCGTGCGACCGTCGCCCTTGGGTCGCAGCACCCGACCGAGGCGCTGCGCCTCCTCCTGCCGGGAGCCGAAGGTGCCACTGACCTGGATGGCGACGCTGGCCTCGGGCAGGTCGATCGAGAAGTTGGCGACCTTGGACACCACGAGCAGGTCGATGTCCCCGACGCGGAACGCCTGGAAGAGCTTCTGCCGTTCGGCGACCGAGGTCTCACCGGTGATGACGTCGGCACCGAGCCGCTGGGACAGCTCGTCGAGCTGGTCGAGGTACTGGCCGATGACGAGGGTGGGCTCGCCGCGGTGCTGCGCGACGATCTTCTCGACCACGGGGATCTTCACCGGGCTGCACGAGGCGAGGCGGTAGCGGTCCTCGGGCTCCGCGACGGCATACGCGAGGCGCTCGCTGTCGGGCAGGGTGACCCGCACCTCCACGCAGTCGGCCGGGGCGATGTAGCCCTGAGCCTCGATGTCCTTCCACGGGGCGTCGTAGCGCTTGGGGCCGATGAGGGAGAAGACATCGGCCTCGCGGCCGTCCTCGCGCACGAGCGTGGCGGTGAGGCCGAGGCGACGGCGGGCCTGGAGGTCGGCGGTCATGCGGAAGATCGGCGCAGGCAGCAGGTGGACCTCGTCGTAGACGATGAGGCCCCAGTCGCGCGCGTCGAGGAGGTCGAGGTGCGTGTAGACGCCCTTCCGCCGCGTCGTGAGCACCTGGTAGGTCGCGATGGTGACCGGGCGGATCTCCTTCCGGGCACCGGAGTACTCGCCGATCTCCTCCTCGGTGAGGCTGGTGCGCTTGATGAGCTCGTCGCGCCACTGCCGGGCCGAGACGGTGTTCGTCACGAGGATGAGGGTGGTCGCCTTGGCCTGGGCCATCGCCCCGGCGCCGACGAGCGTCTTGCCCGCGCCGCAGGGAAGGACGACCACGCCGGAGCCGCCGTGCCAGAAGCCGTCGACAGCCTGCTGCTGGTAGGGCCGCATCGACCAGCCGGCGTTGTCGAGGTCGATGCGGTGGGCCTCGCCGTCGACGTAGCCCGCCTCGTCCTCGGCGGGCCAGCCGACCTTGAGCAGCTCCTGCTTGAGGTGACCGCGCTCGGAGGGGTGTACGAGCACGCGGTCCGCGTCGATCCGCTCACCCATGAGCGGCTTGATCTTCTTGTGCCGCAACACCTCTTCGAGCACCGGACGGTCCGTCGTGCGCAGCAGCAGGCCGTGCTCCGGGTCCTTCTCCAGCGTGAGCCGGCCGTAGCGGTCCATGGTGTCGGCGACGTCCACCAGCAGGGCGTGCGGCACGGCGTACCGGCTGAACGTGATGAGGGCGTTGACCACCTGCTCGGCGTCGTGGCCGGCTGCGCGGGCGTTCCACAGCCCCAGCGGCGTGACGCGGTAGGTGTGGATGTGCTCCGGCGCGCGCTCCAGCTCGGCGAACGGCGCGATCGCCCGTCGTGCCTCCTCGGCACGCGGGTGGTCGACCTCGAGCAGGAGCGTCTTGTCGCTCTGGACGATCAGGGGCCCGTCGGTCACGGGCTGGTCGACCCACCCACGGCAGCGAGGGAGAACAGGGCGACGAAGCCCAGGACGACGAGCAGCACCGTGACACCGAGGGCGATCCAGCCCCACCGGGTCCACTTGCCCATCTCGGACGCCTGGTCCTTCTTGGTCACCGCGATGATGGCGAAGACGAGGGCGGGGATGCCGACGCCGCAGCCACCGATGGTGAGCAGGCCGGACACGATGAGCAGCGCGATGGTGTTGCCGCTCAGGGACCCACCGGGGTTGCCGTACGCCGGCGCCTGGCCGTACGCGGGCTGGCCGTACGCGGGGGCCTGGCCGTAGCCGGGCGGCGGCGGGGTGCCGGGGGCGCCGCCCTGGGCGACCTCGGACTGGCTCGGGTAGGCCGCGCCTGCGGGGGGAGCGGCGTACGGGTTCTGCGGCGCGTTGCCGGCAGGCGGGGTTGCATACGGGTTCTGCGGGGCCGAGCCCGCACCGGGCGGGGGCGGCGGCGGGGGGAACGACGACGAGGACGGGACCTGCTGGGTGTCACCGCCGGTCGGCAGCTGCTCGGTGCGCTCGGGCGTGCCGGAGGACGACGGCGGGCCGTAGGACGGCGCCTCGCTGGGAGCCGTGGGGTCGCGGTAGACGTCGTCTCCGCGGTCCTCGGTGCTGTCGTTCCTGGGGGTGTCGCTCATGCGAAGTCCTTCAGCCGGTCCGGTACCTGCGCCAAATCTAACGTGCGCGGTGCCGCGCCGTGGCCGGCAGGCGGCAATCCGGGCAGTGGCAGGATCAGGGGGTGACCACCGGACTGCCCCAGCTCGAGCCCGCCAGCGACCTGCCGGACGCCGTGACCATCTACGAGGTGGGTCCCCGCGACGGGCTGCAGAACGAGAAGACCGTCGTGCCCGCGGAGGTGAAGGCAGAGTTCGTCCGCCGGCTCGCGGCCGCCGGACTGGGGACGATCGAGACGACGTCGTTCGTCCCGGCGGCCTGGGTCCCGCAGCTCGCGGACGCCACCGAGGTCCTCGACCTCCTCGGCGACGAGGGGCTCGGCTCGCGGCGGCCGGCCCTCGTCCCCAACGAGCGCGGCCTCGACCGTGCCCTCGAGGCCGGCGTCGGGGCGGTCGCGATCTTCGGCAGCGCCACCGAGACCTTCGCCCGCAAGAACCTCAACCGCACGGTCGCCGAGTCGATCGACATGTTCGCGCCCGTCGTGGACCGGGCCCGCACCTCCGGGCTGTGGGTCCGCGCGTACCTGTCCATGTGCTTCGGCGACCCATGGGAGGGCCCGGTGCCGGTCGACCAGGTGGCCGACGTGGCGGTGCGGCTCATGGACCTCGGCGCCGACCAGCTCTCCCTCGGCGACACCATCGGGGTGGGCACGACCGGCCACGTGAGCCGGCTGCTCGATGCGCTGGAGGCCCGCGGCATACCCGCCGACCGGATCGGGGTGCACTTCCACGACACGTACGGGCAGGCGCTCGCCAACACGATGACGGCGCTGCGCCACGGCGTGACCGTCGTCGACGCCTCGACCGGTGGGCTCGGCGGCTGCCCCTATGCCAAGAGCGCCACCGGCAACCTCGCGACCGAGGACCTCGTCTGGGCCCTCGACGGTGCGGGGGTGCGCACGGGGGTCGACCTGGCCGCGCTCGTCGAGACCAGCACGTGGATGGCCGACCAGCTCGGTCGTCCGTCGCCGTCGCGTGTGGTCAAGGCCCTTGCCGGGAACGACTGACGCCGGACCGCGGCCGGTCGCTGGCGTCAGCCGACGGCGGCGCCGGTCACGCGATGGATCGACAGGGTCCGGCTCACACCCTCGGCGGTGCCGTGGACCCGCCCGCCCTCGACCCGCTCGGGGTAGAAGAGCAGTCGCTGGACCCGGCCGTCGGCCTCGGAGTACCCGAGCCAGACCGCCTGCCGGTCCGCGGCGGCGTCGCGCAGCACGGCCAGCGTCGTGGTCGGGTCGGTGCTCGGCAGGCTGGGTCCGGGGCGGGTGGCCACCTGTTCCCTCTGGTAGTCAGCCGCCTGCTCCCCGGCGCGGAGCGCACCGACGAGGGTGGTGACGAGCTCGTCGTCCACACCGGAGGCGGTGACGGGGGAGGTGCGCCGCTGGAGGGGGGTGCGGTGCCGGCCCGCCTGCGGGACGACGATGCCCCCGTCGGGGGTCTCGGCAGCCGGCGCGAAACCGTTCTCCCGCAGGAAGTCCACGACCGTCTCGGCCGCGACGGGGGACACCAGGACGGTCGGGGCGATGCTGCGCAGCTGGAGGGGGGAGAGCTCGCGCTCGGCGAGCATGGCGCCGAGGGTCGTCTCGTCGTCGCAGCGGATGTAGGCACGCATCGCGCCCACCCGGGCCTGTCCGTGGCGGCGGGCGACGTCGCGGACGAGGTAGTCCAGGGGCTGGGGGACCGGCGTGTGGCTGGCGTCGCTGAGGGCCACCACGACCTGATCGACCGACCAGCCGGCGTCGAGCGCGCGGCGGACCGAGTCGGGCGTGAAGCGGTAGACCGTTGCCCCGCCTCGGGATTCGACGTCTGCGACGAGCCGCATGAAGGTGGCGAGGCCCCCGGCCAGCGGCCCCGGCGCGATGGCGGTGAGGTCGGCCTGGAGCAGGACGTGCTCGACGGGGTCGGGCAGGTGCGGCTGCATGGCTGCCGCGAGGGCAGACTCGTCACGCCCCTCGAGCAGTGCCCGGCCGGCGCTGGACAGCGCTCCTCGGCCGGTGACGCCCAGCCACTCGGCCTCGCGCAGCACCGCCGTGATGACGACGTCGAGGGTGCCGGGCACCCGGCGCGGACGGCGCCAGCGCAGGGCGTCGGCGACAGAGCCCTGGGTGGGGGCCAGTCCGGTCGGCGCGGTGGAGAGCTGGTCGAGGACGTCACGGCGCAGGCTCCGTGCCGGCGGCCAGTGCGCCTCCGGGCCGAGGGCGTTGACCGTGCCGGACGCCCCGGCCGGAGTGGTCCCGACGAGGTGGGGTGCGCGGGTCGTGAGCAGCCACGCCCGCGCCACCACGGCCCAGCGCTGGTCGCCCGGCTGCTGCTGCCACTCGTCGTACGCCGGGGTCGGTGCCCACGACGGGTCGAGGGACCCGTCGTCCGCGAGGAGGCCCGCGGCATACGCGAGCTCCACGACGAACGCGGCACGCGCCTCGTCGACGTCGAGGACCGAGCCGATCCGCTTGAGGTCGCGCACCGCGAGCCCGCCGGAGCGCAGCACGCGGGGAGGGCGCAGGCCCCACTCGGCCGCGAGCTCGTCGACGAGCGCGAGGAGGTCGGTGACCTGCTGGCCCGCGGCGGCGTCGATGGCCTCGAGGGGACGTTCCTGGCCCTCGAGGTCCGGTGCGGTGAGGACGGTCGCACGATGGCTTCGACCACCGCGCAGTGCGAGGGCGACCTCACGCGGGAGGGCGATCTGGTCGACGCCGACAGAGCGGACGAGGTGGTGCTCGAGCAGCCACCGGGCACCTTCCGCGACCCGGTCGGGGGTGCCGGCGGGCAGGACCGCGACGGGCGGACCCCAGGTGAGGCGGTCGAGGATGGCCCGGGCCGCGGGCGGGGCCTGCTCCACGACGGTGGCGATCTCCGCCGGGGTCGCTGCCGCAGCGGCACCGGGGAGGTCGACGGCGCGGGGGCCGAGGCCCGCGGGGTGGACCAGCACCTCGCCGACCGTGCGCACGACGCGCGCGCCCTCGGGGCTGCGCCACAGCAGGGCCGACGACCACAGGTCGTCCAGCAGCGGCGTGACCTCGGACGTCCGGGCGCCGAGGAGCGTGGCGACGTCCGTGGGCTCGACGGGCGACGTCGTCGTCTCGGGAGCAGCGAGCGCGGCCTCGAGGACCTGGAGGTGGGCGAGGTCGAGCGAGTCGACGGCCCGCTGGACGCTGGCCCGGGTGCTGGCCCGGGCGGCCAGCGCCGACAGGTCGGCGGGGGCGGGACGGGCGAGGTCCTGACGGCGGTGCAGCAGGTCGCTCAGCTCGCTGTCGGTGCGCCCCCGGACGTCGTCGGCCATCGACCGGACGGTCACGGGCTCGGGTCGGGACTTGGGGGGCACCGCACCACGGTAGTCGGCTGCCGTGGTCGGGCGTACCGCACGGCCACCGGGCGGTCGCTGGCGAACGGGTTGTCCGGAAGCGACCGCGGTCCACAGGTTGGAGGTCGATACTGGGAGCAGCGAGAGGAGCCGCCATGTCGGAGCCCACCGGACCCACCGATCCCACCCGTCCGTTGCCTGCCGGCCAGCCGACCGAGCCGGTGCCGGCTGCTTCGACGCCCACGGCTGCGGCGCCCAAGCAGCCCAACCTCTGGCGTCAGGCGACCTCGACGACCGGCGGGACGATCGCGGCCATCGTCGCCTCGGTGCTCACCCTGCTGCTCGTCGTCGGCGTCCTCGGGCTCGGGGCCGCCGCCGTCGTGCGCACCGTCGCCGGTCACGACGACCGTGGCGAACGGATGGGGCAGATGCGCGGCGACCGCGACGAGGACGACCTGCCGCCCGGACAGCAGCGGCGCCTCGAGAACGGCCCGATGGGTCAGCTGCCCGGCAACGGCAACGGCAACGGCAACGGGAACGGCAACGACAAGGCCAAGGGCAACGACAAGGCCAACGGCAACGGCAACGGCGGCATGGGCGGCTTCGGCATGGGGCCGATGATGGGTGGTGTCGGGGCTCTCGGGGACGTCCAGCACGGTGAGTTCACGACCCAGGACTCCACCGGGAAGTCGGTGGTCATGACCGTGCAGCGCGGCACCGTGACAGCGGCGAGCGACACCTCGGTGAGCGTCAGGAGCGTCGACGGCTTCAGCGCCACGTATGCCGTCGACGACAGCACGCGGGGCCGTGCCGGCGACGTCGCCAAGGACGACACGGTCCTGGTCGTCGCGCAGAAGGTCGGCGCCAAGGCCGTGGCCATCCGCGCGGTCCGCCGCTCCTGACGCATGGGGGACGGACGAGTCCCCGCCCTCTGTCCGTCGACTTCGCGGGCTCCCGCGGGCTGCCCAGCGCACCCCTGCCATGGCCAGTAGCGTGAGCGCGTGAGCACCCCACCCAGCGGCGAGCAGTGGACCCTCCGGCACGGCCGTCAGGAGGCCACCGTCGTCGAGGTGGGCGGCGGCCTGAGGACCTACACGGTCGACGGCGTGGACGTCGTCGCCGGGTACGCCGAGGACGAGTTCTGCCTCGCCGGCCGTGGCCAGGTGCTGATGCCCTGGCCGAACCGCATCCGGGGCGGGCAGTACTCCTTCGACGGGGTCGACCACCAGCTCGCCCTCACCGAGATCCCGCTGTCCAACTCCAACCACGGGCTCGTCCGATGGCTCCCGTGGCAGCTGCACTGGCACGACGACGACTGGTCGGCCCTGACCGTGCGGACCCGGCTGCACCCCTCACCCGGCTGGGACTGGACGCTCGACCTCAGCGTCAACTACGTCCTGGACGACGATGGCCTCACCGTCAGCGCGCACGCTGCCAACGTGGGGGACGCCCCCGCCCCGTTCGGGTATGGCGCGCATCCGTACGTCGCGCTGAACGAGACCCGCCTCGCCGACGTCGAGCTCACCATCCCCGCGGCTCGTGAGGTCGTCGTCGACGAGCAGATGATCCCGACCGCCACCGAGGCCGTGCGGCCCGAGATGGACTTCCGCAGCAACCGGGCTCTGGGCACCACGAGCCTCGACACGGCATACACGGCCCTGGACCGGACCGGGCGCGATGGTGCGTGGGAGGTCGTCGTCGGGGGGCTCGCCACGGGCGAGGTGGGGGTCTGGGGCGACGCGGCGCTGGAGTGGGTGCAGGTGTTCACCGCCAAGGGTGCCGACACCGGGGTCAAGGGGACCCGCGGTGTCGCGGTCGAACCGATGTCCTGCCCGAGCAACGCCTTCAACTCCGGGGACGGCCTCGTCGTCCTCGAGCCCGGCCAGTCGTGGTCGGGCACGTGGGGGATCACCCCGAGCCAGCTCGCCTGACTACGACCGGGCGGCGCGGGACCCGACCACCGGTGACTCGGCCCCCCTGGTCTCAGCGGCCTTGGTCTCAGTGGCCTTGGTCTCAGCCGCGCTGGCCACGCCGTCGCCGGGGCCCGCGCCGGCCGGCTCGGCGCTCGGGACGACCGGCTCGGCCTCGAGGCCGTTGACCCCTGCGGGGATCCGGCGCTCGACGACGAGGGCCAGCAGGGCCATTGCCCCACAGATGACCACGAGCATGGCGATGAACGCCGTCGACCAGCGGTGGTTGAGCATGAACCCGGCCACGACCGGGCCGAGGATGGTGCCGGACTGGAACGCTCCCGCGCTGACGGCGTTGTACCGGCCGCGAAGGTGGTCCGGGGCCATGTCGTTGGTGATGGCAGGGATGGTCGGCTGGAGCAGGGTCTCGCCGAGCGCGAAGAGCGCGTGGAACGCCAGCACCCCGCCGGCGGCGACGAGGGTGCCCGGGGCGAAACGGGTGAGCCCGAGCATGACCCAGGCCGCCGCCCACAGTCCCGCCATGACGAGCAGCACGCGGGTGCGGCGCCGACCGGTGATGCGGTGCAGGACGGCGAACTGCAGACCCACGATCACCGCGGTGTTGAGCGCGAAGGCGAAGCCGATGACCTCCGTCGGCACCTCGCTGACCTGGCGGGCGAACGCAGGGAACCCGGCCTCCATCTGGCCGTACCCCACGAACGTGCCGAGGAAGGTGAGCACGGTCATCCAGACGACTGCGGGCTGCCGGACGATCTCGAGGTACGAGCCGCCGGCACCCTCGGTGCCCTCGGGCTTCTCGGCCCGGCCGTGGACGTGGCGCAGCGGCCCCAGCAGCAGGGCGATGGGCACGAGCATGCTCGCGGCGTCGGCCAGGAAGATCACCGTGAAGGACGACGGGTTGTCGACGTCGGCGTAGAGCCCGCCGATGACACCACCGAGGCCGATGCCGAGGTTGACCAGGGCGAAGTTGATGCCGAAGTACTGCTGACGCGCAGGACCGGTCGTCACGGCTGCCACGAGGGCGTTGAACGCCGGCCAGGACACGCCGAAGTTGAACCCCAGGAACATGAAGGCCAGCGCCACCGTCCACGGCGTCGTGGCGAAGGCCAGGATGACGCAGCCCACGAGCTGGGCGCTCGTGGCGAACAGCAGCATCCGGCGCGCGCCGACCTTGTCCGTCAGCGCACCGCCGGGCCCCGTCACGGCGAGCGCGACCACGGCGATGAACGCCATCAGCGCGCCGGCGAGGTCGAGGGAGATGCCGCGGACCTCGTTGAGGTAGATCACGGTGAACGGCAGGGTCAGACCGCGGCCCAGCGTCTGGACCGCCACCGTCGACAGCAGCCAGCGACCCTCGGTCGACAGGTCGCCCCAGAACTGGCGCACGCCCTGCTTCGGGGTCGACGGGGACTGCTCGGACTCACTCACCCGGACATCCTCCCCCAGCCCACCGACAGTCCTGAACCGGTTTTCCGGGAGGCGACCGCGCGGCATACCGGGAAAGGATTTGGCACCACCCGATAGCCTTGCGATGCGCACAGAGCGCACCCAAACTTTCGATGTAGAGGTGGACCAGTGCCCACTGGCAAGGTCAAGTGGTACGACGCGGAGAAGGGCTTCGGCTTCATCTCCGGCGACGACGGCAGCGACGTGTTCCTCCACGCGAACGCCCTGCCCGACGGCGCGAGCACGCTCAAGGGCGGTGTCCGCGTCGAGTTCAGCGTGGCCGAGGGGCGTCGCGGGACGCAGGCGCTCCAGGTGTCCCTGCTCGAGCCGGCGCCGAGCGTCACCGCCGGCAAGCGTGAGCAGAACCGCAAGTCCCCCGAGGACCTCGCGCCGCTCGTCGAGGACGCCATCAAGCTGCTCGACAGCACCAGCAACTCCCTGCGTCGGGGCCGCCGCCTCGACAAGGAGCACGGCACCAAGGTCGCCGCGGTCCTGCGCTTTCTCGCCGACCAGCTGGAGCCGTGAGCATGGCCGCCCCCAAGAAGGACCCGGTGCTCGAGGGCGCCGTCGACCTGGCCCGCGAGGCCGCCGAGTCCATCGCGGAGGCCGGCACCGTCGGTGACCACCTCGGCATGGAGCTCGACGACGAGCGCCTCGGCACTCACTACTTCGCGTGCACGGCGCGGGCCTACCCCGGCTGGCGCTGGGCGATCACCGTCGCCCGCGTGCCGCGCGGCAAGGTCGCCACGGTCTGCGAGACCAACCTCGTCCCCGGTGACGGCGCGCTGCTGTCGCCCGAATGGCTGCCGTACGCCGACCGCATCGCCCCCGGCGACCTCGGTGCCGGCGACGTCCTGCCCTACAAGGAGGACGACCCGCTGCTCGAGGCCGGGTTCGAGGCCACGGGCGACGAGGAGGTCGACGAGCTCGCGACGTACGAGCTCGGGCTCGGCCGCAAGCGCGTGCTGTCCGCCGAGGGTCGCGAGGCCGCGGCCCAGCGCTGGTACGAGGGCGAGAACGGCCCCCACGCCGAGGTCGCCGAGAAGGCGTCGTCGCCCTGCTCGTCCTGCGGGTACTTCCTCCCGATGGCAGGTGCCCTCCGCTCTTTTTTCGGCGTGTGCGCCAACGCCTGGTCGCCTTCCGACGGTCGCGTCGTGAGTCTTGACCACGGCTGCGGCGCCCACTCCGAGGTCGACGCCGAACCCGCCGAGCACGTCCACACCGGCGAACCCATCGTCGACGAGCTGAGCTACGACCTCGTCTGACCTCGCCTGACCTCGCCTGCGCGGCTTTCCCCACGCAAAACGGTGGTTGCTCGACAAGACGGCGCACATGGAGCCCGTTTCGTCGAGCAACCACCGTTTTGCTGGGGCATGGGTCTTGCGGACCTCGGTATGGCGCGTCGGCCCCGGCGGCCGAGGGCCCGGGCCTGACGGCCTGTCCACAACCCGGCTCGGCGACGTCGACGATCCACAGGTCTGGCGTCGCAGGCTGGCTGGGCAGTGACGACCTGACCACTCTCGCCGTCATGGACTCGCGAGCCAGTGCCCTGATGACTGCGCAGGGCGGTGTGCTGGGCTCTCGCCAGCTGACCCGCTTGGGGATCCCGCCCGACGAGGTGAGCCGCTGGGTCGTCGGCGGAGACCTGGTCAGGGTTCGTCGTGGAGCCTTCATCGGAGCGGCTGCGTGGAGTGCCGCCGACCGGGACGAGCGCTATCGACTGACGGTGGCCGCGGCCATGCGCTCTCGCGGCGTCGACGAGATGGCCAGCCACCACTCCGCCCTGGCGCTTCACCGACTTCCGCTGTGGCACGTGGATCGGGACCTCGTCGTCCTGGCGGCGGACGTGCAGGAGACCACCACCGGAGGGGGCGTCAGGGTGATGCCGCTGCGTGCCCTCGTCGACCGCGTCGAGGTGGAGGGTCTGGCCGTGATGGCCGTCGCGGATGCGGTCGTCGCCGTGGCATCGGTGAGCGTCGAAGCTGGAGTCGTGGCCGGGGATGCGGCGGTCCACGATGGGCGGTGCACCGAAGCAGATCTCGCGGAGGCCGCCTCTCGTCTGCGTCGTGGTCTGCGCGGGAAGGCGCGGCTGAGGGCCGCCCTGGCCCACATCGACGGGGCGTCGGAGTCGCCGGGGGAGAGCAGGACCCGACTCGTTCTCACGGCCCTGGGGCTGCCGGTCGCATCCCAGGTGGTCGTGTGCGACCAGAGGGGCAGCTTCGTCGCACGCGTGGACTTCCTGGTCGCGGGTCGCGTCGTCATCGAGTTCGACGGAGCGGTGAAGTACAAGGGCGCTGATGGTGCCGAGGTCGTCGTGGCAGAGAAGCGGCGTGAGGACCGGCTCCGCGAGCTGGGCTACGAGGTGGTTCGCCTCACCTGGGACGACCTGAGCCACCCGGAGCGCGTCCTGGCCCGAGTCCGGGCCGTGCTGCTGCGTCGAGCCGCGTGAGCAGCCCGCTCGCGGCATACGTCTCGGCGATCTGACCTCAGCGAAACGGTGGTTGCTCGACGAAACGGGCCCCATGTCCGCCGTTTCGTCGAGCAACCACCGTTTTGCGCGGAGAGCAGCGCAGGCGAGGGGGTATGGCGCGGGGCGCGCGGGGTGGTGGCTACTCGGCGCCGGCGGCGTTGCCGCGGCCGCGGCGCACGTAGCTGAACCCGAGCAGTCCGAGCACGATCGCGGTCACGCAGGTCCAGGGCCACCAGTGGCGCTCGCCCTCGTGCAGCGAGGGGACGGCGAGGATGATGCCGAGCGCCACGAGCCAGCCGACGGTGCCCCACAGGGTGACGGTCGCACTGCTCAGCGCGAGCGGACGCAGCTCGTCCGGACCGGTGCCGTCGAGCGGGCCGGTAGTGCCGCGCGAGGAGTCGGGCGCGTCCGCGTCGGCGGGGTGGTGCTGCGACTCGCTCATGCGCGCAGCCTATCTTTCACACCGCTGCAACACGCAGGCCCTACTCTGCTGCCCATGGCGAAGCCCTCACCCACCTCCAAGCCTGCGGCGGCCAAGCCCAGCAGCGCTCCCACCAGCGGACTCGACGGGTTCTTCCGGATCACCGAACGCGGCTCGACCGTCGGCCGGGAGATCCGCGGAGGGCTCGTCACCTTCTTCACGATGGCGTACATCGTCGTCCTGAACCCTCTCATCATCGGCACCCAGCAGGACGGCACCGGCCAGTTCCTCGGCGGCGGCGACATCGTCCAGGCGCAGACGCTCGTCGCCGCGGGCACAGCCCTCGTCGCCGGCGTCATGACCCTGCTCATGGGCGTCGTCGCGAACTACCCGCTGGCGCTCGCCACCGGCCTCGGGCTCAACGCGTTCGTCACCTTCGGCATCGCCAAGCTGCCGGACATGACGTGGGCCGACGCCATGGGACTGGTCTTCCTCGAGGGCGTGATCATCCTCGTCCTCGTTCTGACCGGCTTCCGGCAGGCGGTGTTCCGCGCGATCCCGGCGGAGCTGAAGACCGCGATCTCGGTCGGCATCGGCCTGTTCATCACGATCATCGGCCTCGTCGACGCGGGCTTCGTCCGCCGCACCGCCACCGGCCCGGTCCCGGTCGAGCTCGGCATCGGCGGCACCCTCAACGGCTGGCCGCTGCTGGTCTTCGTCATCGGCGTGCTCGGCATCATCGTGATGCTGGTCCGCAAGGTGAAGGGCGCCATCCTCTACGGCATCGTCGGCGGCACGGTCCTGGCGATCATCGTCGAGGCGATCGGCAAGATCGGTGGGCAGTTCGACGCGACGGGCAAGTTCGTCAACCCCGCCGGCTGGGGCCTCAACGTCCCGGCCCTGCCGGACAACGTCATCGACGTCCCGGACTTCTCCCTGCTCGGCCAGTTCAGCATCCTCGGCTCGTTCAGCAAGATCGGCGTCGTCGCCGCGGTGCTGCTGGTCTTCACCCTGCTGCTCGCCGACTTCTTCGACACCATGGGCACGATGGTCGCCGTGGGTGCCGAGGGTGGCTTGCTCGACAAGAACGGCAACCCGCCGAACTCCGACAAGATCCTGCTCGTCGACTCGGTCGCGGCGATCGCCGGTGGCGCGGGCTCGGTCTCGTCCAACACCTCCTACATCGAGTCGGCGGCGGGCGTCGGCGAAGGTGCCCGCACGGGTCTGGCCTCGGTCGTCACCGGTGTCATGTTCCTGTTCGCGACGTTCCTCGCCCCGCTGGTGAAGGTCGTGCCCTACGAGGCTGCGACCCCCGCACTCGTGGTCGTCGGCTTCCTGATGATGCAGCAGGTCAAGGGCATCGACTGGGACGACCTCGAGATCGCGATCCCGGCGTTCCTCACGATCGTCCTCATGCCGTTCACCTACTCGATCACGGTGGGCATCGGCGCCGGCTTCGTCGTCTACACGCTCATCAAGGCGGTGCGCGGCAAGTCCAACCAGATCCACCCGCTCCTGTGGACGGTCTCCGGCTTGTTCGTCCTCTACTTCGCGATCACCCCGATCAAGGAGATCCTCGGCGTCTGAGGCCCATCGCCGCCGAGCTCTCCACGGCTCACCACCCACACCACCACGTATGCCGCGTGGCCCCGAGAGGGGGCCGCGCGGCATACGTGCGTCCGGGGAGGGAGGGCCGGTCGGAGACGACGGAAATAGTTAGCACAGGTAATGAGTTATGCTAACTATCTGAACAAGGAGACCGTCATGACCCCACCGCCTGCGCGCTCACCGCGCCGCACCGCTGAGGCTGGTCTCACCCCCGCCGCCGTGTCGCGCCTCGCCGGAGAGCTCCGCCTGGCCTGCATGCGGATCTCGCGTCGGGTCAGGTTCGAGAGCACGGACGACATCGCGCCGCACCAGTTCTCGGTCCTGAACCGCCTGGAGAAGGCTCCCTGCACGCCGGGTGAGCTGGCCGAGATCGAACGGGTGAGCGCCCCCAGCATGACCCGCACCGTCGCCCGCCTCGTCGAGCTCGGGCTCGTCGAGCGCACCGCCGACCCCTCCGACCGTCGTCAGGTGATCTTGTCCTTGACGCCCGGAGCCGTCGCCCTGCTGCGCGACATCCGCCGCAAGCGCGACGCGTGGATGTCGGTCCGCGTCGGCCACCTCACACCGGCCGAGCAGGACGTCCTCGAGCAGGCCGCCGTCATCCTCACGAGGGTGGCCAACGAGTGAGCCCGACCTTCTCCTCCCTGGCGGTCCGCAACTACCGGATCTACGCCACCGGCGCCTTCATCTCCAACATCGGCACCTGGATGGGCCGCGTCGCCCAGGACTGGCTGGTCCTCACCGAGCTCACCGACCACTCCTCGACTGCTCTCGGCATCGTCACCGGACTGCAGTTCCTGCCGTTCCTGCTGCTCGCCCCGTGGGCCGGCATGATCGCCGACCGCTACCCCAAGCGCGTCATCCTTGCGATCACCCAGACCGCGCTCGCCGTGTCCTCGTTGGCCCTCGGGCTCCTCGTGGTCACCGGCACCGCGGAGCTCTGGATGGTCTACGGCATCGCCCTGTTCACCGGCATCGCGACGGCGGTCGACAACCCGGCCCGCCAGACGTTCGTGTCCGAGATGGTGCCGCGTGAGCGCCTCGCGAACGCCGTCTCGCTCAACAGCGCCTCCTTCAACGCCGGTCGCCTCATCGGCCCCGGTGTCGCCGGCCTGACCATCGCGGCGTTCGGCACCGGGTGGACGCTGCTGCTCAACACCCTGACATTCGTCGCGGTCCTCATCGCCCTGGCGTCCATGACCCGCGCCGAGCTCAAGCCGGCGCCGATGCTGACGCGTGGCAAGGGGGCGATCCGCGAGGGAGTCAGCTACGTCCGGGGCCGCCCCGACATCATGCTCGTCATGGCGCTGGTGTTCGTGCTCGGCACCTTCGGCATGAACTTCCAGATCACGACGGCGCTCATGGCGACGCGCGAGTTCGGCAAGGGCCCCCAGGAGTACGGCCTGCTCGGCTCGATCATGGCCATCGGTTCACTGTCGGCGGCGCTGCTGTCGGCCCGGCGCGCCCGCCCACGCCTGCGGATCCTGCTCATCGCCTTCGTCGGGTTCACCCTCTCCAGCGGTCTTGCCGCGATCGCGCCGACCTACACGTTGTTCGCGCTGGCCCTCGTCCCCGTCGGCCTCTCGGCGCTCACCGCCCTCACCACCGCCAACGCGATGGTCCAGCTCACCGTGGACTCCGCGATGCGCGGCCGGGTGATGGCGCTCTACATGGCGATCTTCATGGGCGGGACACCGCTGGGTGCACCGTTCATCGGCTGGATCGGAGACGTATGGGGTCCGCGCTGGACCATCGGGATCGGCACCATCGCCGTCGGCCTGGTCACCGTGGTGGTGTCGGTCTGGTTGGCGAGGCACGAGAATGTGCAGGTGACGTATGAGACGCAGCGACGCCCGCGGCTGAAGATCCGCACCGTGCCTGCCCCGGCGCCGGACCCGGTCTCCGACCCGGTTCCCGAGGCTGCACGGTGACCCCGGCGTTCCGTCGTCGGGTCACCATCGCGGTGCTCGTCATCGTCGTGGCGGTCGCGGTCGTCGCCAGCCTCGTGGGCTGACGACCGTCGTCACCGGTCCCGTGGGCTGACGCGCTTCGTCACCGGCCTCGAGCCCGGGACGTGTCGGTGGCCCGCCAGCCCTGTTCGTCCATCTGCCCGAGGCGTGGTGTCCGATCGAGCGGGACGCTGGGGTCATGGCAGGCGATGCGCCTCCGCCGGGCGCCCTGACGATCCGACCCCTGGCCCCCGAGGTCTGGGAGGTCTCGGGCTGCGGCGTCACGCGACGGTGCGCGACCCTCGAGGGCGCCCGCCGCTGGGCGGCCCTGCACCTGAGCGACTGCGGCGGTGGCCACGTCACCCTGCTCGATGCCGCAGGGCAGGCTGTCGATGACCTGCCCGTCGGCTCCGGCAGCCTGGCCGTACCGAGCCGTCGCGGCGGCTGACCGCACGTCCCTACTTCAGGCGGCAGAGCACGACGACGCCGACGACGTTGACCTCGGGCACGTAGCCGGAGGGGCACTTGCCGTTGACCGGGGCCACGGTGATGGGCAGCTTCGGAGGCGTGCTGGTGCTGCTCGGCGAGGGCTTCGGCGTGCTGCTCGTGGAGCTCGACGAGGGCTTGGGGGTGCTGCTGGACGACGTCGAGCTCGGCGTCTGACCGGTGATGCCGCCGACGACGCCGCCGACCACTCCACCCACGGCGCCGGTGAGGCCGCCGCCGGATGTGCTCGAGGGCGAGGGCGTCGAGCCGCCGGAACCGCCGGAACCGCCGGACCCGCTGCCGGACCCGGAACCGCCGGCACTGGTGCCCGACCCGTTCCCGCCGCTCCCGGCCGTGCTGCTCGGGGAGGGGGTGGAGCTGCTGGGTGACGGCTTCGGCTTCGACGAGGGCTTCGTGCCCGCGCCCGCAGCACCTGCGGCCGGACCGGGCAGGGTGGCCTCGTTGCCGGTGGGCAGGAAAGGCTGCCCCGTGCGCTGGGCCTCGGAGAGCGCGCCGTCGGGGACGACGGCATACCCACCGCGGTAGGCGCGGGCGAGCGCGAGGACCTGGTCCGCATACGCATCGCTCTGGTTGTAGCGGAGCACGGCGGTGCGGGCACCGGCCTCGTTGCCGAGGTTGCCCGGGCCGGAGCAGAGGTAGACCGCGGCGCCGGTCACGGCGTCCATGAGGTTCTGCGGGTCCTTGCGGCCGTCGCCGTTGGCGTCCACGCCCACCGAGCGCCACGTGCCGGGGATGAACTGCATCGGGCCGACAGCGCGGTCGAACGTCGTGTCACGGTCGTAGGCGCCGCCGTCGGTGTCGCGGATGACGGCGGTGTTGTTGGTGCCGTTGAGCGGGATGCCGTAGATGCCGGGGCGGACCGTGCCGCTCTGGTCGATGCCGTTGCCGCCATAGCGGCCGTGGTTGGACTCGACCTTGCCGATGGCCGCGAGCAGGGCCCAGTCGATGTTGCACTCGGTGTCGGCCAGGTCCACGAGCTGAGCGCCACGCCGGTATGCCGCGAGGGCGGCCGCGGGGATGCCGTTGGCGCTCCCGGTGAGCTGGAGGCCCGCCGCGCTCGCGACCGGTGTGGGCGCCGCCTCGGCGGGTGCCGGCAGCTCGGGCAGCGCCGGGAGCGACGGTGCCTCGGGGCGCTGGACCGCGGTCTTGGGCACGGTGACGAGGGGACTGGAGTCGGCGACGACGTCGGTGGTGGGGGTGCCGTCGGTGGCCACGAGGGCCAGGCCGCCGCCGATGAGCGCGACCGCAGGCAGCGCGGCAGCGATGGTGCGCCAGTTCACTCGTGTCACGCGGGTCATCGTTGACTCCTCGGTCCAGTTCTCCCCACCCCCGGGGACTTCTACCGGGAACAACGAGGATTCGGAGCCGAGGTTACGCGCGGGTTGGCGTCAGTGCGCGCCGATCAGCCCACAACGTGCTCAATGCACGCAATCAGGGCAGAGACGTCCTCGGGCTCGGTGGCCGGGAAGGTCGCCACGCGGAGCTGGTTGCGGCCGAGCTTGCGGTAGGGCTCGACGTCGACGACACCGTGCGCGCGCAGGGTCTTGGCGATGGCCGAGGCGTCGACGGCGTCGTCGAAGTCGATGGTGGACACGACCTGCGAGCGGGCGGCGGGGTCGGCGACGTACGGCGTAGTGTAGCTGGTGCGCTCGGCCCAGTCGTAGAGGCGGCCGCTGGAGTCGGCGGTGCGGGTGACGGCCCAGTCGAGGCCACCGTTGCCGTTGATCCAGTCGATCTGCGAACGCAGCAGCGCCAGCGTGGACACGGCGGGGGTGTTGTAGGTCTGGTTCTTGCGCGAGTTGTCGATCGCGGTCGGCAGGCTGAAGAAGTCGGGGACCCAGCGGCCCGTCGCAGCGATCTCGTCGACCCGGGCCAGGGCGGCGGGGGAGAACGCCGCGAGCCACAGGCCACCGTCGGCGGCGAAGCACTTCTGGGGGCCGAAGTAGTAGACGTCGGTCTCGCTGATGTCGACCGGCAGGCCGCCGGCGCCGCTCGTCGCGTCGATGAGGACGAGGGCGTCGTCGTCGGCACCCTCGACGCGCATGATCGGGGCCATGACGCCGGTGGAGGTCTCGTTGTGCGGCCAGGCGTAGACGTCGACGCCGGCCTCGGCCCGCGCGCTCGCCAGCGTGCCCGGGTCGGCCTTGATGATGGTCGAGTGGCCCAGGAACGGGGCGTTGTTCGTGACGCTCGCGAATTTGGAGGAGAACTCACCGAACGCCAGGTGCTGGGCGCGCTCGCGCACCAGTCCGAAGGCGGCGATGTCCCAGAACGCGGTGGAGCCGCCGTTGCCGAGGATGATCTCGTAGCCCTCGGGCAGGCTGAACAGCTGGGACAGGCCCTCGCGGACGGCGCCGACGAGGTTCTTCACCGGGGCCTGGCGGTGCGAGGTGCCGAGCACGGTGGTCCCGAGGCTCGCGAGGTACTCGACCTGCTCGGGGCGCACCTTCGAAGGACCGGAGCCGAACCGCCCGTCCTTGGGGAGCAAGTCGGCGGGGATCGTCTGGGCGGCGTTGTCAGTCACGCCATCAGTGTCGCACCACGTCCCGAGGCGTGGGACGTCAGGTCCACCACCCGGACCCAAGCGGCGGCTCAGCCGCCCCTCGAGCAGCAACCTCTGCTAGCAGAAGTTGCTGCTCGAGGGGCAGGGTGCAACCTGACCCTGGGGCAGCAACTTGCGCTCAGTGCCGCCCCAGGTGACTTCAGATGCGGAGACGACGCCGCGACCGCACGATGGCCGCGTCCACCCGGGATCGGACCAGGGGGAGGTCGTCCACCTCGGCCCACACGAACCGTGTCACCTCGCGCCCGGTGTCGCGCAGCCGGTCCTCACGCCACTTCTCGGTGGCGAGAGCCTGGCGGCTCTGCTCCGGGGTCGGGTTCGGCAGCCCACCGGTGTACTTGGCGAGGCCGTCGAACTCGACGATCACCGGCTCGTCGTCCAGCTCGAAGTCGGCGCGCCACCGCCGTCCCTCGGCTGTCACCCACACCTGCGGGGTGAATCGGTACCCCAGGAGCCGGAGGGTGTGGGCGAGCCGGGTCTCGCCCACGGACTCGTGGCGACCATCTGCGCGCTCGAGCAACCGTCGCACCCCGGCGATGCCGGGATGTCCGGCGTGGGCGTGGACGACCTGCTGGATCTCATCCAGCGTGGTCAGTCCATGGTGCAGTGCCGCGTCCGCAGCGACCAGGCTCTCGAAGGGGAAGGTTCCGCGTCCGGGCCCGACAGGATGGAGGCCAACCTGCACGACCGCCTGGGGGACAGGCACCGTCAGATAGCCGGGCGGTGACAGCACGGGCTCGGCCTGGCACGCAGGGTGCAACGTGGCCGCCGGCCGGTGCCGGGAATGGTCGTCCCGGCGGCGGCACAGGTGTGCCGTGGCGAGGTCCGACTTCCAGAGCGGTATGTCGTGCAGGACCAACGCGGACTGGTGGCTGGCAACGGCCCTTCCCTCGAACGACCGGATCAGCGCGACCGTGAGCAGGCGGTGCTGACGGCGCGCCGTGTCGAAGTGGTCCGCACCCTCCCAGGGTGGGGTGGGTGCGCCTGGCGGGCACACGGCATACCAACCGCGGATGAGGCGCCGGACTGACCCGAGTCGCCTCATCCGCCGAAGGTCGGAGGGGCCGAGGCCGAGCTGCGCGGCCTCTGCGGCGGAGACGACGCTGTCACGCGCCAGCTCGTGGAGTTCCATCGGCGCAGCCTGCCGCACCCGCCACGTCCGCCGCGGAAGGCCTGTGGACAACCGCTGACCCAGCACACCTTGCTGCCCGGCCCGTAGGCAGCAACCTGGCCCTTCGGCAGCAACATCTGCTAGCAGAGGTTGCTGCCGAAGGGACGGTCGAACTGGGCTGACGAACTGGGTGCGGGCCGGGTATGGCGCGCGGCCGGCGCCGCGCCATACCTGGCCGGCGCGCGGGGTCAGGGGCGGTAGCCGGTGACCGCCTCGAGGCCGCGGGGGGCCTCGCCGGTGTAGCGGGCGCTGGGGCGGATCAGGCGACCGGTCTTCTTCTGCTCGAGGATGTGCGCCGACCAGCCGGCCGAGCGGGCACAGCTGAACATCGGGGTGAACATCGACGCCGGGACCTCGGCGAAGTCGAGCAGCACCGCCGCCCAGAACTCGACGTTGGTCTCCAGGACACGGTCGGGACGGCGTTCGCGCAGCTCGGTCAGGGCGGCCTGCTCCAGCGCCGCGGCGGCCTCGAAGCGCGGGGCGTCGAGCCGCTTGCAGGTGGCGCGGAGCACGCGGGCGCGCGGGTCCTCGGCACGGTAGACGCGGTGGCCGAAGCCCATCAGGCGCTCGCCACGGTCCAGGACGCCCTTGACGTACGCCTGCGCGTCGCCGGTCTCCTCGACTCCCTCGAGCATGTGCAGCACGCGCGAGGGCGCACCACCGTGCAGCGGACCCGACATCGCGCCGACGGCGCCGGACAGGCACGCGGCGACGTCGGCGCCGGTGGAGGCGATCACGCGCGCAGTGAAGGTGGAGGCGTTCATGCCGTGCTCGGCGGCGCTGACCCAGTAGGCGTCGACGGCCTCGGTGTGGCGGGGGTCGGGCTCGCCGCGCCAGCGGATCATGAACCGCTCGACGATCGTCCTGCCCTCGTCGACCTGCGCCTGGGGCACCATCGGGCGACCCTGGCCGCGGGCGGACTGCGCCACGAACGACAGCGCCATGACCGAGGAACGGGCCAGCTGGTCGCGGGCCTCCTCGGGCTCGATGTCGAGCAGCGGCTTGAACCCCCACAGCGGTGCGAGCTGGGCCAGGGCCGACTGCACGTCGACGCGGACGTCACCCGAGTGCACCGGCAGCGGGAACGGCTCGGCCGGCGGCAGCCCGCGCTCGAACGAGTTGTCGACGAGCAGCCCCCACACCTGCCCGAAGCTCACGCGGCCGACGAGGTCCTCGATGTCGACGCCGCGGTACCGCAGCGAGCCGCCCTCCTTGTCGGGTTCGGCGATCTCGGACTCGAAGGCGATGACACCCTCGAGGCCGGGCTTGAAGTCGTTGTCGGACATCGGGGTCCCCGATCTGTTCGTCATCGTTGGCGATGGTCAGGTGTGCGTCGACCCGGGTGCTGGCTCCGGGCGCCGGTCAGGCGGGGACGGTCAGCGGGTCGGCTCGGCACATTCTGCACCGTCAGCGCCATCCGCCACCATGGACCCATGCTGCTTCCGGACGAGGACTTCGACGGCGAGACGTTCACGGGCGACCTCAGCGGGGGGTCCGCGGAGAACGCGCGCTTCCTCGAGTGCGTCTTCGAGGACGCGGACCTCGCGGGCCTGCGTGCCTCCCGGGCACGGTTCAGCGAGTGTGCGCTCACGGGGGTGCGCGGCGCCGGCGTGGACCTCTCGGAGACCTCCTGGCAGGACTGCACCGTCCGTGGGGCGCGGCTCGGCGCCGTGCAGCTGTATGGCGCGGAGCTGCGCCGGGTGCGCTTCGAGGGCTGCAAGATCGAGTTCCTCAACCTGCGCGGCGCCAAGCTGTGGGACGTGCAGTTCGTCGACTGCCAGCTCGTCGAACCCGATCTCGCGGAGGCGCAGCTGACCCGCGTCGAGGTCGACGGCGGACGCGTCATCGCGCCGGAGTTCTCCCGGGCGCGGCTGAAGGACGTCGACCTCAGCTCGTCGGTCGTCAGCGCCCCCCGCGGTGTGGCCGGCATGGCGGGCGCGACGATCTCACGGCTTCAGCTCATCGACCTCGCCGAGGCGTTCGCCGTCGAGCTGAACCTGACCATCGCCGACTGACCGTCGCCTGGTCGCCGCGTGACCATCGCCGACCGACGAGCCGGCGTCAGTTCTTCGAGCGGCGCTTGTCCCGCACCGACAACGTCTGCTTGCCCTCGTCGCGGATCTCGAACAGCTCGATCGCCTTGAGCAGCTTGATGAGCGAGCCGTAGCCGTAGTTGCGCGAGTCGAACGACGACTGGTTGGAGATGTACTGGCCGAGCGTGCTGACCCGCGCCCACCCGAGGTCGTCCGCGGCACTCTCGACGGCGTTGCGCAGCAGGGCGACGAGGCGGGCGTCCTGCTTCAGCTCGGCCGGACCCTTGCGCCCGGGTGCGCTGGTCTTCGCAGCTGCCTCGGCGGCCTTGGCCGCGGCGGCGCTCGCGGCCTTCTTCCGTGCGGTGGTCCGTTTCGCCGTCGTGGACGTCGTCGCACCGCTGCCAGCGGCGGCCTCGGCCGAGGCGTCGGCGGAACCGTCGGCGGGGGACTCGGCAGGCGCCTCGACGGCCGGCTCGACGACGTCGTCCACGGGCGGGGTCAGCTGGTCCAGCAGCAGGAACCTTGTGCAGGCCGTCTGGAACGGCTCGGGCGTCTTCGCCTCGCCGAACCCGTAGACCTGGGCGCCCTTGGCCCTCAGGTGCATCACCAGCGGCGTGAAGTCGGCGTCGCTCGACACGATCCCGAACGCGTCCGGGTGGTCGTTGTAGAGCAACGCCATTGCGTCGACGACCATCGCCATGTCGCTGGCGTTCTTGCCGCGGCTGTAGTCGAACTGCTGCATCGGCTGGATCGCGTTGGTGTGCAGGATCTCGGTCCACGGCCGCAGCCCCGGCTTGGTCCAGTTGCCGTACGCCCGGCGGATGCTCGTCTCCCCGAGCTTCGACAGCTCGCTGAGGACGAGGTCGAGCTTCTTGGCGGAGGAGTTGTCCGCATCGATGAGCAGGGCGATCCGCGGGCGTGGGTCCATGCCGTGACGCTACGCCCTGAACCCCCGCGCAGCCCCGCGCCGACGCGGCATACAGTCCATCGGGTGCCGCTGCTCCTCGACCTCGCCCCGTTGCGGGAGAACGCGCCGTACCGACGCCTCTATGCGGGGTTCACCCTCTCCAACGTCGGCTCGCAGCTGGCCGTGGTCGCCATCGGGCTGCAGGTGTACGACCTGACGGGTTCCACCGCGGCCGTGGGCGTCGTCGGGCTCTGCGCACTGGTGCCGCTGGTCGTCATGGGCCTCTACGGCGGCACGCTCGTCGACCACTACGACCGTCGCGTCGTGGGGTTGGTCGCGCAGAGCGTGGCCTTCGTCGCGAGCATCGCGTGCGCCCTGCAGGCGTGGGTCGGCAACACCCAGGTCTGGGTCCTCTACCTCCTCGTCGCGCTCTGGAACGGTGCCTTCGCCGTCTCCTCACCCGCGCGCAGCTCGATCTACCCGCGCATCCTTCGCCGCGACCAGCTACCTGCAGCCAACGCCCTCTCGGTGTTCGCGATGAACGCCTCGATGACCGTCGGTCCTTTGCTCGCCGGCGTCCTCGTGGACAGCGGAGGCTTCAAGGCGGCGTACACGGTCGACGCCGTCATCACGACCGCAGCCCTCTGGGGACTGGCCAAGCTGCCCGCGCTGCCGCCCGAGCCCGGGGAGGAGGGGGTGGCTCCGTCGAAGCCCGGACTGCGTTCTGTCCTCGACGGATTCGCGTTCCTCGCGACCCGTCCCAACGTGCGCATGACGTTCGTCGCCGACATCGCGGCCATGCTCCTCGCCCAGCCGCGGGTGCTCTTCCCTGCCGCAGGAGCGGTGATCTTCGGCGGCGGCGCCAAGACCGTGGGCGCCCTCAGCGCCGCGGCAGCGGTGGGCGGGATCGTCGCGATGTTCTTCTCCGGACGCCTCGGCCACGTCCGACGGCAAGGCCTGGCGATCATGGTGTCGATCGTCGGGTGGGGGTTCGCCATCGCCGGGTTCGGCGCCGCGATGCTGGCCGCCGGTGACGTGCTCAGCCGTGGGACGGCACTGTGGTTCGGACTGGTCGCGATGGCGGTCGCCGGGGCGTCCGACTCCGTGAGCGCGGTGTTCCGCACGACGATCCTGCAGTCCGCGACGCCGGACCACCTGCGCGGCAGGCTGCAGGGCGTGTTCATCGTCGTCGTCGCCGGTGGCCCACGCCTGGGTGAGATGGCCGGAGGCTTCCTGTCCACCGGAGTCGGTGAGGCGTGGACGGCCGTGATCGGCGGTATGGCGTGCGTGCTCGCCATCGTCGTCCTCGCCCGCCTGCAACCCGGCTTCCTGCGCTACGACGCCCGCCACCCCACGCCCTAGTCGAGTGCGGTCAGGCACCCGACGGCCGACGGAGGACCCGCCGGCAACCGGCGAACGACCAGTCGGCGACCGGCCGACGATCAGGTCAGCGGTGGCCGGCCGCAGCTGAGCACGGGGCCACGCCTCAAGGGCGGAGGTTGGTCGTCGGCTGGTCGCCACCGACCGCGCGACCTCCTGGGTCGGCGGCCGCCGCCTGAACCGGGAAGGTCGTCTCGGCAAGCGGTCAGGCGACGACGTTGCGCCGGGCCAGCGCGCGGCGGCGGACGTCCTCGGGGTCCTGCATGGCCCAGCGGACCGTGGCCGTCGCCAAGCCGCCGATCGGACGCCCGACGAAGCGCTCGGTGACGGGCAGCCAGGGCAGCCGCAGCGGCATACGGGCCCAACGGGGGAGCATCGCCACGGCGCCTGCGGCGAGCGCGCTGTAGCCGGCGCGGGCCGCGAGCGGCAGGGGCGGGTGGACGAGCAGGAACCGTGCGGCTTCCCGTGCCGCCTCGGTGGACTCGAGCTCGGGACGGTAGTCCTCGATGGTCTGGCGCAGTGCCGCGACGGTCCGCGGCGGGTCGATGACGCCGAGCGCCTCGGCCACGATGCAGCTCTGCTCGACGTACCGGTCTGCCTCGGCGTCCGTCAGCGGGGTGACGGCGTACCGCTGGTAGGCGGTGAGGAAGCTGTCGGCCTCGGTGACGTGCACCCACTTGAGGAGATGAGGGTCGCTGGCGGAGTAGGGGCGGCCGTCGGGGGCCTTGCCGCGCACCCGCTCGTGGATGCCGCGGATCTTCGTGATCAGGGCCTCGGCGTCCTCGATGGTGCCGAACGTCGTCGTCGCCAGGAACTCGCTCGTGCGCTGGAGCCGGCCCCACGGGTCTCCCTTGTAGCCGGAGTGCCCGGCCACGCCGGCCATCGCCAACGGGTGCAGCGACTGCAGGAGCAGTGCGCGGATGCCGGCGGGGAACATCGACGCGTCGGCGTGGACGCGCCAGATCGGGTCTTCTGGGGTGAACCAGCGCGGGCCCTCGGCGCCCCAGATGCGCTCGGCCTTCACCTGGGCGTCGTTGCCGGCGACCTTGGAGCGCAACGCGTTCGCGAGCTGCTTGCGTGCCCCGGCGCTCAGGGCTCCGGCGCCACCGGTGATCGGGTCGAGGAGGGCCACCTCAGCGCACGCCGCGGCGACGCGGGATCTGCTTGAGGCGCTCGGCAGGAGTGGGCAGGTCGGCGGGGCGCACCCGCGTCGACAGGTCGCTGTTGGCGATGAGCTCGGGGATCGGCGTCGTCGTGGTGGGGTGCGCGGCGATCGGGTCCTCGCCCGAGAACACCACCCACACGGCCTCACCGTGGTCGGCGCGCGGGTCGAACGTCTTGAGCACCGACCCGTCGCGGACCGTCCCGGCGTGCTCGATGGCGCGTCGCTTGGCCTTCTGCCGGTCCAGGACCTTCTGGGCCGCCGCCATCGCGGGCTCCTTGGCCTGTTGGGCGAGCACGACGGCGTGGGGGCCGTACTTCACACCCCACCGGATCATGCTGCCGACGGCCTTGCCTTTGCCTGGCATCGTGCCTCCCTGTCGCTGCGGTCTGCTCCTCACCCTAATCTCGGACCATGACAGATGCGCGGCGCGTGGACTACAGCGGCGATGGGCTCTCCGAGGACCAGGTCGCTGCCACGCCCTGGCAGCAGGCCCGCCTGTGGGTCGACGAGGCGATCGCCCGGTCGGAGGCGCAGGGCGACGTGCCCGAGCCGACGGCCCTGTCCGTCGCGACCGTCGACGCCGACGGGCAGCCCAACGTCCGCACCGTCCTCATGCGCTTCTTCGACGACCGGGGGCCGGGGTTCGTCACCGCGACCGTCTCGGCCAAGGGGCAGGAGATCGCTGCCACCGGTGGCATCGCCGCGGCCCTGACGTGGCCGTCGATGTTCCGCGCGATCCGCTTCCGCGGCCGGGCCCAAGAGCTCGACCGCGAGGAGATCGAGGGCTACTTCTTCACCCGCCCGTGGGCCTCGCGCATCTCGGCATGGGCCTCCCAGCAGTCCCAGCCCGTCGGCAGCCGGGCCGGCCTCGAGTCCGCCTACGACCGGTATGCAGCGCAGTTCCCCGACCACGGGAACGCCCACGACGTCCCCGTCCCCGACTTCTGGGGCGGCTGGCGCGTGCACTGCGACGAGGTCGAGTTCTGGGGTGGCCGCCGCAACCGGTTGCACGACCGGCTCGTCTTCACCCGCACCGGCGAGGGGACGCTCGACGACCCCGCGAGCTGGAGCCTGTCCCGCCGCCAACCCTGAGCGAGAAGACGGTCCCTCGCCCGGACGACCGGATCGACAGTCAGGTCATGCTTTTCCGGCCGAGGCCCGGTGCTCGCGGTCGTTCTCGTCCTCCCCGTCGACGTCCTCCTCGACCTCGTCCTCGCCGTTGCCCGAGTTGGCGCCCTCGCTCGGTTCGCGCTCCTTGCGGCGCAGGAGGAACGAGCTCAGCGCAAGGACGATGATCGTCCCGGTCAGCAGGGCCATCAGCCGCACGGTGTCGGCGAACTCGGGCTTGCCGAGCAGGTCCGGCGCCTTGACCGACAGGACGACGATCTCCTTGATCGAGGCGATGATGCCGACGAGCAGGAACGGCTCGGCCACGAGCTCGCGGCGTGACAGCGTCGTGCGCACTGCGAACAACAGCTCCACGACGATGAACACGAGCAGCAGCAGGTCGAGGATCTCGGCCGACACGTCGACGACGCTGCCGCCGCCGAGGTCGCTGAACGACAGGGCCGTCTTGACGATGATCACCCCGGCGATGGCGAAGAGGATGAGGGCGACCGCCAGGTAGATGACGTTCTCGACCTTCTCGATCAGCCGCTCGATCCACTCGTTCATGGCCCCATCGTGGCGGACCGGTGTCGACTCGGCACCCCGGTCGGCACGAACGGGTCGCGCGGGGAGTGCTGCTCCACGAGGTGTCCGCATGGCGGGATGGCCGTTGATGGATCCTGAGACGTCGGCACACTTGTGAAACGAATCACACGCGCACGCCAAGGACGTCGTTCGCGCGGTCCACGTTCCCGACCGCCGAAGTCACCGAAGTCCAGGAGCTCCATGGCCACCGCCATCCACCCCGTCGTCGCCGAGGTCACCGCCCGGGTGACCGCCCGCAGCAACGCCAGCCGCACGGCATACCTGCAGCGCCTCTCGCGCGCGGCGTCCGAGCTGAGCCTGCGTCCCGCCCGCACCGACCTCGGGTGCTCCAACCTCGCCCACGCCGTAGCGGCGTGCGGCGGGAGCGACCGCACCACCATGGCCGCCGACACCGGGGTCAGCCTCGGCATCGTCACGTCCTACAACGACATGCTCTCCGCGCACGCGCCGTTCGAGCACTACCCGCAGGCGATGAAGCAGACCGCTCGCGAGGTCGGCGCCGTGGCCCGCGTCGCTGGTGGCGTGCCTGCCATGTGCGACGGCATCACCCAGGGCCGCGCCGGCATGGAGCTCAGCCTGTTCAGCCGCGACGTCATCGCGATGTCGACGGCGATCGCCCTGTCGCACGACGTGTTCGACGGCGTCCTCATGCTCGGTGTCTGCGACAAGATCGTGCCCGGCCTCGTCGCCGGCGCCCTGTCGTTCGGCCACCTCCCGACCGCGCTCGTGCCCGCCGGCCCGATGGCGAGCGGCCGTTCCAACGCCGACAAGGCCGAGACCCGGAAGGCCTATGCCGCGGGCGAGGCCGGGCGCGACGAGCTCCTCGCGAGCGAGGTCGCGTCGTACCACTCGCCGGGCACGTGCACGTTCTACGGCACCGCCAACTCCAACCAGATGCTCATGGACGTCATGGGCCTGCACCTCCCGGGTGCGGCCTTCGTCCACCCCGACGACCCGGTGCGCGAGGCCCTCACCGACGCCACCACGCGCCGCGTCGCCGAGATCGCCGCGTCCGAGCAGCCCTACGGCATCGGCCAGGTCGTCGACGAGAAGTCGGTCGTCAACGGTGTGGTCGCCCTGCTCGCCACGGGCGGTTCGACCAACCACACGATGCACCTGATCTCGATGGCCGCGGCGGCCGGCGTGGACCTGACGTGGGAGGACTTCGACGACCTGTCGGCGGTCATCCCCTCGGTCGCCCGCATCTACCCCAACGGTCCCGCCGACGTGAACCACTTCCACGCCGCCGGTGGCACGCCGTACCTCGTCCGCACGCTCCTCGACGCGGGCCTGCTGCACGAGGACGTCCTCACCCTCGCCGGACCGGGGCTGCGCCACTAC
Source organism: Pedococcus aerophilus (assembly GCF_039532215.1). Classification (NCBI taxonomy): domain Bacteria; kingdom Bacillati; phylum Actinomycetota; class Actinomycetes; order Micrococcales; family Intrasporangiaceae; genus Pedococcus; species Pedococcus aerophilus. The sequence continues at coordinate 45,681 of NZ_BAAARN010000003.1, read as the reverse complement.
ACGCGCAAGCCCGAGGTCGTCGACGGTGCGCTGACGTTCGTCGACGCCCCTGCCGAGTCGCTCGACCCCGCTGTCCTGCGTCCGGCGACCGACCCGTTCGCCGCCGACGGTGGGCTGCGCGTCCTGCGAGGCACGCTCGGCCACGCGATCATCAAGGTGTCGGCCGTCGCCGACGCCCACAAGGTCGTCGAGGCCCCGGCCCGAGTCTTCACCGACCAGGTCGGCTTCCTCCAGGCGTTCTCGCGCCGCGAGCTCGACCGCGACGTCGTCGTCGTCATCCGCGAGCAGGGCCCGAGCGCGAACGGGATGCCCGAGCTGCACGCCCTCACCCCCTCCCTCGGTGTCCTCCAGAAGCGCGGCCACGCCGTCGCCCTGGTCACCGACGGCAGGATGAGCGGAGCGTCCGGGGCGATCCCGGCAGCCATCCACGTGACGCCGGAATCCGTGCACGCAGGCCCGATCTCGAAGATCCAGGACGGCGACGTGATCCGTGTCGACGCCCGCACCGGTCGCCTCGACGTGCTCGTCGACGAGGACGATTTCATGGCGCGCCTGCCCGCCCAGCGGGTCGGCGAGGAAGGTGTGGGTACGGGGCGTGAGCTGTTCGCCCCGATGCGCGCCGCCGTGGGCCGCGCCGACGAGGGTGCCCACGTCTTCGCGAGCCTGGGCCGCGCCCACGACCACACCACTGCCACCGTGACCTCCGAGGAGACCCGATGACCGTCCCGACCGCCGCACGGACCGGGTCCGCTCCCGTGGCCAAGCCCGTGATCTCCAGCGAGGCCGACATCCTCGACCTGGCGCCGGTCATCCCCGTCGTCGTCGTCGATTCCGTCGAGCAGGCCGTGCCGCTCGCGCGGGCGCTGCTGCGCGGCGGCATACCGGTCATCGAGCTGACGCTGCGCAGCGCAGCCGGGCTCGGTGCCATCGAGGCAGTGGCCTCGGAGGTCGAGGGCATGGTCGTCGGCGCCGGCACCGTGGTGACCCCCGAGCAGGTCCGGCAGGTGCAGGACGCCGGTGCCCAGTTCATCGTGACGCCGGGTTCGCCGCCGCGTCTCCTCGAGGCAGCGCTGGCCTCCGGCCTGCCGCTGCTCGCGGGGGCCGGCACGCTCACCGAGATGCTCACCCTGGCTGAGGCCGGGCTCGAGGCCATGAAGTTCTTCCCCGCCGAGGCCAGTGGTGGACGCCCCTACCTGTCCGCGGTCTCCGGGCCGTGCCCGCAGCTGCGGTTCTGCCCCACCGGGGGCATCACGCGCGAGACCGCCGCCGACTGGCTGGCGCTGCCCAATGTGGGCTGCGTCGGCGGTTCGTGGCTGACCCCCAAGGACGCCGTCGTCGGCGGCGACTGGGCGCGCATCGAGCAGCTGGCGGCCGAGGCTGCCACACTGCGGGCCTAGGGGACGGGCCGCTCAGCGGCAACCGGGCGCTTCGCGGCGCCCCACGGACAGGTGGGCGGTGGCCTCGTCGGGGGACTTGAGGCCGCCGTCCACCGCTGTGTCCGGGCAGCACCTCCGGACACCTCTGAGCACCTCTGGCCACTCTGAGCACCTCTGGGCATGGAACAGCCCGCGGGCCCTGCCTCGCCGAAATCCAGCGGCTCAGCATGTGCAGGGGACGACTTGCACGGCCCACGGGCTGCGGTGAACTGCTTGGGATTGCGCACGTTGCGCCGTCGAAGCAGTCGACGTTGCGCACCTAGCGCGCAGTCACCTCACGCGTCCAATAAGAAATCAATTCCTGGACCACCTCCCTTCCGTGTACCTCGACGCTAAATCGGTTCGGCGTCGACCGCAACGGGTTTAGGACACTGTCCAGATCGTGGCCGTCAGGCGGTGGTGACGACCTCGTCGTAGCCGAGCCGCGGAAGACGGTCGAACCACGCGTCGGGGCCCGGGCGGCCGATGTTGACGACCATGAACGCGCGGTGCTTGCCGTCGGGGAAGAACTCGCGGGTCACGCCGTCGGCGTCGAAGCCCGTCATCGGGCCTGCGGCCAGACCCGCGGCGCGCACGCCGATGATGAAGTAGGCGGCTTGGAGCGCGGCATTGAGGTCGGCCGTGGTGCGGCGGTTGGCGTCGTCGGCGGCCAGCATGTCGCGAGCGCCGGGGAAGACGGGGAAGACCGTGGGCAGCTCGTCGTGGAAGTCGTCGTCGGCGGCGAGGACGGCGACCAGCGGGGCGGTCGAGGTCTTCGGCTTGTTGTTGCCACCCATGTGCTCGACCAGGCGGCCACGGGCCTCGGGGGAGCGGACCAGGACGATGCGCAGGGGCTGGTTGTTCATCGCGGTGGGACCCCACTTGATGAGCTCGTAGATGGCGCGCACCTGCTCGTCGGTGACGGGCTCGTCGCTGAAGGAGTTGGCGCTGCGGGCCTCGCGGAAGAGCAGGTCGGCGGCCTCGGGGGTGAGCTCGAGCCGGTCGGCGAACTGGGCCTCGAGCTCGGTCAGCTCGGTCAGGTCATCGTGGGTCTGGGTCATGAGAAGTTGAACCATCAACTTGATGGTTGCATTCCCCAACCTCGTCGGTGCAGGTCAGACCCGCGTCGGGGCCGGTTCCGGGGTGCGGTCCTGGTGCTGGCACTGCACGGTGCAGGACCGGGTCGGGGGACCTGTGGGCCGTCCGCCGGTGGGCTCCGGGGGGTGCGGGGTGAGGGGGTCGAGCGGGACGAGGGGCTCCGGTGCCGGGGTGGGCCGGTCGGTGCCGCCAGGTGCCCCAGTGCTGCTGGTGCCGCCCGACAGGCTCGGCGGGGGCGAGGTCGTGCCGACCGGCGTGCCGACCTCCTCGTCGTCGGGAAACGGGACCCGGGTCCATGAGCCGGACGCAGACCGGACGGCCAGCCCGGCCGCACGCAGGGCCACCGCGACGACAGGACCATCGGGGGTGTCGGCCACCGCGACGTCGGTCACGTCGAACACCGCTGCCTCGTCGCACTTCTCGCCGAGTTCCGCCACGACCTCCTCGCGGTAGCGCTTGCCCGGCGCGTAGTCACGGGCCCAGGTGCGACCCCCGTCGGTGCTCGCCTCCACCAGCACGCGACCCCTCGTGGGCAGGCGCCAGCACCGTTCGCGCTGCGCGCGCGAGCAGGCCTGCGTGACGGTCGTGCCGAAGGGGTCACGGTAGGTGCCCTCGGCCCCCTCCACGCGCTCGCGGTCCTCTGGCGTGAGGTCCACCAGGGCTCCGCCCTGGACGGTCTGCTCGCGGTGGTCGGCCTTGACGACGAAGTCCTCCGTCCAGCCGAGCGGGCTCGTGGCCAGCCGTCCGGACACCGCGGTGACCGCACGGACCTCGGGGTGCTCCATGCAGGCCGAGGTGGCGGCGGTGCCCAGGACGGCGCCGGGGAGGACGAGGGCGCCGACGGCCAGGGTGGCGCGACGACGCAGGTCCGGGCCGGGTGCTCGCGCCCACCGCGCCGTGGCGAGGGCGACGAGCAGGACCGGCAGGGCGAGCAGATCGGTCGCGTCGGCGCGGACGAAGGACGGCGTGATGATCGACCACGCCGCCGACGCCGTGGCCGCACCGGCGTCGCTCGTCTTGGTCGCGGTGAACCCGAGTGCCACGGCGGCGACCGCCCAGCGGTCGGGGCGGCGCACCATACGCAAGGGGGACATGGCCAGGGCGATCAGGGGCGGGGCGACGAGCAGCCCGGCCACGTCGCTGACCTTGCCGGTGACCGGACCCGGCCACTGGTGCTTCCACACGTGGTCGTTGAGGACGAGCACGACGAGGGCCAGGACGGTCGGCGGGGCACCCAGCCACCGCAACGCCGTCCGGGCTCGCGCGCCCCGCTCCCCGCCAGGTCCCCCGTGCATGCCGCAGAGCATGGCGGCTCGTCCGCCGGCGCGGGTCACGTCCCGGAGAACTGCTCGTCACGGTTGGGGCGCGACGAGGTCACGGCCCGGTCGCGGCGACTGGGTCAGGCGGGGCTGGCGATGCTGTCGGCGGCGACGGGCTGCCGCTGCCTCGGGCGGATCTCGGGGCCGTCCCACGGGCACCCGCACGAGCCGCGCCGCACCACCTGGGTGGGCAGGATCTGCGGGGCGACGTCACGGGTACGGCCCTGGATGCGTTCGTGCAGGCGGATGGCCGCCCACCGGCCCAGGCCGTGGGTCGGCTGCTTGACGGTGGTCAGGCCGGGGTCGACGTAGCGCGAGGCCATGATGTCGTCGAACCCGACGATCGCGAGATCGCGCGGCACGACCACACCGCGACGGGACAGCAGCGTCATCGTCGCCAGCGCGAGCTCGTCGTTCGCGCAGACCAGGGCGTCGACACCGCCCGGATCGTCCATCAGGGTCTGGACGATCTCGAGGGCCGAGGACTCCTCGAACCACACGCGCATCGGTGGCCTCGCCTCCTCGAGACCCGCGGACGACAGGGCGGTGACGAACCCGTCGTAGCGCTCGCTGATGTCGTGCGACGTCTCGGGGTCCCCGACGAAGACCAGCTTGCGGCGACCGTGCTCGAGCAGGTGGGTGGTCAGCTCCTCGGCGCTCTCGCGGTTCTCCACGACGACGGTGTCGCAGCCCTCGATCGGCGCGTGGGCGAGGACGACGGTCGGCGTCTTGGTCGCCAGCGTCCGGATGATCGAGTCGCTCGCGGTGCCGTGGGTGAGGACCAGGCCGTCGACCCGGGCGAGCAGCGTGCGCAGGGTCGTGTCGAGGTCGGCGAGGCCGGCAGCCAGGACGACCACGACGGACTGGCCGTACTGCGCCGCCGTGGACTCGTAGCCCGCGAGCAGCTCGGCGAAGTACGGACCGGTGAGCCCGGGGAGCACCAGCCCATGGGCCTCGTGGCGCTTGACGTCCAAGGTGCGGGCGGCGCGCAGCGGCACGTAGTCGAGCTCCTCGACGGCACGCAGGACCTTCTGGCGGGTGAGGGGGGACGAGCGGGCCGACCCCTGCAGCACCCGGGAGACGGTGGCGATGCTGACCCCGGCCCGCTCGGCCACCGTGTAGATCGTCACCGGCCGGTCGTCGGCCTCGACGCTCACCGGGGGGCCCTGTCCATGGGGAGCATCCTTGCTGGCGCGCCCGTCATGGACAAGCAGGCGGCGCCGCCCCGGACGCTCAGGACACGGTGGTCGCCTGCTCGAACGGGTTGGGTATGGCGTCGAGCAGGGTCTGCGTGTACGCGTCCCTCGGGTTCCGGATCACGTCGAGGGCGTGGCCCTGCTCGACGACGACGCCGTTGGAGAGCACGAGGATCTCGTCCGCGAGGAGGCGGGCGCTGAGCAGGTCGTGGGTGATGTAGAGGACCCCGATGTCGTGCGCGGTGACGAGCTCCTGGAGCAGCTCGAGCACCTCGGCGCGGATGGAGACGTCGAGGCTCGAGATGGGCTCGTCCGCGACGATGAGCTCCGGGTTGGCCGCCAGGGCGCGGGCGATGACCACGCGCTGGCGCTGGCCACCGGACAGCTCGTGCGGGTAGCGGTCGAGGAACCGGTTGCTCGGCGTGAGCGCCACGGTCTCCATTAGCTCACCGGCGACCTTGTCGGCCTCCTGCGCCGACAGCCCGCGGTGGTTCCGCAGCGGCCGGGTCAGCGTGTAGCGCAGCGTGAGTGCCGGGTTCAGCGAGCTGTAGGGGTCCTGGAACACCATCTGCACGTGCTTGCGGTAGTCGCGCAGCTGGCGGGTGCGCAGCTTCTCCACCGCGATGGTGCCCTCGGAGCCCGTGAAGCGGATCGTCCCGCGGGTGGGCTTGTCGACGCCGGTGATCATGCGGGCGAGCGTCGTCTTGCCGCTTCCGCTCTGGCCGACCAGCGCGGTGACCTCGCCCTTGCGCAGGGAGAACGACACGTCGTCGACGGCCAGGGTCTGCTGCTTCTTGAGGCCGCGTCGGCGCTCGAAGACCTTGGTCACCGAGTCGACCTCGAGGAACACCTCACCGCGCAGGGCGCGCTCGGTGTCCTCGGCGGTCTTGACGAACTCCGGCCCGGCGAACCGTGAGGTGCGCTCCGGCAGTCCCTCGGGCTTGTCCTGCGACGGTCCGCGCTGGAGGTGCGCAACGTGGCAGGCCACCCGCCCACCCGCGAGGGGCAGCAGCTGGGGCTCGTCGGTGGTGCAGCGCTCGATGGCCTCCGGGCAGCGCGCCGCGAACCGGCAGCCGCTGATGGGCCGCGTGAGGTCCGGCGGTCGACCGGGGATGTAGGTGACCCGCACCGTGTCGGCCCTGGGGTTGCTGTAGGAGCCGAGCAGTCCCTTGGAGTAGGGGTGCAGCGGGTCGCTCACCAGGGTGGTAGCTGCCTGCTGCTCGACGAGCTGCCCCGCGTACATCACGAAGATGCGGTCGGAGAGCTCCATGACGGTGCCGATGTCGTGGCTGATGAACAGCACGGCGAAGCCCTGCTCCTTCTGGAGCCGGCGGACCGCCTCGAGGATGGAGCGCTGGACGACGACGTCCAGCCCGGTCGTGGGCTCGTCGAGCAGGACGAAGCGCGGCCGGTTGCACAGGGCGAGGGCGAGGTTGATGCGCTGCTTCATGCCGCCGGACAGCTCGTGCGGGTACGCGCTCATGAACTTCTCGTCGATCATGACCATCTCGAAGAGCTCACGGACGCGGGCGGTGACGGCGTCACCGCGCAGGTCGCTGTGCTCCTCGATGGCGTCACGGAACTGCGCCTCGACCCGCATGACGGGGTTGAGCGAGTTCATGCTGCTCTGGAACACGGTGGCGATGTCGCGCCAGCGACGCTTCCGCAGATCCTCCTGCGACATCGACGCGATGTCCTGGCCGTCGAACTCGATCGTGCCGTTGCTGATCCGACCCGGTCGCTCGAGCAGGCTGAGCAGCGCCATGGCCAGCGTGGACTTGCCACTGCCGGACTCTCCGATGAGCCCGACGAACTCGCCGTCGTGGAGGTCGAAGCTGACCTTGTCCACGGCGGTGAGGGCCGGCGACATCTTCGGCTCGAACCGGACGCTGAGGTCACGGACCCGTAGCAGGGGGCCCCCGTTGGGGCGGCTGTCGGTGCTCGCGCCGGTCACGGTGAGCGGGTCGGCCGCGGTGCGGTCGGTGGTCGTCACGAGTCCTCCCGGAGGTGGGGGTTGGACAGCAGGTCGACGCCGAAGTTGATGAACGTCAGCGAGGTGATGAGCAGCGCGAGGACGAGGCCGGGTGCGAGGACCCACGCCCACAGCCCCTGGCCGACGGCCCCCTGCGAGTCGGCCTGGTAGAGCATGGTTCCCCACGAGATCGAGTTCGGGTCGCCGAGGCCGAGGAAGGACAGGCCCGCCTCCGCGCCGATGGCGCCGGTGGACGCCCCGACGAAGCCGGCGGCGACCAGAGAGGTCATGCTCGGCATGATCTCCCGGAAGATGATCCGCCCCGAGCCCTCGCCGGCGAACTTCGCCGCGGTGACGAAGTCGCGGTTGCGCAGGGTGATGATCTGCGAGCGCTTCGCCCGGGCGTGACCGGCCCACGACGTGACCCCGATGACGAACACGATGAGCGGGATGCCGCGGACCTCGCTGTAGGCGATCAGCACGATCATCAGGGGGAGCACGGGGACGACGATGGCGACGTTGGTGATGAAGGACAGGACGTCGTCGACCACCGTCCCCTCCTTGTATCCCGACCACATGCCGATGACGAGGGCGATCGCGGTCGAGACGAGACCGCCGAACAGCCCGACGGCGAGGGACACCCGGCTGCCGTACACGAGCTGGGAGAAGATGTCCGCACCCTGGCTCGTGGTGCCGAGGAGGTGGTCACCACTGACGGGGAGCAGCGCCTCGAAGTCGGAGCGGGTGCCCTCGTAGGGGGCGATGAGCGGTGCGAAGACCGCGACCAGGACGAAGGCCAGCAGCAGGATGATGCCCACGCGCGCCTTGGTGTTGCTCCACAGCAGCTGCCACCAGCGCTGCTGGCTGTAGCCGGCGTCGCCTTCGCTCCGCTCGTCCGTGGCGTCGCCGGGACGCTCCTCAGAGCCGGTCTGGACGATTCCTGCGGTCATGACTGCGCCCTCCGTGCACGCGGGTCGAGCACCCCGTAGAGGAGGTCCGCGACGAGGTTCGCCAGCAGGACGCCGACGATGATGAACAGGAGCAGGGTCTGCAGCAGCGGGAAGTCACGGTTGCCGATCGCCTCACCCATGAGCCGCCCCATGCCGGGGTAGTCGTAGATCTGCTCCACGAGGATCGAGCCACCGAGCACGCCACCCAAGGCGATGGCGAAGCCGGTGACGCTGGGCAGCAAGGCATTTCGCGCTGCATACCGCAGGGCGACCACGCGGTCGGGGAGGCCCTTGGCCTTCGCGAGCCGGATGTAGTCCTCGCCGAGGTTCATCACCATGGTGTTGCGCATGCCGAGGATCCAGCCGATGGGCGCCGTGATGAGCAGCGACAGGGCGGGCAGGAACGAGTGCGACACGGCCTCGGTGATGAAGGGGCCGTTGAGACCCGGCGTGGAGGCGGAGTACCCGCCACTGGTCGGGAACCAGCCCACCGTGTAGCCGAAGAAGAACAGCAGCAGCAACGCGATCCAGAACGACGGAAGCGTCCCGATGAACGTGGACCCCAGCGTCACGATGCTGTCGAACCGGGTGTTGCGCCGCCACGCGGCGTACGCGCCCAGGGTGATGCCGATGATGAAGGCCAGGACCTGGGTGACCCCGACCAGGACCAGGGTCCAGGGAAGGGCCTGGCCGATCACCTCGGTCACCGGGTACGGGTAGTACGTGTAGGAGATGCCGAAGTCGCCGCGCGACAGGGCCCCCAGGTAGCTGACGTACTGCGTGAACAGGTTGCCCTCGGGGGCGCCGAGCATGGCGCGCATCGCCTCGACGGCAGCGGGGTTGAGCTGCGCGTCCTTGCCGGCGAGCTTCTGGACCATCACCTCGGCCGGATCACCCGGCTGGAGCCTCGGGATGATGAAGTTCAGGGTGATCGCGGCCCAGAGGGTCGCGAGGAAGAACGCGATCTTGCGGACGAAGTACCTCACGGCGGACCTCCTTGTCCGTGTGCGCCCTCGGGCCGCAGGCCGTCGAGCTCGTGGTGGGCCTCACGGCCCCGGGGGCCAGCGGGGCACCGGGTGTCGGTGCCCCACTGGCGCGGGATGCTGCTGGACCTGTGCCTCGCCGGGGCTACTTGGCGGGCTTGAGGTTGGTGATGATCAGCAGCCGGTCGTCGGCGGGCTGGGCGTAGGGGTTCGCCTCGTCCGGCCAGCCGACGGCCTTGTCCGTGCGGTAGAAGATGCGCGCGGGGGCGTAGATGAGCGGGACGACCGGGTACTTGGTCATCATCGTGTCGACGAGCTTGCCCACGAGCTCCTTCTGCTTGGCCTCGTCGACGGTGGCGCTGAGCTCCTTGACCGTGGCGTCCGTGGACGCTTCGCGGAAGCGCTCGACGTTGCCCAGGATCGCGGTCTTGGTGGGGATCTGGTTGGAGGCCAGCTTGCCGCCGATGTTCTTGGCGTTCTCGCAGCCACCGTGCAGGTACTCGAGCATCGCCTGGTAGTCGCCGCTCTTCTTCTGCGCGTCGACCGACTCAGGGGCGGTGGCCAGCACCTTCGAGTTCACGCCCATCGCGTTGAGGTCGCGGACGATCACCTCGGCCATCGACTGGTAGTCGATGTAGCCGGCCTGGACCGTGAAGGTGATGTTGATCGGCTTGCCGTCAGGAGTCGTGCGCTTGCCGTCGGGACCCTTCGCGTAGCCGGCCGCGTCGAGCATCTGGTTGGCCTTCGCGGTGTCGAACGGGATCACCGTGTTGGCACCACCGTTCGCGGCGTACTGCTCCGGGAGGAGGTTCGCGGCGGCGGGGAGCTTGAGCCCGGTCTGGCTGGCGGGCTTCATGATCCCGTACGTCGCCTTGTCGGACATCTCCTGGCGGTTGAAGCCCTGGGCGATGGCCTCGCGGAACTTCACGTCGTTGAACGGTGCCTTCTCGACGTTCGGCGAGAAGACGGTCATGCCGTTCGGCGGGAAGTACAGGTGGTTGGTCTTGGGGTCGGCGTCGATGAACGCACGCTTGGGGTTCGGGATCTCGCCCTGGTAGGCGTCGAGCTGGCCGGCTTTGAGCTTCAGGGCCGCCTGGGCAGCCTCGAAGTTGCCCTCGAGCACGAGCTTCTGGACCTTGACCTTGTCGGCCTGCCAGTAGTCGGCGCGGCGGACCAGCTCGAGGCGGCGGCCGTTGTAGCTGCCGACCTTGAACGGACCGGTGCCGACCGGCGCCTTGTCGATGTACTTCGTCGGGTCGCCCACCTTACCGTAGACGTGCTCCGGCAGGACCTGCATCTTGATGAGCTCGTCGAACTTCGGAGCGGCGTTGCCGGTGAACTCGATCCGGATCTTGTTGCCCGTGGCGGTGACGCTCTTGGCCGGGGCGCCGAAGACGTCGGTCCAGATGCCGGCGCGGTCGAGCGCGGCGTACTGCTTCGCGAGGTTCAGCGTGAAGGCGACGTCCTTGGCCGTGAAGGCCTGGCCGTCGCTCCACTTCACGCCGTCGCGGATGGTGAAGTCGAGGGTGGTCGCGCCGCCGTCCCACGTGAAGTCCGTGGCGAGCCATGGGGTGACCTTGCACGTGATGCCGTTGCGGATCATCAGGGGCTCGTAGAGCCACGTCTTGGTGACCGCGTTGACGGCGTAAGGGTTGTAGTCCACCAGTCCACCGATGGTCGCCGGTGCGTCCGACGGGAAGTTGAGCTGGGCGATCATGCCGTCGCCACCAGCGCCTCCACCTCCCTCGCCTCCTGCTGAGCGGCTGCCCGCGCAGGCCGACAGGCCCATGGCTCCGCAAAGGGCAAGAGCCACAACGGATTTGGTTTTCGTCGACATTGACTGACCTTCCGGGGTGATGAATGTGTTGTCACCTTGGGTCGGTGAAAGGTGGCCTGTCAACGGTTCTGGGCATGAAAGTACTTTCATGGACCGTGCTCGTGCTCAGCGATCGAGTTTCATTTATTTACAAGGGAATTCGACTTGTCATCGGCAGTTGTCGCACTGCTATACAACAGGGGTGTCTTTTCGGACGAACGCGATGACGCGTGGCCACCACGAACTCTCCAGCGACGCGGGCCTGAGGGCGGTGTTCACGGATGAGGCGTGCCTGGCCCGGCTCGATGCCGACGACACTTCGTTGCTCATGTACCCCGCCAGCCCGCACGAGGCCGGTCCGCTCAACCTCTGGTTGCGGCGCCTCGACGGCGACGCGGCTGCATACGTGCCCCTGCTGGGGCCGGCCAGCCCGAGCACGGTGACGTGGACCGCGGACGGCCCCACCGCCAGCGGCGAGTGGGAGGGACTCCGGTATGCCGTGACGTTCCGACTCGCGTCCGAGGCGCCGGCGTGGTTCTGGCACATGGTCGTCGAGAACACCGCTGCCACGCAGGCCGTCGTCGATGTCGTCCTGACCCACGACCCGGGCCTCGCGCCCTACGGCGCCGTCCGCAACAACGAGTTCTACGTGAGCCAGTACCTCGACCTCACGCCCGTGTCGACGAGCCGGGGCACTGCCCTCGCGGTCCGCCAGAACATGCCGGGTGAGCTCGTGCCGTGGCTGCTCGTGGGGTCGCTGCGCGAGGGGCGCGGCTGGGCCACCGACACCTTCCAGCTGGTGCGTGGTGCGCAGCGTCCCGGGGAGCTCGTCGCGCTGTCCCGGGCCGAGCTGCCCGCCCACCGGCTCCAGCACGAGCACGCCCTCGTCGTGCTCCAGGACGCACCGGTCGCCCTCGCCCCCGGTGAGCGGCACCTCACCGGCTTCCACGGCATCACCTCCGCCGACCACCCCGAGGCCACCGGTGACGCCGACGCGCGCTGGGCCGAGGACGCGCTGGCCCAGCCCGAGGCCGACGCCGGCGCCTGGGCCGAGGAGGCCCTCGGCGCGCACGTGCGGGTGACGGATGCGCAGGCGCCGTCCGGTGCCCTGTTCAGCGCTGCTCCGGTGTTCGCCGCCGAGGACCTGGACGCCGACACCCTCTGCGAGCTCACCGGGCACTCCGACCTGCTCCACGCCGAGGTCGGCGACGACGACGAGGTCCTTGCCGGGTTCGGCAGCGACGGCTCCCACGTCGTGACCGCGGCCAAGGAGCGGGCGGTGCTGCGTCCGCACGGGCACCTGCTGCGCACCGGTGACGCGCTCGTCCCGGACACGCGCGGTCTCACCTCGACGGTCTGGATGACCGGCACCTTCCACTCCCAGGTGACGCGCGGCCACGTCGGCCGTGACCGTCTCCTCTCGACCCGACGCGGCTACCTGGGGGTCCAGCGCGCCCACGGGCTGCGGCTCTTCGTCGAGGACTCCACCAGCCCCACCGGCTGGGCCCTGCTCGAGACGCCGAGCGCGTGGTCGCTGCAGACCGACTCCGCGACGTGGTGGTACTGCGCCGGGGACGACGCGCTCGAGGTCACCTCGACCGCTCCCGCGGCGTCGCACGAGCTGGGCCTGTCCGTGCGTTGGCTGTCGGGGGCGCCGCGTCGCGTGCTCGTCGCCCTCCACGTCGCCGTGTCCGGGGACGACGGCCTCGCCCCCGTGCGGCACCAGGTCACCGAGCGCGAGGGCGGCCTCGACGTCGGCGACGACGACACCGTCCTCCGCCTCGACTGGCAGGGCGGCCCGGTCACGGTGGGGGATGACGCGGCCCTGTTCGCCGACGGCACCAGCCGGGGCACCCCCTGGGTCACCCTCGACTTCGCCCCGCGCACGCGCTTCTCGCTCGGGCTCACCGTGGCGGACGCCCGCACCGACCTCGAGGTGCGCCCGACCCCCGAGCAGCACCTGGCCGACTCCTGGAGCTCAACGGTCGACCGCGGCCTGAGGTTGGACGCCCACGCCGCAGGCGCCGGCACGACTGATCCCGCGCTGGCCGAGGAGGTCGCGCGGATCGACACGGTGCTGCCGTGGTTCGCGCAGAACGCCCTCGTCCACTACCTCTCGCCCCGCGGGCTGGAGCAGTTCTCCGGCGGTGGCTGGGGCACGCGCGACGTCTGCCAGGGCCCGGTGGGCCTGCTCACCGCGCTCGGCCGCGACGAGGAGCAGCGCGACGTGCTCCTGCGCGTGTTCCGGGCGCAGAACGCCCGTGGCGACTGGCCGCAGGCGTTCGACTTCCTCCCGCCGCTCGCCGAGAGCGGCCAGCAGGATGCCCACGGTGACGTCCTCTACTGGCCCGTGCTCGCGACCGGCGACTACCTGCGCGCCACCGGCGACGTGTCACTCCTCAGCGAGGGGATCCCCTTCGTCGGCGACCACGGGCTCACCCCGCCGGCGTCGGTCGAGGACCACCTGCGTCGTGCCCTGGACCGCATCGCCGAGGTGCGCGTCCCCGGCACCGCCCTGCCTGCCTATGGTCACGGCGACTGGAACGACTCGCTCCAGCCCGCGGACCCGCACCTGGCCGCCCACCTCGTCTCGACGTGGACCACCGTCCTGCTCGTCACGGCCCTGCGTTCGCTCGGCGACGGCCTCGAGTCGTGCGGGGCTGCGGCAGACCTGGTCGCCAGGGCCCGCGAGGCGGCCGACGCCGCGCACGAGGCGATCCAGAGCGACCTCGTCGTCGACGGCGTGCTGCCCGGCTACGTCCTGCTCCACGAGGACGGCACCTCCGAGCCCCTGGTCCACCCGCGCGACACCCGCACCGGGCTCACGTACGGCGTGCTGCCGTGGATCCACGCGATCTCGGCCGACCTGCTCACGCCCGAGCAGGCCAGGGCGCACCTCGACCTCATCGAGGAGCACCTGCTCGGTCCCGACGGCGCCCGGCTCTTCGACCGCCCGGTCGCCTACCGCGGGGGACCGATGAGCGTGTTCCAGCGCGCCGAGGCCAGCACCTTCTGGGGCCGCGAGATCGGCCTCATGTACATGCACGCGCACCTGCGCTACGCCGAGGCGCTGGCACGGTTCGGTGAGCCGAAGGGCTTGTTCGCCGCCCTGGCCAAGGCCAACCCCATCGGGGTCACCGAGCGCATCGCGAACGCCCGACCGCGGCAGAGCACCACCTACTACTCCTCGTCCGACGGGGTGTTCGACGACCGGCTGGACGCGAGCGAGCGGTATGCCGCGCTGATGGCCGGCGACGTCGACCTCGAGGGTGGGTGGCGTGTCTACTCGTCAGGCCCCGGGCTCTACCTGCGCCTGCTCGCCGAGACCCTGCTCGGTGTCCGCTCGCGCGGCGAGCGGGTCGAGCTCGACCCCGTCCTCGATCCCGGATTGGACGGCCTCACCGCACGGGTCCCGTTGGGGGACAAGCGGTTGCGCATCACCTACCGGGTCGGGGCCGTGGGCTCCGGTGTCGTCCGGGTGACGTCCGGTGGGCGGGAGCTCAGCCTCGACCGGCTGGAGAACCCGTACCGTGGAGCCGGCGTCAGCGTGGCCCGGGCGGACCTGCTGCGGCACGCGACCGGCGACGACATCGAGCTCACCGTGGAGACCTCCTGACATGACTGCCACCCCGGGTGAACGCCCCTGGATGGACCCCGACCGCAGCACCACCGAACGCGTCGACCTGCTCCTGGCCCAGATGACGCTGGCCGAGAAGGTCGGCCAGACCCACCAGGTCGCCAACATCCACCCCGACGACGACGCCGCCCTCCTCGCCGAGGGCCGGATCGGCTCCAGCCTGTTCGCCAGCGGCGCCACCGGTGGCAACGAACGTGACGAGGGTGTGCTGGCGTCCAACATCGATGCCGCCCAGCGGCACGCCATCGAGGGGAGCCGGCTCGGCATACCGGTCCTGTTCGGGCGCGACGTCATCCACGGGCACCGGACCGTGTGCCCCATCCCGCTCGGCCTGGCGGCGTCCTTCGACGAGGTGCTCGTCGAGGAGGTCGCTGCGCTGGCTGCCTACGAGGCCGTGGTCGACGGCGTCGCGTGGACGTTCGCCCCGATGGTCGACCTGTCGGAGGAGCCCCGCTGGGGGCGCGTCGCCGAGTCGCTGGGTGAGACGCCGGTCCTCAGCGGTCGGCTGGCAGCGGCGATGGTGCGCGGCTTCCAGGGGGCCGACCCCTCCGACCCGGACCGGATCGCCGCGTGCGCCAAGCACTTCGCGGGCTACGGTCTCTCGGCCGGTGGCCGCGACTACGACACCGTCTCCGTCGGCGAGAACACCCTGCGCAACCTGCACCTGCGTCCGTTCCGGACAGCGGTCGACGCCGGTGTCACGACGGTCATGGCGGCGTTCAACGACGTGGACGGCACGCCGATGCACGCCCACCGCCACCTCCTGCGCGACGTGCTCAAGGGGGAGTGGGGCTTCGACGGCGTCGTGGTCGCGGACTGGAACGGCATCGGTCAGCTCATCCACCAGGGCGTCGCCGCCGACCTGCGGGAGGCGTCGCAGCTGGCCATCGAGGCCGGGGTCGACCTCGACATGTGCTCGGGAGCGTATGCCGCGCACCTCGCCGACCTCGTGGAGTCCGGTGAGGTCGCGGAGTCGCTCCTCGACGACGCGGTCCGTCGCGTGTTGACGCTCAAGTTCCGCCTCGGACTCTTCGACCGCCCCTACGTCGGCGAACCCCCGCGCAGCAACGCCCCCACGGAGGCCTCGCGATCGACCGCGCTCCGGGCGGCCCACGCGTCCCACGTCCTCGTCTCCAACAACGGCGTGCTGCCGCTGGCTGCCGACACCGGGACCGTTCACCTGACCGGTCCCTACGCCGAAGCGGCGGAGGAGCTCTTCGGCACCTGGACGCTCGACGGCCGCGGCGAGGACGTGGTCGCCCCGGCCACCGCGTTCCGGGTCCGCCTGGGCGAGCGACTGCTGGTGTCCGACGGCCGGTTCAGCGACCGGGCGGTGCAGCAGGTCCGCAACGCCGACGTCACCGTCGCCGTCGTGGGCGAGCACCCCTGGCGCTCCGGCGAGGCCAACTCGGTCACCGACATCGGCCTGCCCGCCGGTCAGCTGGAGCACCTGCGCCAGCTGTCGCGGATCGGCAAGCCGCTGGTCGTGGTCGTCTACACCGGGCGTCCGCTCGAGCTCGGAGACGTCATGGACCTGGCCGATGCCGTCCTCGTCGTCTGGCACCCGGGTGTCGAGGCGGGAAATGCGTTGGCGGACATTGTGTTCGGTGACGTCGCCCCGCACGGTCGGCTGCCGATGACGTTCCCACGGACCACGGGCCACATCCCGACCAGCACCCACCAGCGGCCCACGGGTCGGCTCATCGAGCTGCACGAGGAGGGCCAGCAGGGCCGCTACCTCGACGACCAGGTGTTCCCGCGGCTGCCCTTCGGGTACGGGCTCTCCTACACGTCGTTCGAGTACGGCGAGCTGCGGATCTCCGGTGGCTCGTCACCGACCCTCTCCGGTGACGCCGAGTTGGTCGTCGAGGTCGACGTCACCAACACCGGCGAGCGCGCTGGTCGCGAGGTCGTCCAGCTGTCCTTCCGCGACCCGGTGGCACAGGTGACGCGTCCGCTCACCGAGCTCGTCGACTGGGCGGTGCTCGACCTGGCCCCAGGTGAGAAAGGCACGGCGACGTTCACCGTGCGCGCCGACCAGTTCGCCTACTTCGGCCGGGACAACACCCTGCGCGTCGATGCCGGCGAGATCACCCTCGTGGCGGGCCCCGATGCCCTGCACGGCTCACGGCTCTCGCTGACCGTCGCTCCCTGACCGTCGACCCCTGACCGACGAGGTCGGCCCGGCCCGTCGTGCCGCGGCCACCTCGGTCGTCCCCGAAATGCCCCGAATCCCAAGCCCCCCAACGGAAAGCGCCATGATCCAGATCCAGGACAAGCAGATCCTCATCGACGGCGAACCCCGCGTGGTGATGGCCGGCGAGATCCACTACTTCCGTGTCGCCCGCGAGGAGTGGGCGCAGCGCATCCAGCTGCTCAAGGACGCTGGCTGCAACACCGTCGCGTCCTACATCCCGTGGCTGTGGCACGAGCTCCCGGACGGCACGATCGACGTCACGGGGGCCACCCGTCCCGAGCGCGACCTCGCGGCCTTCATCGACCTGTGCGCCGAGCACGGCCTGTGGTTCATCGCCCGGCCGGGGCCGTTCATCATGGCCGAGCTCAAGAACGAGGGGCTGCCCTTCCGCCTCTACACCGAGCACCCCGAGATCGTGCCGGTCGGCTGGGACGCGAAGCCCACCCCCAGCCGCACCGTCGACTACCTCGCCCCCGCGTACCTCGAGGAGTGCCGCAGGTGGTTCGGCACCGTGCTGCCCCTGATCGCCCAGCGGCTGCAGCCCAACGGTGGCAACGTCATCGCGGTCCAGCTCGACAACGAGATCGGGATGCTCGCCTGGGTGACGAACAGCCCGGACCTCACCGACCACCTCATCGCCGACTTCGCGCAGTGGACGGCTGCGCGCCATGGTGGCGACGCTCCATACCCGTTGTCCGCCAACGCGATCCGCACTCCGGCTGAGGCGGAGGCGGGGGTCCTGCGGCAGGACCTCGTCGTCTTCATGCGCGACCGGTTCCGGCGGTACGTCGAGGAGCTGCGCACGATGGCCGAGGCGCAGGGCGTCACCGACGTGCCGTTCCTCATCAACATCCATGGCACCGAGGGCGGCAGCGGTGTACCGTTCCCGATCGGGATCAGCCAGCTCGTCGACACGTACGCGGGCGTGCCCGGCATGCTCTCCGGGTCCGACCACTACATGGGCGACATGACGCTCAACACGACGACGGACCTCTACGTCATCAACGCCTTCATGGACGCGGTGCACGGACCGGGCCAGCCCACGACGTCGCTGGAGTTCGAGGCGGGCTCGGGTGACTACGGCGGTGGCGTCGACAACCAGTACGACCCCTCGACCGTCGACCTCAAGACCCGACGCTGCCTCGCGCAGGGCAACCGCGCCATCAACTACTACCTCTTCGCCGGCGGCATCAACCCGGCGCTCGAGGAGCCCGTGGGCGACGGCAACGACCGGATCAGCTTCACGGGTGAGCGGCACGGCACCGCGGCTCCCGTCGGTCCCGAGGGCCAGAAGGGCATGACGTATGCCGCGACCGCGCGGACCGTGCAGGCAGTCACCGTGCACGAGCGCTGGCTCTCGCGGATGCACGAGGAGCACGACGACGTGCAGCTCGGGCTCGTGCTCGACTCCTACGCCACGGAGTACCACCACCCCGACAGCGCCGTGATGACCGAGGTCGTCGAGGACCTCAAGCGGCACCGTGGCGCCGGCCCACGTCGTGCGCTGGTGCGCTCGATGCTGCTGGGCGGGTACCGGTTCCCGGCGGTCCACCTGCAGCGGGACGTGCCGACGGGTGTGGTCGCGCTGTCCACCGGTCGGCACCTGTCGGCCGAGGTGCAGCAGGGTCTGGTCGACCACCTGACCCGGGGTGGCGGCGTACTCCTGCTCGGCCGGCTGCCCGACCGCGACCTCGAGGGCCGGCCGTGCACCGTCCTTGCCGACGCGATGGGGGTCACCGGCGCCGACATCACCTGGGGCCGCGACCACTACTTCCCGTCGGCCGTGGCCAGCGGCTGGGCGGCGCCCTGGCCCGAGACCCGGGTCGGCTGGTTCCAGGCGCTCGAGCACGAGCGCGGCGACGCAGTCCTGCACGACGTCGACGGTGCGGTCATCGGTGTCGACGTCGAGGTCGGTGCCGGCCGGGCGATCCTGCTCGCCACCGAGCTGCCGTCCGACGCCGGGCTGTTCGGGCGGGCCCTGCGCCGGCTCGGGGCGACTCCGGGGCTGGAGTTCACCGCCGGGGTGCCGGGCATCTTCGCCACGACGTCCGCGACGGCCGACGATCAGCGCATGCTGCACCTGACGAACATCAGCGGCCACCACAACCCGGTGACGATGACGCTCGACGGTGCCGCCGTCGGTGACGGACCGCTGGTCGTGCCGCCGCGCACCGGGGTGTTCCTGGCGCTCGGGCTCGACACCCCGCTGGGGCGCCTCGAGTGGGCCAACGCCGAGCTCACCGAGGTGGGCGAGGACCGGCTGGTGTTCGGACCGCCGCTGGGCGGGGTGACCCGGGTCGTCCTCGACACCGTGCCGGGCACCGAGGTCGTGGCGACGGTCGGCGCCGAGGACGTCACCGTCGACCGTGCCGGCGACGTGCAGACCTTCACCGCCCCCGGCGGGTCACCCCTGGTCCTGAGCCTGACCGTCACCTGACGCCCGCCACCTGACCCAGCACAACGGTGGTTGCTCGACAGAACGGGCTCCATGCGACCCGTCTTGTCGAGCAACCACCGTTTTGCCAGGCAGGGGTCAGGCAGGGGTCGGGTGGTCGCGGGTGCGGGACGGGGCCGGGGGTCAGGACTCGCGGTGGACCTTGTGGGCGGCGGCCTGGGCGCGGGGCTTGATGACCAGCAGGTCGATGTTCACGTGGGCCGGCCGTTGGACCATCCAGACGACGGCCTCGGCGACGTCGTCGGCCACGAGCGGCTCGGCGACCCCGGCGTAGACGGCGTCGGCCCGCTCCTGGTCGCCGCCGAACCTCGTCAGCGAGAACTCCTCGGTCTTCACCATGCCCGGGGCGACCTCGGTGATCCGCACCGGCTGGTCGACGAGCTCGAGGCGCAGCGTCTCGGTCAGGACGGCGACGGCGTGCTTGGCGGCGGTGTACCCCGAGCCGCCCTCGTAGACCGTGCGCCCAGCGATCGACCCGACGTTCACGATGGTGCCGGCGCCGGACGCGACCAGGGCCGGCAGCAGGGCCTGGGTGACCTGGAGCGTCCCGATCACGTTGGACTCGTACATCCCGCGCCAGTCCTCGACGTCGGTCGACGCCGCCGGTGCGAGGCCGAGCGCGCCGCCGGCGTTGTTGACGAGGACCTCGAGCCGGTCGCCCACCGCCGCTGCGAGCGCTGCGACGTCGCTCGCGTCCGACACGTCGCAGGTCACCGCCCGGCCGCCGATCTCTGCTGCGAGCGCCTCGATGCGGTCGGCCCGGCGGGCGGCGCACACCACCTCGTACCCCGCGGCCGCGAGCTGGCGGGCGGTGGCGGCACCGATGCCGCTGCTGGCCCCGGTGACGACGGCGAGGGGAGTGGTCATGCGGTGCCTCCTGCGGGGCTGGCGGGACGGATGGTGGTGGGGTCGATGGCGATCCAGGTGGCCTCGGCCTGCGCGAGCAGGGTGCCGTCGGCGGCATACAGGGCGGTGCCGCTGTGGTGCTTGCGCCCCTCCTCGCCGCGCTGCCACGCCATGACGACGTGGGGCTCGCCCACGGAGGGCAGCGAGTCGACCCGGGCGGTCATGGTGCCGAGGACCATGGGCCGGCCGGCGATGCCGGAGGCCCAGCCGCCCGGGCAGTCCAGCGCGGCCCAGACGGTCTCCGCGTCCACGTCGTCGGCCGGGACCCAGGCGCACGCGTACGTGTCGGAACCGTTGACCCGTCCGGGCTGCAGGCGCAGGCCGTCGTCGGCCGAGCGGCCGGTGCCGCACGAGTAGCAGGTGGGGAAGGGGTGGCCCTCGAGTCCTTCGTAGCGTTCGCCGGCTGCCTGCGCGGCCACGAACGACACCGGCCCCGGTATGCCGTCCCGTGACGGCCCCTGCGCGGCCTGTGCCTGTGCCACCAGCAGGTCGCCGTCGAAGAGCTCCACGGTGCTCGCGCCGTCGGGCCCCCTCGGGACGGTCCGGGCCGCCATCGCGCGGTCGAGCGGCGGGGGAGTCCGCAGCCGCACCGTCACCGCGGGCAGGTCGGGGGACGTGGTCACGTCCTGCGCGAGGTGGCCGCTGACCCAGCCGCCGTTGCCCGACTCGGGAGGACCGCTGAACCGCGCCGGCACGAGGAAAGCCATGCTCCGAACGTAGTCCGTCCCGCGAGCCCGTCGAGCGCTGACCCGGACCGCGGACGAGAATGGTGGGCGATGACCGACTCCACCCGACGACCAGGACCACGACCCGACCGGGCGGCCCCCGCCACGGACTCCTTTAGCCTCCGGGCCATCGCGGTCCCGGCGTTCGGCCCGACGGTCCTCGCGGCGGTCGGTCAGGGCGCGGTCCTGCCGGTCATGGTGCTGCGCGCCCGTGAGCTCGGTGCCTCGGTGACCGTCGCGGCCGGGATGGTCGCGCTCGTGGGGTTCGCCCAGCTGCTGGCCGCCCTCCCCGCCGGCGCCATCGTCAGCCGGATCGGGGAGACCCGGGCGCTGATGGGTGCCGCGCTCGTCGAGGTGGCGGCGATGCTCGCCGGCGCCTTCGCACCGAACCTGTGGGTCTTCGCGCTCGCCACCGCTGCCGTCGGTCTCGAGGCAGCCGTCTTCAACCTCGCCCGACAGGCGTACCTCACCGACGCCGTCCCCCTCGGCATGCGCGCCCGCGCCCTGTCCACGCTCGGCGGGGTGAACCGCATCGGGTTGTTCGTCGGGCCCTTCCTCGGGGCCCTGGCCGTGCACCAGGGCGGCATCCGCGCGGCATACCTCGTCGCGGCGGTGGGTGCCTTCGCGGCGTTCCTGCTCGTCGCGTTCGGTCCCGACCTCACCGCCACCCACGAGGCCTCCATGGTGGAGCGGTCCGGGGCGTCGGTGTGGTCGGTGCTCGGCAGCCACCGCCGCACCCTCCTCGCCCTGGGGAGCGGCGTGCTCGTCATCGCCGGCGCGCGGGCCTGCCGGACCTCTGTGCTCCCCCTGTATGCGGAGTCGATCGGGATCTCCGCGTCCGACACCGCGCTGGTGTTCGGGATCGCGGGCGCCGTGGACATGCTGCTCTTCTACCCGGCCGGGCTCGTCATGGACCGGTGGGGCAGGGCGTGGATCGCCGTGCCGACCGTGCTCGTCCTCGGCGTGGGGATGATGCTGCTGCCGCTGACGGCCTCGATCGTGCCGTTGACCGCGGTGGCGATGGTCATGGCGTTCGGCAACGGCATCGGCTCGGGCATCGTCATGACGCTGGGCGCGGACGCAGCGCCACCGGAGGCCCGGCCGCAGTTCCTCGGTGGCTGGCGGCTGATGGCAGACCTCGGCGGGACGGCCGGGCCCCTGCTGGTCGGCGCGATCGCGCTCGTGGCGCCGCTGGCGGCCGCGATCGTCACGGTGGGTGCGCTGAGCATCCTGGGAGGCGGGTGGCTGGCCTACTGGGTGCCACGGTTCGACCCCGTCCGCCGCCGCGCCTGACTCCGTCCGCCGTCGAGATCGATCGCGGATCCGACGACGCTCGGCGCGAGGTGACACCCGCAGGTGAGAGGCTTGGCCTGTGACGGACCTGATCGACACCACCGAGATGTACCTCAAGACGATCTTCGAGCTCGAGGAGGAGGGCATCGTCCCCCTGCGCGCCCGCATCGCCGAGCGTCTCGGGCACTCCGGCCCCACGGTCTCCCAGACCGTCGCCCGCATGGAGCGGGACGGTCTGCTCAGCCTCGGCGGCGACCGCCACCTCGAGCTCTCCGACCAGGGCCGCCTGCTCGCGACGCGGGTCATGCGCAAGCACCGCCTGGCCGAGCGGCTGCTCGTCGACGTGATCGGGCTCGAGTGGGAGTACGTCCACGACGAGGCCTGTCGCTGGGAGCACGTGATGTCCGAGCGGGTGGAGCGCAAGATCCTCGCCCTGCTCAAGGACCACCACGACTCGCCGTACGGCAACCCCATCCCCGGGCTCGACGAGCTGGGTGAGGAGGAGCCGATGGAGGGCTTCCGCACCGGTCTGCAGACCCTCACCGAGCTCGCCGGCGAGCAGCCCGAGACCGTCCTCGTGCGCCGGATCGGTGAGCCGGTCCAGGTCGACCACGAGGCGCTCGCGCTGCTGACCGTGGCCCGGCTGCTGCCCGGCGAGCGGGTCCGTGTGCACCGTGCCGAGGGCCGGGTCGTGGCCGTCCGCGAGGACGCTCCGGACTCCACCGCGGTGTCCCTGCCCGACGACGTCGCCCAGCACGTCTTCGCCGCGCTCATCTGATCGGTCCGTGGTAGCGCCTATGGGTCGCTGAGCACGAACACCGGGGTCCAGGCCCGCCTTCGATGCACGTTGAGGGCCGTTTGTTGGCGTTTTCTTGACTCGCCGTGACACGAATGTGACATTGCCGAGGCCTTTGGGTACGGTGTCCGAGGCCTCTTCGCCCCCCGAAGAGACTGGCCCGTTGTGGAAACGCCTAGTCCTGTCACCACGCCCGGGTCCACCAGCAACACCGCTTGGCAGGAGCGGGGGACCCAATTTCGGGCCGTCTCCGGACAGTCCTTGGGGTTAAGTCCTCGTGTGAGCGCCCGCAAGGTCGGGCGGCAGACCACGAGGGCCGGGTGACACACCTCCACCCGAACCCGACAGCTCACCTCGTAGGCGCTGGAGGTTCAACCATCGTGGCTTCACACTCAACTGGTCGCCATCGCGCGCCGGGTCGTTTCAACCCTGTCTCCGAGCTCGCTGACATCGCCGCCAAGGCCGCTCAGCCCGCCGTCAAGACCTCCGCCGTGATCGCGGCCTCTGGTGGTCTCGTGGCGTCGTTCGCTCTTCCCGCCTCTGCCGCCCCGTCCGCCGAGCCGTCCACCAAGGGTGCAGCCACCGCCGCTGCCCCCGTGGCCGTCCAGGCGCCCAAGGCCGCTGCCCCGCAGGCCGCCGACGCGTTCGGTGTCATCGGCTTCACTGCCACCGCCAAGCCGAAGCCCAAGCCGAAGCCGCGCCCTGTCGTGGTCCCGGTCGCCGAGACCCGCGAGACCCGCGAGGCCCCCGGCACCGCGAGCCGCTCGACGCAGCGCCAGGCGCCCGCGAAGGCCGCAGCGGAGCCTGCAGCCAAGACGTCCTCGAAGCCGGCCGCCGGTGGCGTCCTCGGCATCGCGGCGCAGTACGCCGGCATCATGTACGTCTACGGGGGCACCACCCCCGCGGGCTTCGACTGCTCTGGCTTCACGTCCTACGTGTTCCGCCAGGTCGGCATCAACCTGCCGCGCACGGCCGAGCAGCAGCGTCAGGCCGTCACCCCGGTGTCGAACCCGCAGCCCGGTGACCTCGTGTTCATGGGCTCCCCGGCCTACCACGTCGGCATCTACGCCGGTAACGGCAAGATGTGGGACAGCCCGCGCACCGGCAAGGCCGTCGCCCTGCGCGACATCTGGTCCTCCAGCGCCACCTTCGGTCGCCCCTGAGCGCATCCGCTCCGAGGCTGACCTCCAGCTCCACGAAGGGCCCCCACCGCAACGCGGTGGGGGCCCTTCGCTGCGTGCCGGGGTCGTCCTGCTCAGCCGGCGAGCATGGCCTCCATGGTCGCGATCTCGGCGGTCTGGGAGTCGATGATCGACCGGGCCAGCTTCTTCGCCTCGGCGTTGCTGCCTTCCGTGAGCTCGGTGCGGGACATCTCGACCGCGCCCTCGTGGTGCTCGATCATCATCGTCAGCCACATCCCCTCGAACTTCGCTCGCGGGGTGCCCTCGAGCGCGGTCAGGTCGTCGTCGCTCATCATGCCGCCCATCGAGCCCATGTCGTGCCCCATGGCGCCGTGGTCGGTCCCGGCGGGGTCCTCGCCCCAGCCGGTGAGCCACCCCTGCATCTGGGCGATCTCGGGTGCCTGCGCGGCCTTGATGGCCTTGGCCAACGCCACGAAGTCCTCGCTGGTGCCCATGCGCAGGGCCATGTCGGCCATGACGATGGCCTGCTGGTGGTGGGGCACCATCTCGGAGGCGAACGAGACATCGGCATCGTTGTGCGCCCCGGTGGCCGGGGTGGCCTTGGCACCGGGGCTGCCTGACGACGAGCTCGAGCCCATCATCGAGCCGTTGCCGGAACCCGACATCATGGAGTGGTCGTCGTCGCCACAGGCGCTGAGCGCCAGCCCGAGGACGAGGGTGGTGGAGGCGCCCACGAGGGCGCGGCGGAACGTGGTCATGGTGGTCCTTCTCTGTTCTGGTGCGGGTGGGGTGGCGGTCGCGCCCGGGCAGGGCGCAGCCCGCCTACGTCCGCGAGACGCAGAGCAGCAGGAGCGAGGTCGTATGGCGCGTCGGAGGGCTGCCGCGCACGCGGCGCCTGCGCACGGTCTGCACGGGAGCGGCGTGGCCGGGGCGACCCAGGAGGGCCAGGGCCGCCAGCAACGTCAGCAGGCCGAGCAGCAGGCGGAGCACCGCGGTGCAGATCTCTCCACCGTGCCCGGTCAGGTCGTCCGTCGGCGTGACCGCAGCGACGGTGGCGACGAGGATGACGACCTGAGGGGCCATCGACATCATGGGGTGCCCTGACTGGTCGGCGTGAGGGGCCTGGACCTGAGTCGGCGCGTGCTGCACGGGCGCAGGGCCGTGGCCGGGCTGGTGTCCGGGCAGGAGCCCGCCGTGGCCGATCCCGAACCCGTGCATGACCATCACCCCGAGCAGCACGAGGGCACCGGTGAGGGAGCGCGCGAGCCCGCGCGCTGCATACCGTCCGGTTGCTTTCCTCACCGCACCAGCCTACGTCGGCGTCGCCGGGCAGACCGGGCCACAGGTCCCGCCCCTGCCGCCTGCGCCGCACCCGTGTGAGGATGGACCGATGAACGCAGTGGAGATCGACGTCTGGGCCGACGTGGTCTGCCCGTGGTGCTACCTCGGCAAGAGGCGCCTCGAGCTGGCCATCGCCGAGAGCGCCCACCCGGCAGAGGTCACGGTGACCTACCACGCCTTCGAGCTCGACCCCAGCACGCCGAAGGGCACCGGGGACACCGTGCTCGCCTGGCTAGCCGGTCGGTACGGCACCGACCTCGCCGGGGCCCGGGAGATGGCGGAGCGCCCCGCGACCCTGGGCCGACCGGACGGCATCGAGATCGACGTGGACACGCAGCTGCGGTCCAACTCCTTCGACGCCCACCGGCTCGTCGCCCTCGGCCTGGCCCAGGGAGGGCCGGCACTGCAGGGCGCCGTGCTGGAGCGGATGTTCAACGCCCACTTCACCGAGGGCAAGGCCATCGACGACATCGAGACCCTCCAGCGCCTCGGTGCCGAGGCGGGGCTGGACGGCCGCCGCGTGTCGGCCGTGCTGGCCGGGGACGAGTACACCGAGGAGGTCCGCGGGGACGAGGAGGCCGCCCGCGAGCTCGGGATCACCGGCGTGCCGTTCTACATGGGCAACCAGAAGGTCGGGCTGTCGGGCGTGCACACCGTGGAAATCATCGGCAAGCTCATCGAGGCGGCTGCCGCCGACGACGAGCCGGCGACGGCCGACACCTGATCCTCAGGCCAGGACCGCCTCGAACGCCGCCAGCAGCCGATCGCTGAACAGCACGAAACGGACGACGTCGATCACGTCTTCGTTGTCCGGGTGGGCGGCGCGCTCGTGGCGCACGGCCGCAACGGCGACCCGCGCGACCTCGTCGGCGTCCCAACCGTAGACGCCGGCACTCACGGCCGGGAACGCCACCGAGCGCGCGCCGACCTCGCGCGCGACGGCGAGGCTCCGGGTGAAGCACGAGGCGAGCTGGGCCGGGTCGGTCTGGCCCCGGTGCCTGTCCGGCCCGACGGTGTGGATGACCCAGCGGGCAGGCAGGTCGCCGGCGCCGGTCGCCACGGCATCACCGACCTCGAGGCCGTCGCGGTGGGTGGTCGCGCGCAGCAGTCGGCACTCTGCGAGCAGGGTCGGTCCGGCTGCGGCATGGATGGCCCCGTCGACACCGCCCCCACCGAGCAGGGCCGAGTTCGCCGCGTTGACGATCGCGTCCACGTGCTCACGGGTGATGTCGCCGCGCACGGCCTCGATGCGGGTCATGCAGCCACGCTAGGACGCCGAGCCGGCGACCGCCCGGTAGCTTCGCGGGCGTGGCGATCCAGGAGTGGCCCGAGCACCGGGTGCGGCGACCGTGGCCGCGGTGGGTCCGCCGGGCGCTGGCCGGGGTGGCGGTCGTGTCGCTCGGCACGGCTGCGGTCGGGGTCCTGTCCGAGGCCCGGTGGTGGTCCCAGCCCGACGAGCAGGCTGTCGTCGTGGGACTCGACGACCGGCTGGGCGCGCTGCCCACGGGTTCGCGCTACGGCTGCCGGTCGACGATCCTCACCGAGTTCGCCGTGGCGGAGCCACGCTCCGGCCTGCCCGGCACCTTCTCCGAACCCACCTGTGAGGGCCGGTATGCCGTCGGGTCGACGGTGACCGTCCGCCGCCTTGCGGACGACCCCGGCGAGGTGCTCCTCGACCCGAGCGGGCCGTGGGACGTCGCTCGGGCCTCTGGCTGGGCGGTCGTCATCGCCGCCTTCGCCCTGGCGCTGCTGTGGCTCAAGGACACCGCCCTGCGCCTGGTCCTGCTCGGCCCGATCTGGGTCTGGACCCGGCTCAGCCGACGGCGCCGGGACCGTGCTGCCGACCGCCGCCGGCGCCGGTGAGGTGCGGCGGCGGCATACCGGTCAGGGGTTGACGGCGAGGAAGACGAACGCCGCGAGCAGGACGAGATGCACGCCGCCCTGGAGTCGGGTCGCGCGACCCGGGACCACGGTGAGGACGCTGACGAGGACGGTGAGACCGAGCAGCACCATCTGCGTCGAACCCAGGCCGAGGAGCAGTGGTCCGTCGAGCCAGATCGAGGCGATCGCGATGGCAGGGATGGTCAGGCCGATGCTGGCCATCGCGGACCCGAGGGCGAGGTTGAGGCTGATCTGGATGCGGTTGCGCTGGGCGGCGCGCACGGCTGCGATCGACTCGGGCAGCAGCACGAGCAGGGCGATGACGACACCGACGAACGACTGCGGGAACCCGGCCGCGGCCACGGCCGACTCGATGGCCGGGGACTCGACCTTGGCCAGGCCGACGACGGCGACGAGGGAGGCGAGGAGCAGGCCGAGGGAGGCGTAGGTCGCCTTGTTGCTCGGCGGGTCGGCGTGCTCGTCGTTGAGTGGCTGGCCCTCCTTGCCGACGGGCAGGAAGAAGTCGCGGTGACGAATGGTCTGCGTCGACACGAACATGCCGTAGAGGACCAGCGAGATGACGGCCGCGAAAGCCAGCTGGCCGGGGGTGAACTCCGGCCCCGGCTCACCGGTGGTGAACGTCGGCACCACCATGGTCAGGACGGCGAGCGTCGTGACGGTGGCCAGCGCGGCGCCGGTGCCCTCGGCGTTGAACGAGATGAGCTTGAACTTGCGGGCACCCATGAACAGCGACAACCCGACGATGCCGTTGCACGTGATCATCACGGCGGCGAACACGGTGTCACGCGCCAGCGACGAGGTCTCCGGGCCACCCGAGATCATCAGCGTGACGATGAGCGCCACCTCGATGATGGTGACCGCGACGGCGAGGACCAGCGAGCCGAAGGGCTCACCCACGCGATGCGCCACCACCTCCGCGTGGTGCACGGCGGCGAGCACCGCGGCGGCGAGCGCCACGGCGATGACGACGACGGGCAGGGTGCCGAGGTCACGTCCCCAGGAGAGGACGAGGGCGACGAGCGCCACGGCAGGAGAGAGGGTGGTCCAGGTGAGCATGGGGTTGGTCGTTCGCGCGGCCATGCTCCATTGTCCCAGACATTTCGAACTCCCACCGCAGCGTCCACGGGCTCCCCGTCGTGCCGTCGTGGGGCGGAGCGTTTAGCGTCGGCGCCATGACGTTCTCCATCGCCGGACAGGTCGGTGACGCCTTCGGTGTCGCCGTCGCGAGCAAGTTCCCCTTCGTCGGGGCGGTGGTGCCGCAGGCCCGTCTCGGGGTGGGTGCCGTCGCCACGCAGGCGATGGCCCGCGTGTCCTACCGGTCGACGGCGCTGGACGCGCTCGCCGGGGGCGGCGACGCGGGCGCCGCCGTCGCTGCCTGCACCGGTCCCGACGACGGACGCGAGCACCGCCAGCTCGGCGTCGTGGGGGTCGACTCGCAGGCGACCTGGACGGGCACGGAGTGCATGGACTGGGCCGGTGGGGTCAGCGGCCGCGAGGCGACGGGCGGGTACGCCATCCAGGGCAACATCCTCACCGGCCGCGACGTCGTCGAGGCGATGGAGCGGGCGTGGCTGGCGTCGGCCGGGGGTTCGTTGAGCGACCGGCTCCTCGCTGCCCTGCTCGCGGGGGACGAGGCCGGCGGCGACTCGCGGGGTCGCCAGGGCGCAGCCCTGTATGCCGTGTCGCCGGGGGCGGGGTACGACGGCTGCGGGGTCCTGGCCGACGTCCGCGTCGACGACCACCCGCAGGCGCCGCAGGAGCTGGCCCGGCTGCTCTCGATCAACGACCTGTTGTTCGGGACGGCGGAGGAGGTCCTGCCACTCACGGGTGAGCTGGCCGACGAGGTCGGTCGACGGTTGGCCTCGCTGGGCCACGACACCGGCAGCGACCACGGCAGCGAGGGCGGCAGCGACCCGGGCGGTCGCGGTGTCGCCGCTGCTCTCGAGGCGTGGGCGTCGGAGGCCAACTACGAGATGCGGCTCAGCCCCGACGGCATCGACACCAAGGTGCTGGCGGCCCTGCGGGACGAGACGGGCTAGGCCGTCGGGTCGTTCGGCGCCGAGGGTTGTGACGCGTCGCCCGGTTGGGTGTACGGGTTCGCCTCCTTGGGCCCGAGCCGGCGACGTTCGTGCGCCTCACGGATCTCCTGGCGCTCGCGCTCCTCACGCTGCTCGCGAGCCAGCCGTTGGAGCTTCGCCTCCTGGCGCTGTGCCTCGGCACGCTCGCGCACCTGCTTGAGGAACGCCGCGTCGGCGTCGGGGTCGGTCGCCACGAACCGGCCGGGCCGTTCGTATTCCGTGAAGCCGGTGCGTCGGTCTGCGCCGGTGTTCCCCTTGTAGGGCAGCCCGCGCGACGTCGACTCGGGTTTGCCTGCCACCAGCCAGGCCACCGCACCGACGACCGAGGTCACCAGCACGACCCAGATCCACGTCGACTTCCCCAGGTTCCGGATGCGGGACTCGTCCGCCATGATCACGTCCAGCAGACAGTAGATCCACAGGGCCGTCCCGAGGACCCCCAACCCCAGTTCTGCTCGAATCACGCTGCGATGGTGACAGGTGCGGCGCCTGCGTGTCCTCGAAATGCCGGACGCCCCGGTTGCGTGAACGCGCAACCGGGGCCAAGGGGTCAGCGGCGCAGGACGCGGGCCTCCCACGCGCGCAGGGGCCCGGTGACCGAGGTGGGGTCGCCGACGTTGCCGAGCAGCAGGGTCGCATCGGCCCACCCGTCGAGGTCGTCGAGCGCGTCGGGCCCGTCCAGCGCCAGCTCGGAGTCGGAGAAGTTCGCGACGACGAGCAGCTCGACGCCGTCGTGGGCGCGGGTGAAGGCGTACAGCTCGGGGTGGTCGGCGGCAAGCATGCGGAAGTCGCCGTGGCCGACGGCCGGCTCGGTGTGCCGCAGCTCGATGACGCGTCGGTAGTGGTGGAACACCGAGTCGTCGTCAGCCAGCTCGGCCTCGGCGTTGATCTCGGTGTAGTTGGGGTTGACGCCGAACCACGGTGTGCCAGAGGTGAATCCGCTGTGCTCGGTGCTGTCCCACTGCATGGGGGAGCGGGCGTTGTCGCGGCTGCCGGTGCGCAGGGCGTCGAGCACCGATGCGGCGTCCGAGCCCGACGCGACGGCGGCCCGGTAGTAGTTCACCGACTCGATGTCGAGGAAGTCGTCGGCGGTCGGGAACGGCACGTTCGTCATGCCGAGCTCCTCGCCCTGGTAGACGTACGGCGTGCCTCGGTGCAGGTGCAGGACCGTGCCGAGCAGCTTCGCGGACGCGATCCGGTGCTCGGGGGCGTCGGAGCCGAAGCGCGACACCGCGCGCGGCTGGTCGTGGTTGTTCCAGTACAGGGAGTTCCAGCCGGTCTCGGCGAGCCCGTCCTGCCACCGCCCGAGGGACTTCTTGAGGTCACGCAGGTCGAGGGTGCGCGGGTCCCACTTGTGGTCGCCGTGGTCGAGCCCGACGTGCTCGAACTGGAACACCATGTCGACCTCGCGCCGGGCCGGGTCGGTGTAGAGGACCGCGTCGTCGACGGTGACCCCGGGCGTCTCGCCGACGGTGAGCAGCTTCTCGGCGCGGCCCTCGAACACCGCCGCGTGCATCTCCTGGAGGAACTCGTGGATCCGGGGCCCGTTGAGGAAGTGTTGGGTGCCGTCGCCGAGGCCGGAGTCGCCGGGGATCGGCTCGCCGTCGGGCAGCGACGTGACCTTGGAGATCATGTTGATGACGTCCATCCGGAACCCGTCGACACCACGGTCGAGCCACCAGCGCATCATCGCGTAGACGGCTTCGCGGACCTCCGGGTTCTCCCAGTTGAGGTCGGGCTGCTTGCGGCTGAACAGGTGCAGGTAGTACTCGCCCGTCGCCTCGTCGAGCTCCCAGGCGGGTCCGCTGAAGAAGGATTCCCAGTTGGTGGGCGCCCCCGTGCCGCCGTCGGCGGTCTCGCGCGGCGCGCGCCACCAGTACCAGTCACGCTTGGGGTTGTCGGTGCTCGAGCGCGACTCCACGAACCACGGGTGCTCGTCGGAGGTGTGGTTCACGACGAGGTCCATGACGAGGCGTATGCCGCGGGCGTGCGCCTGCGCGATCAGCTCGTCGACGTCCGCGAGGGTCCCGAAAGTGGGGTCGATGTCCTGGTAGTCGGCGATGTCGTAGCCGTTGTCGTCCTGGGGGCTGGTGTAGATCGGCGACAACCAGAGCACGTCGACACCGAGCGTCTTGAGGTAGTCGAGCCGGTCGATGATTCCGCGGAGGTCGCCGATGCCGTCACCGTTGCTGTCCTGGAAGCTGCGCGGGTAGATCTGGTAGACGACGGCTTCACGGAACCACTGGGCTTCGGTCATGGGGTGCAGTCTGCTGCCCGCCGCGTCATGCGGCAAAGTGGTTGTGTGATGGTGTCGGATGCCGGATCATCGCGAGCGGCAGAGCTGCTCCCCAATGGCGGGGAGATGGCCCAAGGAACGGGACGGTGTCGTCGTGAACCTCTTCGCAGTGGTGCTCATCGGGGTCTTCTCCATCGGCGCCCTGGCCGCCGTCGCCGGCATCGTCGCAGCCGTCGTGATCCGTTCGAGGGACCACCGCACCAAGGAGGAGCGCGCTGCCGACGAGCACGGCGACCTGCTCCCCGGCACGGTGAAGTTCACCCCGGGTTACGGCGCCAACGAGATCGGTGGCATGTGGAACTGACCTGCGCGGGTCAGTAGCACCCCGTCACGGTGGCGGCGAGCATGTCCAGGCCCTGCTTCAGGGACAGGCTGGCGTCCTTGCCGTTGACGACGAAGGCGAAGGTCTTCACCTGGCCGTCGCCCCCGACCGTCCAGCCGGCGAGGGCGACCGCGTCGGAGAGCGTCCCGGTCTTGGCGTGCACCCGGCCGACGGCGCAGGTGGACTCGGTGGTGGTGAACCTTCCGATCGAGGCCTTGAGCGTTCCCGTCCTGCCGGAGACCGGCAGGCCCTTCTCGGACCGCAGCAGCGACAGCCGGGTGGTGTTGCCGGGCTCGAACGCGTTGGCCATGATCCGGGCGAGCTGCAGGCCCGAGAGCCGCCCGCTCC
Organism: Pedococcus aerophilus; assembly: GCF_039532215.1. Classification (NCBI taxonomy): domain Bacteria; kingdom Bacillati; phylum Actinomycetota; class Actinomycetes; order Micrococcales; family Intrasporangiaceae; genus Pedococcus; species Pedococcus aerophilus. The sequence continues at coordinate 13,494 of NZ_BAAARN010000003.1, read as the reverse complement.
GGGACAGCCCTGAGCCGTCGTGGAGCGCCGTCGCCGACAGCCGCTCCGTGGTCAGGACCGCGGTCTGCGCGGCTTGTGCCTGCTCCCACGTGTTGCCGTGACCGGTCCTGATGGAGACGAGGCGGTGCAGTGCCTCGGCGTGCTCGTTGTCGGAGTCGAGCAGCATCGGGGTGACGATCTGGCCGACGGTGGCACCGGCCGAGGTCGCCAGGACCGGGGCGTCCACCGCGGCACGACCGCGTCCGACCTTGGCGACGGTGAGCCCGTTCGCGGTGAGCTCGGCGGCGAACAGCCTCGCCGCGTCGATGCTCGTGTCGGCGTTCTGCCGGCCGTCGACGACCAGGGCCCGCAGCCAGGTGGTGTCGGCAGGCACGTACGAGGACTTCCACCCCGTCGCGAGGGAGGGTGCGGGGAAGAGGTAGTCGTCGGCATACACCCGGACCGTGGTCCGGCCGGAGGCCTTCATGGCTGACGCGGTGGTCGCGGCGAGGGCCGCGACCTGGGCCGAGCTGAAGGAGGGGTCGCCCGATCCGACGAGGATGACCTGGTCGGACCACGGACCCCGCTTGACGGTGGTGACGAACCGGTGCGAGGCGTCGAACACGCGCAGGGCGGCGGTGGCGGTGACGAGCTTGGTCGTCGAGGCGGGCATGAGCCCCGTCGTCCCGTTCCTGGTCCACACCACCCGCCCGGTCGCGGCGTCGACCACGGCCCCGGTGAACGACGTGCCGAACCGCGCGGTCGTGACCCGGTCGTCGAGCATGGTCCGGATTCGGTGCTCCGCCGGGCGGAACACGACCGTCGGCGTGGACGGGTCGGGCGAGATGGGGACGGCCTGCGCCGGCGAGGCCGCCAGGCCGGTCACGGCGACTGCTGCCGCGGCGCCGACAGCCAGCCAGCGACGCGCCTTGCGCACCGATGCGGGGGCGTGTCGTGGGCGGGTCGGCGAGGTGGCGCTCATGGGACGTCCTTCGAAGGGCGCGGCGCGGTTCCGTGGGGGCAGAGGGGCGCCTGTGACGTGGCAGGACGGTAGCGGCGCCCAGGGCACGGAGGGGGCGATGCCGCGGAGGTCTGACCGGACGGCCGACCCCGGTGCGCGGCATCGACCCGGCCGACGCACACTGTCCCCATGAGGAGTGCGTGGCAGTTCAGTGCGATCTGTTACGGCGTGGTGCTCGTCTGCTGGTACGCCTCACGGATGCGGAGCTGGAAACCGCGGGGGTATGCCGACGCGCCCCTCCGGTGGAAGCTCGCCAACTTCCATCTCATGTCCTACGGGGTGCTGGACGCCATCCTCGTCGCGGGGTTCCTCATCAGCCTCTTCAACGCGACGCTCTTCCTCAACGTCTGAGGTCGGTCACGAGCCGAGGACCTCACGGAGCTTGGCGGCGAAGGCCTCCGGCTGTCCGCCGTAGCCGTGCTCGCCTCCCATGAACCCGCCGTGGTGGCTCGGGAAGACCACGACCTCCTGGCCGAGGAGCTCGGCCAGAGCCTGGGTCGAGCGGTCCGTGATCGTCCCCGCCGACTCGATGCCGGCGGCCAGCACCACCCGCGTCGTGGCCGACCGCAGGGCGTCGAGGTCGGGTCGGTAGGCCGTGATCGCGTCGGACACCCCGGAGAGCAGCGGGTCGTCGCGGGAGCCGTCGTCCTCCGCCGACATCCCGAACTGGGCGGGGTCCGGGGCCGGTTGCGCCGCATACTCCGGGGTGAACTCGCCCGACCACGAGGTGAGGCCGATGAAGGCCGCCATCCCCGCCCCCTGGCCGCGCTCCTGGTAGGCCGCGTGCACGGCGCGCTCGGCAGCGAAGGCGGCGTCGGCGTCGGGAAGGACGGCGAGCAGGGGCGGTTCGTGGGCGACCACGGTCGTGACGTCCTCGGGGTGCGCAGCGATGAGAGCGAGGGCGCTGACCGCACCGCCACTGCTGGCGAACATCTCCACCGGCCCCGCACCCAGGGCGCTGATGACGGCGTGGTGGTCGGCGGCGTTCTGCTCGGGGGTCTGCACGAGCGAACCGTCCGAGCGTTCGCTGCGGCCGATGCCCCGGACGTCGTAGGTGATCACGGTGCGGTCGGCGAAGAGGCCGACGAGGGTGGTGAATCCCTCTGCTCCCATGGGGGCGCCGACCATGAAGAGGGGCGGCCGCCCGTCGGCCGTCGGAAGCGCGCCGTGGACGTCGTAGACGAGGGTGACGTCGGGGGTCGCAAGGTGGTGCGTGGTGGCCATGGTCGCCTCCTGGTTCGGCGGGTGCGGGACGTGCTGCAGTGGAGACCGCCCGGGGTGCGAGAACTCATCGGTCAGCCCAGCGGGGCCTCGCTGGCGGCGGCGTCGATGAGACGGGTGAGGCCGTCGCGGAGCGCCTCGAGCTCGGGGAGTCCCATGCCGAGGCGAGCCATGATCGCGGGTGGGATGCGTTCGGCCTGTCGGCGGGCGCGGCGGCCCTTCGTGGTGAGGGTGATGGCGAGCGCGCGCTCGTCGTGCGGGTCACGGCCGCGGGTAAGCATGCCGGCGACCTCGAGCCGCTTGAGCAGCGGCGACAGCGTCGCCGGCTCGAGGCTGAGCCGATCCGCCAGCTCGGAGACCTTGAGCGGCGACTCCTCCCAGAGGGCGAGCATCACGAGGTACTGCGGGTGGGTCAGGCCCAAGGGCTCGAGCAACGGCTTGTAGAGACCGATGACGTTGCGCGAGGCCACGGCGAGGGCGAAGCAGACCTGTCGGTCGAGGGCGAGCAGGTCGGGTTCGCGGGTGGTCCTGGCGGCAGCGGGGCGAGGTGAGCGGGACACGATTTCATCCTACGCAGGTGCGGGCTTACAGTTAGGCATCAAATCATTCGTGCACTAACTATTAGGGAGCCATCATGGGCAAGAGCAGGAACGAGGGACTCTCGGTGGGTTACCGCATCGGGTATGGCGTGAAGTACGTCGGGTGGCACCTGTTCGGCCCCGCCCAACTCACCGAGGCCGACGACCCGCACATGCGTCTCAAGCGCCAGCGGGCCGCCAAGGTCGAGGCGGCCCGGGCGGCGCGACTCGGCGCCTGACACCGACGCCTGACGCCGGCGCCTCAGAGGGCCGCGTGGACGACGCGCTCGGCTGCATACCCGTCGGCGGTGAAGTCGACGAGGAAAGCGTCCAGGTCCGGGGCCTCGGTGCCCTTCCACCACGGACCAGAGCGGTCGATCGTCACCGGTTCGACGCCCTCGACCGCGTGACGTGGGTGCGGTAGAGGTCGTCGACCTTCGCGCCCGCACGGGTCACGCCGGTGCCGAGCAGCACCCACCCGACGACGGCGATGAGGACTCCCATCACCGGGTAGGCCCGGGTGGGGCCGTCATGGGTCAGGAGGTAGACGGCCAGCCCCAGCGGCAGGGCGATGAAGCCGCCGGCGATGAGCTCGGCGCAGGGCCGTCGGGCCAGCTGGATGTCGGTGCTCATGGAACCCCCTGCGTCCGGGCCGACTCGTCGAGTGCCGTGACGGTACCGCCGTGGGGCCGGCGCCGGGCGGGTTTCGCGTGGGTCAGCTGGCGCGGCTGGCGCTGAAGTCGATGAAGAACTGCGCCACGTCGTACTTGGAGATGCGCAGCGCGCCGGTGCGCGGGGAGGTGCCGTGGTTGTTCTCCGCGTCGGGGTCGGCTCCGGCGGCGAGGAGGGCCAGGATCGTCTCGCCGCGTCCGCGGGAGGAGGACATCGCCCGCCAGAGGGGGGTGTTGCCCCACTGGTCGCGCGCCTCGAGCGGGGCGCCGGCGGTGACGAGGAACGACACCAGGTCGGCTCGCTGGTACTGCGCCGCGAAGTGCAGCGGCGTGTAGCCCTCGAGGTCGGCGAGCGACACGTCGAACCCCAGCTCCACGAGCCGACGGACCACGGCGAGGTCGCCGTCGGCCGCTGCGTAGTGGAGGTCGGTGCGCCCCTCACGGTCCAGTTCCATGCTCGTATCGTGCCGAGTCTCCGTGCGGTGCGTGGCGGGTTCCCGACGTCCTCACCCGGTCGGACGAGGTAACAGAACCGCTCGGACGAAGTGAACGACGGCGAGTGGCCGGGGGTGCTCGGCCGGGCCGGGAGCGGGTCAGGAGGCGGCGGAGGCGACCGGCGCCCAGAGCACCTCGACGTGCCCCTTGCGCAGGGCCGCCGCGAGGTCGGCAGGAGGCTCCTTGTCGGTGATGAAGTAGTCCACGGCGTCGAGCGGGGTGATCTGGGCGAACAGCCGTCGCCCGAGCTTCGAGGAGTCGGCCAGGATCGCGACCTTGCCTGCGACACCGAGCATCTCGCGCATCATCGCCGCCTCGGCGAGGTTGCTCGTCGAGTAGCCGCCGTCGGTCGAGACCCCGCCGACGGTGACCAGCGCGAGGTCGCAGCGGATGTCCATGTCGCGCCCGCCGAGCGACACCGGGAAGGCGACGGGGCCGATGGTCGCCTGGGCGGCGTGCCGCACGTCCCCGCCGAAGAGGTAGAGGTCGCGGAAGCACTTGGGGGAGATCTCGGTCGCCAGCCGCAGGTTGTTCGTGGCGATGGTCAGGCCCCGGTGCTCACGCAGGTGGCGGGCGACCGCCAGGGCGGTGGTCCCGGCGTTGATGATGAGGACGTCGCCGTCGGTGACCAGGCTCGCCGCGGTGGCCCCGATCTGCTCCTTGGCGTCGGGGTGGACCTGGATGCGGGTGTTGAGCCCCGGGTCCATCCGCGGCATCCGGGTCGGGTCGACGGCACCGCCGCGCGTCCGCATGACCAGACCCTCACCGTCCAGGTGGTCCAGGTCGCGCCGGATCGTGTCGGCAGAGACCTGGAGCCGCTCGGCCAGCGCCTGCACCGTGACCTGCCCCGCGTCGGCGACCAGCGCGACGATCGCCGCCTTGCGGCTGGCCGGCAGGTGGGTCGAGTCGTCCTCCATGGCGGGGAGCATACGGGCGTTTGTGCGCCTTGTCCTACGTGTTGGTGCTGCTTGACGCATCAAAGTGCCCCGTTCGTGGGAGGTGGGTCCACGCGCGACCGGTATGCCGCGTGTGGGGGTTTTCGTGCTCAGAGGACTGGTGCACAAGGCTTTCCGGATGTCGTCCGGTGGGTTTGACCGGGTGTCTCACCGACCGATCTTGATGCGTCGAACCTCTTGACCATGCTGCAACCTGCGGATTAATGTCGCAGGAACAGGCAGGAAACAGCAACTACACGCAGGCGATGGCGCCGAAGGAACGGAGCAGCAATGCGAGCACAGAGTCGTGCTTCACGGGTGGTGATGGCGGTCGGAGTCGTCTCGGCGCTCAGCCTCCTCGCAGCATGCGCGGGTGGAGAGGGAGCGCCGATCGGCGCCAACGCCGATGACAACAGCACCGCAGCGGACGGCTCGATCGTCCTGGAGTTCTCCCAGTGGTGGGAGCCCGAGCTCCCCAAGGGGTCGCTGCGCGGGATGATGGACGAGTTCGAGAAGGCCAACCCCGGCGTCAAGGTCAAGCTCATCAGCGCGCCCTACGCCTCGACCCAGCAGCAGACGGTCGCCGGTGCGGCGTCCAAGACCCTCGCCGACGTCGTCGGCCTCGACGGCGCCTGGGTCAACGACTTCTCCAAGCAGAAGGCGATCACCAACCTCACCGCCCTGATGCAGGAGTCCGGCTACGACGACAGCGAGCTGGCCAGCCAGATCAAGGTCGACGGCAACACGTACATGATCCCCGTCGTGAACTTCGTCTACCCGATGTTCACCAACGACAGCCTGCTGGCCAAGGCCGGCGTCAACGCCCCGCCGTCGACCCGCACCGAGTTCGTGGACGCGGCCAAGAAGGTCACGGCCAGTGGCAAGGGCAACTCCGGCTGGGTCCTCCCGCTGGCGCAGGACGCGCCGAACGGCATCCAGAACGACGTCATGTCGTGGGTCTGGGCCTCCGGCGGCTCGATGCTCAAGGACGGCCAGCCCGACCTGACCAACTCGTCGGTCAAGAGCGTCGTCGAGTTCATCAAGGAGCTGAACGACGCCAAGGCGATCGCTGCCGGTGCGCTGACGATGAAGGAGCAGGACAAGGTCGAGCAGTTCACCAACGGCCGGGTCGGCATGATGATCGACTCCCTGGCCCACATCAACCTGATCCGGGAGAACGCGCCGGACCTCAAGTTCAGCATCTCGGCGATCCCGGCCGAGGACGGCTACACCGGCAAGCGCGGCATGCCGTACGCGTCCTGGGGCATCGGTGTCTCGGAGAACAGCAAGCACAAGAAGGAAGCCCTCAAGCTCGTCGAGTTCCTGATGAGCAAGGACACCAACTCCAAGCTGTCCTCGGTGGCCAACGCCTTCCCCGGTAACAAGGAGTCGGTCCCGGACTTCGTCCAGTCGGACGAGATGTTCAAGACGGCCTTCGACATCTGGAACAAGGGAGTGCCGGCGAACGAGTTCACCGGCCTGCCGACGGCGGAGGACCTGATGCGGTCCTTCGACGTGGAGCTCCAGAAGACCCTGGCGGAGAACCAGCCCGTCGACACGACCCTGAACAACGCCCAGAAGGCGTGGTCCGCGAAGTTCTGACGTGAGGAGGGTGGGCCGGCCAGCGGCCACCGTCGCAGGACGGCCCACCCGCCCCTCAGGAGGCACCCCGTGATCGACACCTCGATCTCCACCGCACCACCGCAGGCCCCCGGGCCGGCGAAGCGCAAGGGCGGCACGTCCTCACGTCGCCGGCAGCGCCTGGTCCGCACGCTTGAGCCGTACGGCTACCTGTCCCCGGTCATCGTGCTGATGCTCGTCCTGATGATCCTGCCCATCGCCGTCGTCATCCGGTACTCGTTGCTGGACAACGTGATCATGACGCCGACCTCGGTCGTCGTCGGGCTCCAGAACTATGTGACGATCCTCAGCGACCCGGTCTACCACACGGCCATCAAGAACACCGCGGTCTTCACCGGCAGCAGCGTCCTGGCCCACCTGGTCCTCGGACTGGGTTTCGCGATGCTGCTCAACTCGCCGCTGCTCGGTCGTTGGACCAAGACGATCTTCCGGACCATCTTCGTCCTCCCGTGGCTCCTCACGGTGGCGATCATCGCGATCCTGTGGCGCCTGCTGCTCGACCCCAACGGCGTCGTCAACTACGTCCTGGGCGAGGCCGGGGTCATCGACACCCCGATCGCCTGGCTCGCCGACCTGAACCTCGCGCTGCCGGCCGTCACCTTCATCAACATCTGGGCCGGTTACCCGTTCTTCATGGTGAGCCTGCTCGCCGGTCTGCAGGGCATCTCCGCGGACCTCTACGAGGCGGCGGCGGTGGACGGGGCCTCGTGGTGGCGTCGGTTCTTCCACGTCACGCTGCCCTCGCTGCGACCGATCATCCTCAGCATGGCGCTGCTCGACATGATCTGGACGTCGCAGCAGTTCCCCCTCATCTGGATGACGACCGGCGGCGGTCCGCTCGACCGCACGGAGATGCTCAGCACCTACACGTACAAGCTCGCGTTCAGCGAGTACCAGTTCGCCCAGGCCTCGGCCAGCGCCGTCATGCTGCTCGCCGTCGCCCTGGTCCTCGCCGTCTTCTACGTGCGGCACCAGCGAGTGAGGGACTGACCATGACCGTGATGACCACGACCAACCCCCGCAAGAAGGCGGCCCTGAAGATCGGGACGTGGGCGGGCTTGGTGTTCGGTGCCCTGTTCGCCGGGCTCCCGGTGCTGTGGATGCTCTCGAGCTCGTTCAAGTCGAACTCCGAGATCTTCGAGTTCCCGCCGCGGCTGATCACCGACAACTTCTCCTTCGACGCCTACACGACCGTCCTCACCGACCCGACCAAGGTGCGGTTCTTCGTGAACAGCTACGTCGTCGCCATCGCGGTGACGGTGCTGACGCTGATCTGCGCGATCCTCGCCGCCTACGCCTTCAGCCGCTACCAGTTCCGCGGCAAGGGACTGGTCAACGTGATCATCGTCGGCATCCAGGCGGTGCCGCCGATCACGCTGCTCATCCCGTACTTCGGCCTGATCGTGGCCCTGCGTCTCTACAACAGCTACCAGGGCCTGGTGCTCACCTACATGGTGTTCACGCTGCCCTACGCCATCGTCATGATGACCGGCTACTTCAACACCTTGCCCCGTGAGCTGGACGAGGCCGCGCGGGTCGATGGCACCACGTCGTTCGGTGCCCTGTGGCGCATCCTCGTCCCGATCTCGTTGCCGGGCATCGTCTCGGTGGCCGTCTACACGTTCATGATCGCGTGGAACGAGTACCTCTTCGCGCTCACCCTCACCCGCACCGACAACATGCGCACGGTGCCGATCGGCATCCAGCTCCTCATGGGCCAGCACTCCTACGAGTGGAGCGAAATGATGGCCATGAGTGTGCTCGGGAGCATCCCGGTGCTGGTGCTGTTCGTGTTCTTCCAGAAGTTCTTCATCGGCGGCATGACCGCCGGTGCAGTCAAGAGCTGACCGTCGACCGTCGACGCCCAGACCCCTCCCCACACAGAGAGAGACACACCCATGCTCGTCAACGGAGTCAACCTCCTGCAGGTCGCCCGCGAGAACCAGTTCGCCGTGCCGGCCTTCAACATCAGCGACTACGCGATGATGAAGGGGATCTTCGAGGTCAGCGAGGAGACCAACTCCCCGCTCATCATCGCGATCCACCCCGACGAGCAGAAGCACGTCGGTGACAGCTTCCTCCGGTCCGCGACGGACCTGGCGCTGCGCTCGTCGGTGCCGGTCGCGATCCACTGGGACCACGGCGCCAGCTACGAGGAGTCGCTCAAGGCGATCCAGCTCGGCTTCACCTCGATGATGATCGACAAGTCCCTGGTGTCCTTCGACGAGAACGTCGCCATCACCAAGCGCGTCGTCGAGGCGGCCCACGCGGTGGGGCTCAGCGTCGAGGCCGAGCTCGGCACCATCGGCAAGGCCGACGACGAGGCCGAGGCCGGCACCGAGTTCATCGTCTACACCGACCCCGAGGACGCGGTGCGATTCGTCCAGGAGACCGGCGTCGACAGCCTCGCCGTCGCCATCGGCACCTGCCACGGCCTCTACCCCGACTGGATGAAGCCGGAGATCAAGATCGACCTGCTCGAGCAGATCGAGGCCAAGGTCTCGATCCCGCTGGTCCTGCACGGCGGTTCGGGCAACCCCGACGAGGAGATCGCCAAGTCGGTGTCCCGCGGCATCGCCAAGATCAACATCTCCAGCGACATCAAGGTGGCCTACCACGGGAAGATGCGCGAGATGCTGGCTAACGACCCGAAGCTGCGTGAGCCGAACTCCATCCAGCCCGACTGCATCAAGGCCATGAAGGCTGCGGCAGCGCACAAGATCGAGCTGTTCAACGCCGACGGCAAAGCCTCGCTCTACTAGGTCGCCGACCCGAGCGGAGACCGACCTGCACCCGGCCCTGACCGGCCGACACCCGACCGAATCGTCCCGGAGGACCCCGACGATGACCCACCCCACCACGGTGGACCCCAGCACGAGCCAGCCGCTCATCCCGGCGGCCGGTGTCGTGCTGGGGTTCGGGGCCGCGCTGGACTGCGAGATCCGTTGGGACGCAGCGGTGCTCAGCTCACTGGCATCGACGTATGGCGTCGTGCCCGAGGAGCTGGACGGCCAGCGGCCGATCTGCTCGGAGCGCGATCTCGTGGTGTCGATCCTGGGGTACTTCGCCCGGAGCGCGGGGGGTGAGCGCCGGGTCGACGAACCGGCGGTCATCGAGGAGTTCTGCGCGCGGTTCGACCGGGTGGCCTCCATCGGTGGGACGTGCGTGCGGGCCGCCACGGCGATGCTGCGCCTGGGCCAGCAGGCGACGGTCCACCTGGCGTTCGAGAGCGAGATGGTGCGCAGCCTGCTCCCGCCGGGCACGCAGGCGCTGGTCCCTGACGTGGACCTGCCCTCCTACCCGCACCTGGTCGTGCAGTACCCCGCTGGGGCGCGGGTGGTCACCGACCGGCTGGACCTGGTCGCGACCCGGGCCAACCGGCTGATCTACGTCAACGACCCCGCGAACGAGGAGCTCGTCCTGAGCGCCGACCTGGTGTCTGCGGTGGCCGGGGCGACGGTCTTCCTCGTGTCCGGGTTCAACGCGATGCGCACCCTGGCCGGACTGCGCGAGCGGCTGGACGACGTCGAGTCCGCCGTCCTCGCCCGACGCGCCCTGGGGACCTCGGGCGTCGTCATGTACGAGGACGCGGGGTTCCACCAGCCGGAGTTCGCCGAGGTCGTCCGCAGCCGGATGGCCGCCCTCGTCGACGTCTACAGCCTGAGCGACGAAGAGCTGGCCGACGCGGTCTCCGCATCAGGCGCGCTCGACCTGCTCGACGCCGATGCGGTGCTGGCCGCGGTCTCGACGCTAGCGGTGCGCCTCGGCGTCCCGGTGATCGTCGTCCACTCCCGGCACTGGGCGCTGGCCTTCGGTGCGTCGGCGGCCCGCTACCGCGCGGCCCTCGCGACCGGGACCGCGTTGGCCACAGCGCGCTACGCCCACGGCGAGCTCGTCACCCACGACCACATCACCAGCGTCGCAGGGGCGACCCCGGAGCCGGAGGCGGTGACCTTCGCCGAGCGGATCGGCGACATCGCGGGGGAGCAGGTCGCGGTCGTGGCCGTGCCCACCCTCGAGGTGCCGGACCCGACGACCGTCGGGCTCGGAGACACCTTCGTCGGAGGCTTCCTCGCCGCCTGCGCCAGACTGGGGACCGAGCCGTCCCACCCCGCCACTGCCGGAAAGGCGTCATGACCGACACCACCTCCTCCGCACCCACCCCCACCATCTCCGGTGCCGCTTCCGAAGCTGAGGTCGGAAGCGGCACCGGCCCCACTCGCTGGGCCGAGCGCCCTGCACACCGGCTGTGGGTGCAGGAGCGGTTCGCCCGGATGATCGAGTTCGTCGGCCCGAGCGTGCTGCCCGGCGGCGGCTTCGCCTACCTCGGTGGCGACGGCTCGCCGATGCCCGGCCGCGAACCCTCGCTGCTGCTCACCGCCCGCATGACCCACGTGGCCGGCCTGGCGTCGGTGCTCGGGATCCCCGGCTCCGAACGACTGCTGGCCCACGGACTGGCGTCCCTGGACGGCGCCTTCCGTGACGAGGCGGAGGGCGGCTGGTTCGGGACGTTGGAGCGGGCGGGGCGCAAGACGGCATACGAGCACGTGCACGTGGTCCTCGCCGCGGCCTCGGCCGTCACCGCGCAGGCCCAGGGGGCGCGCGCGGTCGGCGACCCGCAGGCGCTGGCGCGCGAGGCGACCCGCATCGTGGAGGAGAAGTTCTGGCGCGAGGACGAAGGGGCGCTCTGCGAGTCGTGGTCGGCGACGTGGGACGACCCCGAGGAGTACCGCGGGGCCAACGCCAACATGCACGCGGTCGAGGCGTTCCTCGCGATCGGTGACGCGCTCGACGACGACGTCTGGCACCAGCGAGCCCTGCGTATCTGCGAACGCATCGTCGAGAAGCACGCCCGCGGTCGCGACTGGCTGCTGCCCGAGCACTACGACGCCCAGTGGCAGGAGCTGCCGGACTACAACGTCGACAACCCCAACGACCCGTTCCGACCGTATGGCGCGACGTACGGGCACCTGCTCGAGTGGGCTCGGCTGCTGTGCGGTCTGCACGCCTCGCCGCGGGTGGAGACGCCCGAGTGGGTGCTGTCCTCCGCGGAGGCTCTTGCGCGAAAGGCATTGTCCGCGTGGGGAGTCGACGGTCGTGAGGGTCTGGTCTACACGGTCGACTGGGAGAGCAAGCCCGTCTCCGACGTTCGGCTGCACTGGCCGATCTGCGAGGGCATCCAGGCGACGGCGCTGCTCGGCGGACTGACCGGGGAGGCCGAGTGGGAGCAGTGGTACCGCCGGCTCTGGGACCACGCGGCAGCGCACTTCGTCGACACGTCGGGCATGTGGATCAACGAGCTGGACGCCGACATGAACGAGGGGTTCGTCGTGTGGCCGGGCCGTCCCGACGTCTACCACGCGACGGGCGCCTACATGGCTCCGCTGCTGCCCGCCTGGCCCTTCCTGACTGTTGCGGCAGCCAAGCTCACGTAGCTGGTGGTGAGTGGGGCCTCGGGCGCACGCTCGCGGAGGGGCTGGCGTCCTTCCGCCTCGCGCTGCGCGAGGGCGAGGCCGAAGCGAAGCGCAACCCGAGGCCCTGGTGAACCTGGCCGGTTCGCCCGGTGCAGCCTCCGGCGTCAGTGGGCGAGCTTGAGGCCGACCACGCCGGCCACGATGAGGCCGAGGCACAGCAGGCGGACCACGGACGCGGGCTCGTCCAGCGCGACGATGCCGTAGACCGCGGTGCCGACCGCGCCGATCCCCACCCACACGGCATACGCGGTGCCGACGGGAAGCGTGCGCAACGCGAAGCCGAGACCGGCCATCGACGCGATCATCGCGACGAGGAAGACCGCGGTCGGCGTGGGGCGGGTGAGGGTGCGGGACTCGGCGAGGGCTGATGCCCACACGGTCTCCAGCAACCCTGAGACGACGAGTGCGATCCAGGCCATGACGTACCTCCGATGCACCGTCTTGTCCGACCGGGTACGGCGCGCTCGTCCGGAGCCCTGCTGAGGCTTGGTCCCGAGTCTACGAAAATCGGTTGAGCGGGCGGTGACCGCGGCCTGTCAGTACGGGTCAGTGGCCGAGGTGGCCGTAGACGTGGTGGTTGACGTGGGGGTCGTTCTCGAGGATGAAGTCGACGACGGCCCAGAAGTCGTCGATGAGCGGGTGTGCCAGGGCCTCCTCCCGCGTGAGCTTGTGGCCCCACAGGTCGCTGTCCTCGTAGGGGGCGGCTGCCGGCACGGCGGTGGCGGCCGGTTCGGGGCTGCCATCGACCGGGCCGACACGCGCGCCGAAGGTGGTCCGCTGATCTGTCGCTTCACCGTCGAACGTGCCGAGGATCGCGTCGATCCACGCCTCCAGGACGCCGTGGTGCTGGTGCAGCGCCGAGAAGACGATCGCCTTCGGGCCCGACTCGTCGAGGACGAAGTTCTTCGCGAGCGTGTACTCGGCGCCACAGTCGGAGCACTGACGCTGGGAGACGTCAGGTGACTCGTCGAGGAAGAAGGTCATGGTGGCAGTCTTGCGCGGTCGAACATCGCGCGTAGGCGGTCAACGGTCGGGGTCTCGGCGGCCGCGACATCGAGCGTGTCGCCTCTCGAACCGTCTGCGTAATTCGACACTGTTCGCGCTCTGATGGCCCTGCTACATTCCCGCAAATCAGTCGCGCGTGGTCGCGTCAGGATGGGCCCGATCAGTGGGTACCCGTGCCTCCGCCACACGCCTGCAACGGAGGTAGCTCATGCGCCGACTCATCCACATCAGGGTCCCGATCTTGCCCGCGCTCTTGGCGACGGTCCTCACGGCCTCAGTCATCTTCGCGGCACCCGCAGCGGCGGAGGTCGAGAACAACGACACGATGCAGACTGCGTCAGTGCTGGCGGTCGGAGTCGAGGGCGACCGCAATGCTGCTCTGACCCCGGCTGGTGATGTCGACTGGTATCGGTTCGAGGCGCCTCGGGCGGGGTTGTACACCGTGGAGGTCTTCAACGTCGCGTCAACCATCGG